>JAGYOK010000099.1 GCA_018399685.1 Alphaproteobacteria bacterium | reverse complement strand
CGCGAAGCCATGATGCTCTGACTTCGGCGTGCCGTGATTGTCTAAAGGCAATCAACAAACCGTATCGCGTGGCAAATGCAGAAAAAGCAAGAGAAACATCGCGTTTGTGGAGATTGGCAAACCCCGAGTGGGTAAAGAAACAAAACAAGGAATGGTATATTAAAAACAGAGAAAAAGCGAAACGAACTTCACAGACATGGCGTACGGATAATTACGAAAGACACATCGAAAGTGTAAAACAATGGCGGAAGGAAAACCCCGAAAAGGCAAAAGAATATGATAGAAAATCAAGCAAAAGGATCAGGTCCACTCCAAAAGGAAAACTTAAGGGCGCGATAAGCGCAGGGATAAGCCACTCATTGCAAGAAAAGAAGGCGGGGCGACATTGGGAAATGCTTGTAGGATATACCCTTGAGCAGTTAAAAAAGCACATTGAGGGTCAATTCACACCGGCGATGACATGGGAAAACTATGGAACCGTTTGGCATATTGACCACAAAATCCCCCTTTCTGCCCATAATTACAAAAAAGCAACAGATATTGATTTCAGGCGGGCATGGTCATTGGGCAACCTACAGCCATTAGATGCAAAAGCGAATCTCAGCAAAGGCGCCAAGATAGACAAACCATTTCAACCGGCATTGGCTCTATGAAAGAAAAGCTACTCTCGCAGGACATCATAAACTTTATTGAATTGCTTACAGTCCCATCAGG
Source organism: Alphaproteobacteria bacterium (assembly GCA_018399685.1). Taxonomy (GTDB): domain Bacteria; phylum Pseudomonadota; class Alphaproteobacteria; order Micavibrionales; family Micavibrionaceae; genus UBA1672. Next base: position 1,012 of record JAGYOK010000099.1, on the reverse strand, counting down.
GCACGGCGAGGGTGGGACGTTTAGACTTTTGCCATTTCAGAAAAAGTTTATAAAAGACATTTATGACCCGGTTGACAGCAGCGGAAAGCGGATAGTCCGGCGGGCGATTTTGAGCATCGGCAGGAAGAACGGAAAGACGATGATGGTTGCGTGCCTTGCCCTTGCACATTTGGTTATGAACAGAATAGCAATAAAAAATGGTGAGATTTATAGTTTGGGAAACGATAGAGATCAGGCCGGGATCGTTTTTCGGTATGCGGCCCAAATTGTGAGGGCGGAGCCAGACTTAGCGCAAGATATTAAAATTGTTGACTCTACCAAAACCATGATCTGTTTCAGGAATGGCAGTATATATCGAGCGGTATCAGCGGAGGCCGGGACTAAATACGGGCTGAACCCAAGTGTTTGCGTAATAGACGAGCTGGCCCAGGCAAAAAACAGGGATCTTTACGACGCGATGGATACCAGCATGGCGGCAAGACATGAACCGTTGTCGATAGTCATATCAACGCAATCCAATGACCCCCAGCACCTATTAAGCCAGTTAATTGATGATGGTTTGAGTGGCCGAGATCCATCAACCGTTTGCCATTTATATACCGTCCCAGAAGATGCGGAAAATATATTTACCGATCCAAAGGTATGGGCGCAAGCAAACCCGGCGATTGGAAAGTTCAGGTCTTTACCAGAAATGAAGACAGCCGCAAAGCGCGCACAAAGGATGCCGTCATTTGAGTCCAGCTTCAGAAATTTATATTGCAACCAAAAAATTGACGCAAGGAACCCCCTGATAACCCGGTCTGACTGGATGGCCTGTAAGGCTGATGGTGAACAACTGATCCCCGGCGAAGAGATATATTTAGGCCTTGACCTCTCCGGTAAGACCGACTTGACGGCCCTTGTGGCGGTATCAGCCAATGATGACGACCGCGTGAAAGCGTGGTTCTGGAAGCCCGACGACACACTTGAAGAACATGAGAACCGGGACCGAGTACCCTACAAGGTATGGCGG
>JAGYOK010000098.1 GCA_018399685.1 Alphaproteobacteria bacterium | reverse complement strand
CAATGCCGGGCAGAACACATCCGTCAAAAACAAGATGTTCTCATTCATGATAAAAATCTCCAAAAATAGCTCTTGCCGACCCGCCGCATACCGGTAAGAACTTTTACGATCGGCTTATCTAGAAACGGCCGCACTCGTTCGAGATATAAGTTTCGTCTATACATGCCAAACTCCCGCTGTTTACGCAAACCTTTGTTCATAACCTAAACTTATCATACTCTTCGACTTTTTCCAATAGCTTTCTGGGTCAGTCCTGCTTTTTGCTTTTATAAGGCTTTGACCTTGGCATCTGAATGCGGCTCGAACCCGTTGAGGGAAGGCGTAAACAATGCCAGGTCGCTCATACTGTCCCGGGGTGCATAAGAGCAAATCGGATCCGACGATCCCCCAATGAAAAGTGCCGTTTTACTTGAAATATTATCATAAGCAGCTTATGTTATTGTCATGACAACGGAAAAACAATCAATTCAGGAATATTTGAGTCGGATCGGACGCAATGGTGGCGCAAAAAGCCGACGCCATCTTTCCTCGTCCGAAGCACGGGACATGGTGCGGGTGCGCGAGGCGCGACGGGCTTTCCGCAAATTTCATGGTCAATGTTTTTGGTACTTGCGCGAAGATATGCCCGTGAATAAAGAGACCATTCCCGAGATTATTAAGGGATTGCGGAAAAATGGAGGGCGAGAAGGCTATATTCTTGCATCAAAATTATGCCGTTAACCGAGCTTCAATCAGAAATACTCCGTTGTATTGCGGCAAATCGAAGTCAGGAAAGCTATCTCGCCGGGGCAACCGTACTGCATCGGCATGACGAAAGCCCCCGGTTTTCACAGGATTGCGATTTTTTCCATGACATCGAGGAAAACGTAGCTATCAGTGCTGAAGCAGACGTTGCCGCCTTAAGACTTGCTGGCTACACCTGCAACTGGCTTTTGCGGACACCTTCTTTTCTGCGTGCCATTATTGTTTCGGATGGAAAACAACTCAAGATGGAATGGGCGCAGGATAGCGCCTTTCGTTTTTTCCCGGTGGTGAAAGATGAACGTTGCGGCTATCGCCTGCATGATGCGGACGCTGCGGTAAACAAACTTTTGGCTTTGGCCGGTCGCCAGGAGGTACGCGATTATGTTGACGTTTTGCACCTGGACAAGAACTACCTGTCATTGGGGGCTTTGGCTTGGGCGGCGTGCGGCAAAGACCCAGGTTTTACACCTTTATTCCTACTGGAACAGACGGCTCGACACGTTGCCTACACCCAGACGGATATTGATCAGCTAAATCTGCGGGACCCGCTTGATCTGAAGGCATTAAAGATCGTGTGGCTGAAGAGTCTTGAGCAAGCGAAAAGACTAGTTGAAACGCTGCCGCTGGAGGATATAGGATGCCTATATCTTGATCACGAACAGACGCCCGTGACACCTGTACCTGGCAACGATTCTTTTAAAGCCCTGCAAAAACACTGGGGATCAGTCTTTGGTGCATGGCCCAAAATGATATGAGCAGCCTTTTCTCCCGATTACGAGAGCGACTACGATTTTGATTACTACGTGAATAGCCGCCGCGGCTCGGCACATAAGTAAGGGAGAACTTGTGCGCGAAGCCATATCCGCCTGCTACCAGGCGAAGATCGAAGAGCTGCCGCTGATGCAGCGCCGGGCGATTGCCGCGTATGAAGGCGGCTTTATCAGTCTCGGCAAACTCGCCCAGACGATGGGGATGAACATGCTCGATCTACGGCACTGGCTGCGCGACCCATTTGTTCAATTTTATCTGGAATAAGCAT
>JAGYOK010000097.1 GCA_018399685.1 Alphaproteobacteria bacterium | reverse complement strand
GCGCGAGGAAGCTTTGAGAAAACAGAGTAAACTTGAGGCTTTTATAGCGGAACAAGAGCGGCTAAAACGGCAGGAACAGGAACGTCTTGCGGCGGAAGAAGCTCAAAGAAAGGCTGCGCCGGACAAAGAGAAGATTTTATTAGCGATTGACAGATTAATGATGGATGAACTTGAATTAGAAAGCCCTGAGATGATTCGTGTGTATAGTGAAATCCTTGATAAATTCTCCCGCTTTAAGCGTTGGGCGAAGGGGTTGTTATGAAAATAATAGGGATAGACCCTGGATTAAAGGGCGCTATAGCCTTGATTACGCCAGGTGGCGTTACGCTTTATGATACACCCTTAGCCGGAGATGATTATAATATACCGGCGATGGCGAGAATACTATGGGAGGCTTCGCCGGATATGGCAGTGCTGGAAAAAGTCCATTCAATGCCTAAACAGGGCGTGGCAAGCTCATTTAAATTTGGTGTCGGGTATGGAATCTGGAAGGGCGTTTTGGGTGCATTAGGTATTGGTGTGCATTTGATTCCGCCTCAGACCTGGAAAAAGCAATTCAGTCTGATTAGCAAACCAAAAGACGATTCTCGATTAAGGGCGATAGAACTTTTCCCTGAGCTTGAGCCTGAACTGAGGCTTAAGAAGGACTGTGACCGTGCGGAGGCTTTATTGATGGCATATTGGGGGGTGATAAATCTTGAAGCACGAAAATCTTAGTTTTGGATTAGGTCGTGGGACACAGTCCACTGTTTACTGTATGGACTGTATGGAGGGGATAAAGAAGTACCCTGATAAATACTTTAGCTTAGCTGTTATTGACCCGCCTTATGGGATAGGCGAAGATGGACTCAAGAATCATTCGAGGGTTGGTCAAGTAGAAGCGACAAAGTATATACCAAAGAATTGGGACAAGACGCCTATGTCTCTTTCTTATTTTGAAGAGCTTATGAGGGTGAGCGCACATCAGATTATCTGGGGTGCGAATCACTTTATTGAGAATATACCGAATGCTAATGCGAGTTGTTGGGTGGTATGGAATAAAGAGCGTCAGGCGCAGGACTTTGCTGATTGTGAGCTGGCTTGGACATCTTTCCAACGAGGCGTGAAGATGTTTACATTTGCTTGGGACGGTTTTCGGCAAGGTGATATGAAGAACAAAGAAAAGCGCATTCACCCAACCCAAAAACCTGTGGCTTTATACGATTGGCTTATTAAGTATTATTATCAAGAAGGAATCATACTTGACACGCATTTAGGTTCACAGAGTTCACGGATAGCGGCATTAAAGGCTGGGATACCTTTTGTGGGCTTTGAGCTTGACGAGGATTACTTTAGGATGGGCAATGAGCGATTTGATCAATTTGCAAAACAGGGGGTGTTATTTTGATGGATTATGAAGTGCCCAGGATGGGTGTGCCTTATTTGAAGATACCGGCGAGTCATCGGTGGATGGCGATAGAGTACGGGGTTATTGTGAAGCCGAAGAATCGTGAATGGAAGTACGCGGATTATTGTTATGCGGGGAAGATACGGCTGAAAATTATTGACGTCAAGGAGATGCCTTTGTGGAAAGTTGACTCTTCTTTATTTGAGATGGAGATGGTTGATTTTATGTATCAGTGGCAGAAGCAGTACTGGAATTGGAATGATAATCCTATGGTTTACGTGGTCAAGGTTGAGCCGATAGGGGTGCGATAACAGGGGAGAATTATGTTGATTAACGACCATTTTCAAAATTATAAACCTTATCAAATCCCGAAGGCGCAGCTTGTAATTGCTGACATTCCCTATAATATTGGGAAAAATGCTTATGGCTCGAATCC
>JAGYOK010000096.1 GCA_018399685.1 Alphaproteobacteria bacterium | reverse complement strand
AATTGCAAAAATCAGCAAAGGAAATCACTGACTCAGACAAAATCATAGTGGACTTTAACAAGGATATTTCCCGTCCGCCTGGCAATAATCTGAAGATATCTGTTGAAGGCGAGAGGTTGAAGATAAAAACCCCTGCCAGTTTTTTTGCGCCTGGCTGTTTTGTGTCTGTGCTTATATTTGTAGGCATAGCGTTTTTGGGGATACTGGGAGATTTTGTTGTTGGATATCATCATACATGGCAAGAATGGACAAAGTCTATTATGTCAGTAAGCGTAATATTTGGCCTGTTTTCGTATATTGCCTATAAGATGATGGCCTTTAATAAAAGATATTCAGCTATACTGTATGTGGGAAAAACCGGGATTGAGACAAGCGGTACACCTAAAATAAAAGTCAAGGCGTCTATGGGTGAATATCATACTGCTGAAACAATTGCTGATGTTAAAGTTGCAAAACAAAATCACACAAAAAAAGACGTTCTAATGCTCGTCAAAACAGACGGAAAAGAAAAATTACTTTTGCGTGGCGCTGATGTAACGACAGAGGAGCTTGAATGGATAAAGGATATTATTGTGCGTACTCTTGCATCAGGGTCTGAGAAAAATGAATCTTGAACTTATTCAACTTTTTGAAGACAGGCTCAACTTAGCAACGGAGAACAGATACCATGGTTGACACAGGTAATCCACAACTCACTATCAAGGCCCAGGCCTGCGGGCCGGCCGCTCGCCAACTGCTCATCACAGCTCTCATCGCGGCTCTGGTTATCGGATTCATTGTTGCTCTCGGCTCGTTTGTTCTGGCTTTAGTGCTGCTTGCTGGAGGGCTTTTTGAGGATAAATCAGAGGGTGCTGCTCTGCTGTATGCGTATCTTCTGGTCTTTGCTCCCGGCTTCCTGCTTTTGTATGGCGGCTTTATGACAAAGTTTTTTCTCAACATCCGCCGTTCGCTGCGCGGAGTGGAAAATCGCGATGCCGAGGGCGAATACCGCTTCTATAGAGATCGGCTGGCGGCCACTTTACAGGCAGGGGAGAGGACGCTGAACTATGCGGACATCGATCACGTCGAGAACCGCGGGGCGTCTTTTGGTTTCTACACCTCCGATTCCAATCCGTCCGGGGAACCCCATATTGTTTTCGGACTGACATACGACCAGCATAAAGGTGACCTGGGGGAACGCTACTGGCAGCACATACAGACACTCGTAAGCAGGGCCAACCCGAACTGCCGTTTCTATAATGTGACCCGCGGCAGCGTCAAACGGGCGGGAAAATCCGAAGAGCAACAGGGCAGGCGGCCCGCAAAGGAACGCACACAGAAACCGATGCCGATTCGGGAGGAGGATCCCGAGAAAATCGCGGAACTGGTCGAGGAACAACCCCCCGATCTTAACGCGGACATCGAGCTGCAAGCGGATGGAACCCTCGTCGTGCGACCGGCCGAGGACGACAAAAAGATTCTGCGGAAAAAAGGGCGGGAGGCCGGTGAGAAGGTCCTTTTCGGGATGGGAGCTACGATGGAGGAATTAAAATGGCTCAAAAACCTCATCACCCGCACGCTCAGTGGTGGATAGAGGGCCAAAACGCACGCGCGAATTTGTGCCTGATGCGGACGCGTCTTCACTTGCGCGTGAGGAGAAAACGTTTATGGGAGGAGAACCGGATGAACACTGGAGACGGTGAATGGTTATAAAAACGTTTTTTGAGATTGCAACAAGGACCAAAAGGGGTTAAAATAAAGAAAAAGATTGAGGAAAAATATTGGGTGTAAATTGAGAAGAAACTTGGTAAGTCCTCAGTGAACCACGTAACATCACCACCGTGCCCTGTGC
>JAGYOK010000095.1 GCA_018399685.1 Alphaproteobacteria bacterium | reverse complement strand
ATATAAGTAAATTACTAACAACTACAAACAAAGAAAGAATAAATATTAATTTTTCAAAAATAGAACCGAATCATCCCCTGACACTGCATGCCAGTTATACTCGTGATGAAATACTCGCAGCCATAGGCTATTGGGACATTGAAAACCAGCCTGCTATGAGAGAAGGTGTTTTGTATCTAGAAAAAATTAAAACGGATATATTCTTTATAACGCTGAATAAAAGCTCACAACATTACTCTCCCACAACAATGTATGAAGATTATGCAATAAGCGACACCCTCTTTCATTGGCAGAGTCAAGCGACAACATCTGAGAAATCATCAACAGGTCAAAGATATATAAATCATCGAAAAAAAGGTTCTAAAATTATGCTTTTTGTTCGGGAAAACAAAACTATAAACGCTCTGGCACAACCATATAATTATCTTGGATATGCTGATTATGTCTCTCATAAAGGGTCAAAACCAATCAGTTTTATATGGCAATTGCAGCATAAAATGCCCGCTTCTATACTCAGAAAAAGCAAACGGCTAATAATCGCTTAATTCATAAAAAAGATGATTAAAAATAACGTCTCATTTTCTAATTTTTTCCTATTTTGTTTAGCATAAATTCATGTAATTGTATTTTAAGATATAAATAGGGTTTGCTGAATAATGCCTAAATTCTTTATTGACAAACATATATGTTCTTTTATAATAGTGTTAAGTGAATGGGTTTTCCCTTGAATTTACAATAATGCTTGCACTTGGAGAATTAAATGTATCGAAAAGATTACACCGGACAATTGGAAATACCAAATTTTTATCTGCCCTTCGGCGGCAAATTGCGTAGCGATAATCGCTGGGTTATCCTTTCAAAGCAGATTCCATGGAAGACAATAGAGCAGCGTTATGCCCTCAATTTCAAAGGCAGCAAAACGGGTAATCCTGCCAAGACAGCTCGTGTTGCACTCGGCTCTCTGATCATCAAAGAACGCCTTGGAACTTCCGATATTGAGACGGTCGAACAAATCAGGGAAAATCCTTACCTGCAATACTTCCTTGGCTTTTATGAATACGATGATGAAAAGCCTTTTGACTCTTCTTCAATGACTCATTTTAGGAAGCGTTTTAATGCTCAAACACTTGCCGAGATAAACGAATTGATTGTCGCCAATGCCGTTGAAAATAACAGTAATAAGAAGGACGACTCCTGCGATGATAGTGATACTCCAAATTCTCAAAACGATAAACCAAATGATAACGATAAGCCCTCAAACAAAGGTAAGATGATCGTTGATGCTACCTGCACGCCGGCAGATATAGCTTATCCTACCGACTTGAACCTTCTTAATACTGCCAGAGAAAAGACCGAGGCTATAATCGATACGTTGCACAAGCCTTTAATCGGCAAAAAAGACAAACCACGAACGTATAGAAATAAGGCGCGCAAAGATTATCTTGCCGTAGCGAAAAAGAAAACTTCCGGGAAAAACAAGATTCGCAAAGCAGTAGGCAAACAGCTGGGATATCTCGGACGTAATCTGCGAAGCATTGATAAAATGGCTTCTGAAGGTCTTCTGATGCATTTGAACAAAAGAAAGTATCGCGACTTATTGGTAATAAGTGAGCTTTACCGCCAACAGCAGTGGATGTATGATAACCGTCAGCAAAGAATAGACGACCGTATTGTCAGTATCTCGCAGCCGCATATTAGACCGATAGTTCGCGGCAAGGCGCGAAACAAAGTTGAGTTTGGCGCAAAGATATCAGTGAGTATGGTCGATGGGTTCAGCTATGTTGACAAGATCGGATGGGACAATTATAACGAGTCAACAGATTTAATACCTCAGATTGAAAAATACCGGCAGCGTTTTGGATTTTATCCTGAATCAGTTCACG
>JAGYOK010000094.1 GCA_018399685.1 Alphaproteobacteria bacterium | reverse complement strand
TTGTCAAATTAATTGATATATATAGTTGCTATATGTTGCTTAATATGGTATAATAAATAATAATAGGAGGCGATGCCGTGTATTTACAAGTAGGCAACAACAAGGGCCGCAAATACCTTTCAATTGTTCAGGGTTACCGCGATCCGGTCACCAAAAAGGTCCGCCACAAAACGATTAAATCGCTTGGCTACCTCGATGATTTAGCAGAAGAATATGAAGACCCGCTTACCCACTTCAAAGCGGTCGTCGAAGAGATGAATAAAAAAGCATCTTTAGAAAAAGAGCCGGTTAAACTTGAAATTGATCCGCAAAAGAAGCTTACTGAGAGCCCTGCCAACCGCAAAAATATTGGTTACGCTGCTTTAAGCAGACTCTACCACGAACTCGGCCTCCACATTTTTTTCTACAACCGCTCCAGATCATTTCAATCTAAATTCAATACCAACAACATCATGAAGCTTCTTGTCTTCTCTCGCATTCTTGCCCCGGCGTCTAAGAAAAAAACTTATGAGCAAAAAGAGAACTACTTTGAAAATACCGATTTCTCATTAGATGACCTTTACCGCTGCCTTACCCAGGTTGTCACTATGAAAGCCGATCTGCAGCTTCATTTGCACCGGCAGATGAAAGCTAAGTTTAACAGAAACACCGAGCTTGTTTACTATGATGTCACCAATTACTACTTCGAGATTGATGAGCCCGATGAGTTAAGGAAAAAAGGAGTGTCCAAAGAACATCGGCCTGACCCAATCGTCCAGATGGGTTTACTGATGGACACAAAAGGAATCCCAATCTGTTATGATCTTTTCCCCGGCAACACCAATGACTGTGAGACCCTGATGCCGGTTTTAGACAAAGTGAAAAAAGATTACGGGGTCGGCCGCACCATCATTGTTGCAGATAAGGGGGTTAACACGGCGGACAACATCGCCTTCAGTCTGGCTAAGGGCGATGGTTATATCTATTCGCAAACTGTACGTGGTGCGAATAAGGAGCTAAAGGATTATGTCCTTGATCCTTCAGGCTACCGGGAACTCACAGATGATTACAAAATAAAGTCCAGGCTCTATCCACGTGAAATTGCTGTCAGCAATGCAACCGGTGGACGAAGTAAAATTCGCATTGATGAAAAGCAGGTTGTCTTTTACAGCAGCGATTACGATCGTAAAGCAAAGGCAGAGCGTGAACCGGCTCTTTTAAAAGCCCTGGACCTGGCTAAAAACCCTTCAAAATACGATAAGGCTACATCTTATGGCGCGGCAAAATATTTGAAAAACCTTGTCTTCGATCCGAAAACAGGCCAGATTATCACGGCAAAGCAGAAACCTGTATTCGATGAAAAAAAATTGCACGAAGAAGAAAAGTTCGACGGCTATTATGCAATTGTCACCAGCGAGTGGCAGAAAAAAGACGAGGAGATTATTGATATTTATCGCGGCCTCTGGAAAATCGAGGATGCCTTTAAAGTCACGAAAAGTGATCTTGGAGCTCGCCCTGTTTATCTTTCAAGGCAAGATCACATCGAGGCACATTTCTTAATCTGTTTTGTCGCCCTGGTAATTGTCCGTCTATTGGTTTTACAACTCGGCAATAAATTTTCAATCCCTAAGATTGTGGAGAGCTTAAACAAGGCTTCAGGTACTCGCCTTGAGGAAAACTGGTTTGTTTTTAACCATAAAGATGAGGTCACCAGCGCTGTTGGGAAACTGCTTGATGTGGATTTAAGTCGTAAATATCTAAAATTGGGGGAGATCAAAAATATTCTGGGCGCAACTAAAAAAACTTAAAAAAAGCAACATCTTACTGTAAATTCAAAATGCCGTTAAACCCTTACAACATCAGGGCTGAGCGGCATTTTTAAACAGTTTTACTGCAAAAGTCAGGA
>JAGYOK010000093.1 GCA_018399685.1 Alphaproteobacteria bacterium | reverse complement strand
GCTTTTTGTTGTTAATCGTGATATAATATATGGAAAACGGAGGTGATAATATGTATCTGCAGATCGGCAACAACAAGGGCCGCAAATATCTATCAATTGTTCAGGGTTACCGCGATCCGGTCACCAAAAAGGTCCGCCACAAAACGGTTAAGTCTCTTGGCTACCTTGATGATTTAACTAAAGAGCATGAAGACCCCATCGCTCATTTTAAAGCGGTCGCAGAGGAGATGAATAAAAAAGCGGCTTTAGAAAAAGAGCCGGTTAAGCTTGACATTGATCCGCAAGAGACTCTCACGGAGGGTCCGGCCAACCGCAAAAATATCGGTTATGCTGCTCTTTGCAAACTCTACCATGAACTTGGCCTCCACATTTTCTTCTACAACAACTCCAGATCGTTTAAATATGAATTCAACACAAATAACATCATGAAGCTTCTCGTTTTCTCCCGCATTCTTGCGCCGGCGTCCAAGAAAAAAACCTATGAGGGAAAAGAGCGCTACTTTGAAAACACCGATTTCTCTTTAGACGACATCTACCGCTGCCTGACTCAGGTTGTCGCTTTTAAAGACAGTCTGCAGCTTTATTTGCACCGGCAGATGAAAGCTAAGTTTAAAAGAAGCACCGAGCTGGTCTACTACGATGTTACCAATTACTATTTCGAGATTGACGGGCAGGACGAGCTAAGGAAAAAGGGTGTGTCCAAAGAACATCGCCCTGACCCGATCGTGCAGATGGGGTTACTGATGGACACAAAAGGGGTCCCGATCTCCTACGATCTTTTCCCCGGCAACACCAATGACTGCGAGACTTTGCTGCCGGTTTTAAGCAAGGTGAAAAATGATTATGCAGTCGGCCGAATGATCGTCGTCGCGGACAAGGGTGTGAATACAGCGGACAATATCGCCTTTAGCCTGGCTAAAGGCGACGGCTATGTCTATTCGCAAACTGTGCGCGGCGCGAACAAGGAGCTGAAAGATTATGTCCTCGACCCATCAAGTTACCGGCAGCTAGGCGATGATTACAAAATCAAGTCCCGGCTCTATCCGCGCGAAATTGCCCTCAGCAATGCCAAAGGGGGCCGAAGTAAAATCCGCATTGATGAAAAGCAGATCGTGTTTTACAGCGCCGACTACGACTCTAAAGCAAAGGCCGATCGTGAACCGGCTCTCTTGAAAGCCCGGGGCCTGGCCCAAAACCCTTCAAAATACAATAAGGCTACATCCTACGGCGCGGCAAAATATTTGAAAAACCTTGTTTTTGATCCGAAAACAGGCGAGATCATCACTGCCAGGCAGAGGCCTGTTTTCGATGAGAAAAAATTGCGCGAAGAAGAAAGGTTCGACGGCTATTACGCTATTGTCACCAGCGAGTGGCAGAAGGAAGATGAGGAGATCATTGAAATCTACCGCGGGCTCTGGCTGATCGAAGATGCCTTCAAGATCACAAAAAGTGATCTTGGAACCCGCCCTGTTTATCTTTCACGCCATGATCATATCGAGGCGCATTTCTTAATCTGTTTTGTCGCCCTGGTTATTGCCCGGCTGTTGGTTTTACGCCTCTGCAATAAATATTCGATTCCGCGGATTGTGGAAAGTCTAAACAGGGCTTCAGGTAGTCGCCTTGAGGAAAATTGGTTTGTTTTCAACTATGCAGATGAGATCACCAGATCGGTCGGTGAGCTGCTCGGTGTGGATCTGAGCCGCAAATATTTAATTTTAGGGGAGATCAAAAAAATACTGGGTGCGACAAAAAAAGTTTGAATCAGCAACAACTTACAGTAGAGATAAAGGCCGCTTAACCCTTGATAAATAAGGTTAAAACGGCCTTTTCTTACTATTTAACTGCAAAAGTCAGGTTATAACTTCTGGTAAATTAAAAAGTCAATTAA
>JAGYOK010000092.1 GCA_018399685.1 Alphaproteobacteria bacterium | reverse complement strand
ATAAATGATAAACCTGATTTCTCCAATAAAAGCGGCGGGCATATGGAGGAATGGGAGGATTTGGCAGCTTTATCCCAGAGCGGGGATAAGCGCGCTTATTCTTATCTTTTGTCTGACATAACGCCATATATTAAAGTTCGCCTTAGTGCTGGACTGGCAAACTACGATTGGGTAGAAGAAGTTGTGCAGGATGTTTTAATTTCCGTGCATAAATCTTTGTTTTCCTATAGCCCTGATAGGCCTTTCAAACCCTGGCTAAATGCAATAATTCATTATCGTAAAGCTGATTTTCTAAGGAAACATTATAAAAATCGCGATATAAACCGTTTTTCACAAGACAATTCAGAAATATTTGGGAATAATGTAACGAACTATCCTTTGGCAGGCGAATTACGGGATATAGAAAAGGCTGTGGCATCTCTGCCCGGTAAGCAACAAAAACTTTTTAAAATGATAAAAGTTGAAGGTTATAGTGTTGCAGAAGCTGCTATGGAAATGGATATGAGTGTTACAGCAGCCAAAGTCTCGGTGCACCGTGCGACGAAGAGATTAAGAAACGTTCTCGCGGAACAGGCAATTAGGTAAATAAATTAAAATGAATAAAGACATAAGTGAAACAGAGAAGCTTGTTGCGTGTCTGAGTGAAGATCTCAAGCCGATGAAATGTCTTAGACACCCACTTAAGAGAGCTTTGTGTTGGACGTTGTTTTCCGGTGCTTATGTTTTTTTGGTTATTAATTATATTGGACTTCGCCCTGATTTTGCCTTGAAGCTTGCCGATCCGGCCTATCTTTTCGAACTATTTCTGGCTTTTATCATGTCGATGAGCGGGGCACTGTCTTCTCATTGGATGTGTGTCCCCGATATGCGTGGGCAGCAATGGATGCCGGTGGTGTCTGCTACTTTGTTTACTGTATTGATAGGGTGGATGTTTATGCAGATATCCGTTGGAGCAGACCTCATGAACGATTTGCATTTTTCGCATTGTATGGTTGATAGCATAATCTTTGGGCTTATCCCAGCTGCGACTATTGTCTTTTTATCTATGAGAGGTAAAACAACGCGGCCGATATTAATGGTTTTTATGAATATAATAGCAGCACTTGGTATCGGATATCTTGGTTTGCGTCTGACTTGTGGCTGTGATAACGCATCACACATTGTCATACACCATATGTTGCCATATCTTTTGATGGGCGGTGTTATTGCTGCTATCGGTCAAAAATATTACCGCTGGTAAGAGCGCCGTGAATCTTATAACTTTTTAGCTATAGCTGTTTTTCAAATTAAGAGCATGGTTTTATAAATGGATGTAATTATTTACCGCCCCGCGAAGAGTGCAACCCAATCGGGGCGGGCGATGCGCAATTTGTGGGTTCTTGAATTTGAAGAAACATCATCTTGCGTACCTGATCCTTTGATGGGGTGGAGTCAGGGAACGGAGCCGTATTCTCATGTGAAATTAAACTTTCCAACAGTTGAGCGCGCAATCACATTTGCGAAGCATCACGGGTGGGAATATACGGTTTATCCGGAAAATCTTCGCCACTTAAAGCCTCTTGGTTAATGGCTTGTCATATTTATTACAGATTTATAATAATAAGTAAAACCAACAAAAAAGCTTGCTTTTGGAGTTTTCCTTGTGCACTTTATCATCGTTTTTGAAAATGTTTATTTTTTGTAAATCATTTTATGTTAAAAAATATTTGTCTTTTATTATGTAGCGTATGGTCCCGTAGCTCAGCTGGATAGAGCAACTGCCTTCTAAGCAGTAGGTCACAGGTTCGAATCCTGTCGGGATCGCCATTTTTTCTTGGTATATTCTGGATACTATGTCTCGGGATGTTCACCATAGGAAAAAGTTGTATAGTAGCGGGTATGACTTTTATAGTAGTTTCGATTAGAAATAAGACAAAACAAGTTCCTCAACT
>JAGYOK010000091.1 GCA_018399685.1 Alphaproteobacteria bacterium | reverse complement strand
TTTTGAGAGTGGTAAAGGCGGAGGTTTTTTTTATGGCAGATTTCCGACACACAACTACATAATGGAGGAACCTCCAGACTTTAACCCACCAAACTGGAGGTACAATAAGCGGTCAGAAGAATTATGGGATCCGGCTCGCCCCCAGTGGGGGGCAGGGTCAAATATCTGGTTTGATTATCTCAACCGACTGGGGAAGGAAGTTAAAAAGCGTTGGCCGAAGATGCGAATTTCTACACTGGCATATTACAGGCATTATGCGGTTCCAACTCTTGATATTGAAGACAATATAGATGTTATGCTGTGTCTACAGAGATCCTCTATGGAAAACAAGGAATCCTATGTTTTTGATAAAAACCTTGCGCACTTAAAAAGATGGTTTGAGAAAGTGGGTTGCAAGCGTGAACGCTTATATCTTTGGGAATACGGTTGTTGGCCGACAATGTATGTCACAGTCCCAATCATTCCAGCTTTTGCGATGCAGAAATGGTTGCAAACTGTAAAGCCTTATGTATCAGGAGTTTTTTTTGAATACTATCCTACACGCCAGTTTCCAGATTATCTTATGCTCAGACTATGGACGCGTTTGTTATGGAACCCTGATCTGGATTTAGAATATGAGATCAAAGATTTTTGTGAGCATTTTTATGGTCCGGCGAGCAATACGATGTTCGCTTTTTACAAAAAACTCATCACGCGCTACGAGATGAAGTGGGACAAACCAAAGCTGATATGGGATCAGTATTATGTTGATCCGAACCTGTACTTTGAACAAAGTTTTCCGAAAGAGGAAACCGCAAAACTGTTTGCTCTTTTGAATAAAGCTTGCATAGAGACCGGAACGGTTCCGGAAATAATTGAATCTAGAGTACAGCATGGAGCTGTGGCTTATCTTTTCAACAAAACAAACACGCCAAGTCCGGTTAAGATTGTTTTGAGTACGTTAGACAAAAAACTGGTTAATCCAAGTATTGGCTGGCAGGGCGGCAGGGTTACATGGCAGGGGAGTTTGGAGCTTGGGGAACGTCTGGAAATCAGCACTCCCAATAGAGCCGTATTATACACTAAATATGGAAAAAAACGCGATGTTAGCACCAAACTTATTGGCGAGATACCACAGTTGGCAGGTAAACAGGCTGAAGTCTTTTATTTCTGGCACACAGGAGTTAAGGATAATCTTTTCAAACTCAAGCTAAGTTATGACCATGCGCAGGACATCGCGGAGGATTCTAAAAGTATTTATGCCCGTCGTTTAGATTGGCAGAGAATGCCTTATATGTTGACTCCCGGCGGTAGCTCGAATAGCATGCATGGCTTTTTTGTCAATGCTCATCTGGCGCACAAAAATCTGAAACACGTACCTGAATACAAAGTTCAAAAACAACAAACTTTACCAAAGACGATTGACGATGTCCCCTGGAACAGGATTGCTGAATCTAAGCTTGTCCGTGGAAAAAGTAAATCTTCCCGCGTTTATGATATACTGGGATATTCCGCTTTTTTACGTACGAGTTTTCAAGTAACTTATAATCAGGACGGAATAGCAATACGCTTTGAGGCGGATGGCAAACCGTTAAAAGGCGAAGAAATTATCCTGACGTTAAACAAGAAAGTTTTTAAATTTGCTCTTGATGTTCAACCGGCGCAAAACTCCGCCATGACGCAGTTCCAGACTAATGAGAATGGCTGGCAAGCTTTAGTTATGCTAAAATGGGATGAGATTAACAAAGGAAAAATACCTGAAACACTTTCATGTCAAATAGCTAGAACTCGCGGAAAGGATAGTTATTTATGGTCTCCGCCACTTAACATGTGGGGAGTAAATGAGCAAGGTTCAGGAAAATTTTTAATCATGCCTTAGCATGAATTATTCATAAAAAAAGGCTAATTCCAAAGTGGGTATCAACGCAAAGGGGATAAAAATAGTACAAATCATATAAACGGAATAATTGAAATTTGAAATGGTAAAAGTTTAGTC
>JAGYOK010000090.1 GCA_018399685.1 Alphaproteobacteria bacterium | reverse complement strand
CCGCGCCACGGTGATGGCGTTACGCTCATTCCGGTACTCACCTCGGATACCTTCCACGATCTGCCGCCCCATACCGGGTGGTGCACAAAGAAGTTGTATTCTTCGAATCCCTCGATTATGACGGGATAGCCTTTCACCTCGATAATACCCTCATTTGTCAACAGTTTATACATTTTCATAATCTCCTCCTGGCCTTTTTACGCCGTGCCCACGGCTTTTAGGTTAATTCGCATACACTACATGATATGACGTGCACCATACTAACTGATCACGCTGTATGGCAAGGAACCGCTTCCGGTTTTGTGTAAAAAAATACAGGTGTTTTCTTGTTTTCCTGACAATGCAGTTTTCGGGCAGTACTAACCGCGAACACATTTCTCCCTTGATATTCATTGTTTCCCCCTTATTTTTTGATTGTATCAACAAAATCTGGCGGCGTTCCGATGTTAATTTCTGCTATCCTTATCCTATCATAATCGTGTTGTTTGCACCATAACCTTGCATCAGCAAACTGCGACTCCAGCTCAGTTATTATACACTCTTTCCAGTCCGGCTCACCACATTTCACAGCCCACATGATTTTCCGTTTCATTGTCTTTCCCTTTTTGGTTAGTTTTTATTATCGTCGAGCACTTCATCAATTGTTAATGTTATATCGCAGAATTTATAAACACCGTCTTCATAATCTTGCAATTCTTGATCATAAATACCTTGCCAATCATAATCTTCAAATTTAAACTCGCCTCTTGACTTAACTGCGTTCAGCATTGCGACCAAGTTTTCGGTATCATAATAATACGTGGTATTATAATACTTACTCGTATGGTGGTATTCATTTGTCTCAATACTCTTGATAATCTTGCGAACCAATGCTTTTTTGAGACCGGTAACTTCTGCAACAATCTGGACTGCTTTTGTTGCGGGATATTGACCATTATATTCAGCGTAAACCGCATTGTTTGATTTTGAGTACCCATTATAACCAGCCATTTTCTCTCTCCCTTTTTGATTGTGAGACTTTGGACTCACTCTGTCCTTTAATGCGCCCGAAGGCGCACCCATCAGGATATTTTGCTTATTTTGTATTTTACTGCACTCCCGGCAATCTCCCTTAACCGGTTTATGTCCAGCTCTTTCCCCCTGTCACTTGGCTCAAGTGCCAAAGGGATTTCTGTGACGGTGTTGGCCAATGCCGCAAGCGATAATGGAAGTACGCCTATCACATTTTTATCCCTTACATCATCAGGGGTAACGTGGGAAAAGACTTTTTCCTTTCCCGTTATCACTTTCCTTTCGGAAAGCAATGCTACCAGTGCTGGGTGTCTTGTTACGATAATCGTTTTCATCTTCTCTCTCCTTTAGCAGTTTCGATTTCTTTATGGTAGTACTTTAATTTCGTAAACATTCCCTATTTCTTTTGCTTTGGCTCTCGCCTTATTTTTTGCTTCTGTTAAGGTGCCTGTCCACCCTAATATTTTATCATTAATAGAGAACATCCACATGCCGAACCCTCTCGGCTTGCGATTGTGACTGAACTCATATTCTTCTGTTGAAAATCTCATTTTCTCTCTCCTTTTTGATCCAGCAGTTTCGATTCCTATAAACCTCATCAGATGAACTTTTACTTTTATGACTACCTGTCCAGGTTTCCTTGCCGTATCACCGGCAGCCGTTCGGGCTTGCGGAGGTTATCATCGCTCAGGTATCATGGCCTATATTCGGGCTCACCTGACAACGTATCGTTGCTAATTAGCTAGCTGGACATTATTCTCAATGTTTTTTGCTCTTATTCTTAGGGCTTGTCGCCGTTTAATCTTTTTGCTTGGTTGTCGGCCTCTTTAACTGTCTTTCTCCTTTTTGTTTGTTCTTTAATTTCTATATGAAATATACTATCTTTGGCATTGTTTGTCAAGTCTTTTTTCTACTTTTTTTAAAGTATTTTAAAAATAAATAAAAAAAGAGTCACCTGTTATGATGACTCTTTGAAATCTTATATTACACATAGTTTA
>JAGYOK010000009.1 GCA_018399685.1 Alphaproteobacteria bacterium | reverse complement strand
CGAATAATACAAACCGCAACCCCATATATACTGGTTTAAAGATCAGTACCCATAGTTAAAATTATGGTATATTGCGGATAACTTTTTTAACCGTGGCTTCTTTTTTGCTAATAGGCTGTAAGGCCATATTTCTGAAAAATTTTTCGAGCCGCAGCAATTTGCACATGCGTTGGAGAGGGTGTATCTTTCAGCTTGTAATTCAGGCTTGTGTGCTCCCACTTTTTTTCACCCATCTTGTGAAATGGCAAAACATCAACGCGCTTAACGACGCTTCCCAAAGATGCAGCAAAGCTGGCGACATACTCGATCTCCTCTGGATCGTCCGTAAGATTCGGGACAAGCACATAGCGCAGCCAGACAGGGATACCGCGCGCCGCAAGCCTTTCGGCAAAGACGAGGGTTGGCTGTAGCGGACGCCCCGTAACCTGCTTATATATTCGCTCACTGCCTGCTTTAATATCGAGCAAAACAAGATCGGTAAGAGAAAGCAGCTCATCATCTGCCTTTTTATTCAGATATCCGCTTGTATCAAGCGTCGTATGAATGCCCATTTTCCTGCATCCCTTAAATATTGCCTTAACAAAATCAGGTTGGCACAGAGGTTCTCCGCCGCTAAGCGTTACCCCGCCTTTGCTATGGCTTAGATACGATGCGTATCGGCTTATATCATCCAATAGTTGTGTAGAGGGGGTTAGCGCACCCTTTTTCATACGTAACATATCCGGGTTATGGCAGTACCGGCAACGCAAGGGGCAGCCACTCATAAAGACAATATAGCGTACACCCGGACCGTCAGCCATTCCGCCAGTTTCAACGGAATGGACATAGCCCGAAACCTCTGCATCTTTAGGGTCTCTCCCGCAAGAAACCAGGCTTTTTTCTTTGTCTGTATGTGTCCCCTGCTCTGTCATTTCCCAGCTTCTTTTTATTACGGCCAACTTTAAACAACATAATACGTAAGCACGTTATTCATAGCAAACAGCATTTTTGCTTGATTAGGCGCGAGAGGTGCCGCGTATTCTATTCATACGCAAGAAACGAAGCAACGACACTCAAGCGTAAATAATGGCAGCTAAGCGCTTTGATGGAACGTTCGGTTAATCACATCGAGCTGCTGCTCCCGCGTAAGCTTAATAAAGTTAACGGCATATCCTGACACACGCACGGTTAATTGCGGATACTTTTCAGGATTTTCCATCGCGTCGCGCAACTCTTCGGGGTTGAGCACATTAACATTAATGTGATGCCCGCCCGGCGTGTGATCGTTTGCTGCAAAATACCCATCAAGCAACCCCGTAAGATTGGCGCGTTGATCGCCTTCTGAGCGCCCTAACGCATCGGGGACAATCGAGAACGTATAAGAAATCCCGTCTTGTGAGTGCTCATAAGGCATTTTAGCAACAGAAGCCATAGAGGCCACCGCGCCCTTAACATCGCGTCCATGCATAGGGTTAGCACCCGGAGCAAAAGGCTCGCCCTTCTTGCGGCCATCTGGAGTGCTGCCGGTCTTTTTGCCATACACAACATTTGAAGTAATGGTCAGAATAGACTGCGTTGCTGTAGCCCCACGATAAATCGGGAACTGACGGATTCTATCCATAAACTCCTCGACTATTTGTGCAGCAATATCATCGACACAATCATTGTTATTGCCGTATTGCGGGAATTCACCTTCAGTTTCAAAGTCTGTAATCAGGCCGCGCTCATCCCTGATAACCCTTACTTTTGCGTTCCTTATTGCAGAAAAAGAATCCGCAACAACCGACAGCCCGGCTATACCGCAGGCCATTGTGCGAAATATTTCCCTGTCATGGAGTGCGAAAAGAATGCTCTCATAAGCATATTTATCATGCATATAATGGATAACATTCAAAGTCTGCGTATAAAGTCTGGCAAGCCATGTCACCATGGGCTGATACAGCTCCATAACTTTGTCATACTCCAGAACATCGCCCTCATAAGCGGCTGATTTAGGGCCAATCTGCTCTCCACTTATTTCATCACGACCGCCGTTCAAGGCGTAAAGCATACATTTTGCAAGATTAACACGCGCACCAAAAAACTGCATTTGCTTGCCCAGCCGCATAGCCGAAACACAACATGCAATGCCGTAATCATCACCCCAGTACGAGCGCATCAAATCGTCGTTTTCATACTGAACCGATGACGTTTTAATCGATATTGCCGCACAAAAAGACTTAAACCCTTCCGGCAGAGCCTCGCTCCATAACACCGTAAGATTAGGCTCTGGCGCGGGGCCAAGGTTATTTAAAGTCTGCAAAAATCTAAAAGCTGTTTTAGCAACTAAAGTACGGCCATCAAGCCCCATACCTCCAAGAACTTCCGTTACCCATGTAGGGTCACCGGAAAACAGCGCATCATATTCAGGCGTCCGCAAAAAACGCACCAGACGAAGTTTGATAACCATCTGGTCAATCAAATCTTGCGCTTCCTGTTCTGTGATTAACCCACTATCCAGATCACGCTGTATATAAATATCGAGAAATGTAGACACCCTCCCCAGCGACATTGCTGCACCATTTTGTGATTTTACCGCAGCAAGATAGGCAAAATATGTCCACTGAACAGCCTCTTTTGCGTTTGCTGCGGGACGGGAAACGTCATAACCATATGACATTGCCATGTCTTTAAGATCATTAAGCGCCTCTATCTGATCGGTGATCTCTTCTCTCTCACGAATGACATCTTCTGTCATAAAGACATCATCTGTATGCGCGAACTGTTTTTTCTTATCCTCAATAAGAAAATCAACGCCATATAGCGCAACGCGGCGATAATCTCCGATAATGCGTCCTCTCCCGTATGCGTCGGGAAGGCCTGTTACAATACCGCTCTTTCTTGCTGCACGCATTTCGGGCGTGTATGCACTGAACACACCTTGATTGTGGCACTTGCGGTGTTTGCTATAGATCTCCTCAACTTGCGGATCCATCTCATATCCATAGGCCTCTAGCCCGCCGGAAACCATCCGCATTCCGCCACGAGGCATAATCGCACGCTTGAGCGGTTTATCTGTCTGCAATCCTACGATAACCTCAAGATCTTTGTTGATATAGCCTGCAGCATGACTGGTAATCGAGGCAACCACAGAGGTATCAGCGTCCAAAACGCCCTTTTTGCGCTCCTCCTTGAGCAGCTCGGAAACTTCATCCCAAAGCTGTTTTGTATGCTGCGTTACTCCTGCCAGAAAACTTTCATCACCTTCATAAGGCGTATAGTTGCTCTGAATAAAATTACGGACATCGACCGAGCGCTGCCACTTCCCTGCAACGAAAGATTCCCAGCTCTTCTCCGAACTATTGTGAGAACCCCACACATCATCAGGATTAGGTGATAAATTCTTGTCGGCTGTCATGTCAGTCTCCTTAAAGATAATTTTTTTATAGTACAATATGTGAAACTTTTAT
The DNA here is from genome assembly GCA_018399685.1 of Alphaproteobacteria bacterium. Lineage (GTDB taxonomy): Bacteria > Pseudomonadota > Alphaproteobacteria > Micavibrionales > Micavibrionaceae > UBA1672. The sequence continues at coordinate 56,662 of JAGYOK010000009.1, read as the reverse complement.
ACCTTAACTGGATAAATATGGAAGGAAAACTATAGCTGCAGTGCAGCGCAAAAAACTTAAAGAAGCACGATATGTTGTGTTTCATCAAAAACAAAAGAGCATGAAAATGATAATCAAGCTATTACAAAACAGCGACGCTGAAAAACTGGAACAGTTTTTGTCATACCATGCCGAGACCAGCATGTTCCTACGCAGCAATATGAAGCGCTCCGGGCTTGAATACAAAAACGAGGATTATCACGGCGAATATCTTGGTGCGTTTGACGAAACAGGAAATATAACCGGCGTACTGGCGCACTACCAGAACGGGAACATTATGATGCAAGCGGAAGATAAAGCCATATTAAGCAAGCTGGTCGCCGCCTTCCGTAATATGGCCACCCGCCCCGTTGCCGGTGTTTTGGGCGCAGACGATCAGGCAAAGCTCGTCATAGATGAGCTGCTCACCCATGTTGAACAATATGCAACAAATCGTGCCGAAGGGCTTTATAATCTGGATTTAAATCATATCTCATCGGCGGCAGGCTCGAGATATTCCGGCGCTCAAATGCTTGAAATGGCTAAAGTTGACGAGGCGCTATTGACGCGCTGGATGAGAGCGTACGAGATCGAGGCCTTGGGATCAGAGGGTAACAAAGCTCTGGATCAGCATGTCAAAAACCACATCGATCAGAAGATCAAAAGCAAGAGCGGGTGGGTATTGCTTGTCGAGGGAAATCCCGTTGCATTAAGCGGGTTTAATGCACAACTGCCTGATATGGTGCAAATTGGCCCGGTGTGGACGCCGCCAGAGCATCGCAATCGGGGATATGCCCGTACTCTTGTTGCTTTAACTTTGCAAAAAGCGAGGGATCAGGGCGTTAAAAAAGCAATCTTGTTTTCCGATAATCCCGCAGCGATCAAGGCTTATGAAGCAATTGGCTTTAAGAAAATCGGCTCTTACCGTTTAGCGCTGTTGAAAAAACCGCTATCTCTATCAACTTGATAGCCTCTTGCCTTCTATCGTTGGGATCAAACACCTAGTAATGCCCGCTAACAGCGTTCATTTTTTGCGGCGTTATTGGCACAGCCATAACACCAGACTGTGCACCGTGATTTGCTTGAGATTGCTGGACAGGTTGCACCGGCTGAACAAATTGCGGCGCTATAACCTGCACATCCTGTACATAAGGGGGATTATCCGGCACATCGGTCATAGATCCTCGCACCAATTCGGCAATCTGCGCAGCACGGCTGCGATCAATAGAGCCGGAAAGCGCATAGACCAATGGCCCTTCCTGCCAATAGGCTATGGACTGGCCTTCTTTTTGTGCAAACTCGATAGTTGGGGCTTCCTTTTCCCAGCGCGTTTTCATGTAGAGCCTAACAGCATCACCGGAAGAATTGGTGTATTTAAGTTCAACAAACTCCTGCGGACCCCGCGTGACCAGCCTGCGGCGATCCAATGTATATCCAGCTTGCGTCAAATCGGGAGCCTGCATTTCCAGAGCCACTTTTTGCGTTAACCAGTTAAGGGGGCCGGTTTGCGCCCCCGCATTAATTTCCAGATTTTGAACAGGCATGGCCTCAAACGGAGGCTCGGTATTCAAAGCAACCTGATGCAAGAAATTGCGCACCATACCGTCTTCAGCAGATACAACGCCACCACTCTGATACGCGCCTATCCATCCTCCCCCGGCGGACAAAACACACAGAACTACAACAGCGGCAGCTTTACTCACCACAGGCCACACATTTCTTACCGGACGATTAAGTAAAGACAATAAACGTTGCGGCACCGGCTCGTCGGCCTCACGCTCGTAAGCTTTGCGCAGCAGCTTATTATATTCGATATAATCATGCACTTCCGCCGCCTTTTCAGGATGACGTTTCAAATATTCCTCAACCTTGCGGGCGCGGCATTCATCCAAAAAGCCGTCCACATAAGCATGTAAATCCCGCTCATCAATGGTTTCCAAAAACTGTATATTATCATTTATAACGGTCATGTTTTTGTCCTAACAAGTTTTTGCTGTGCTTTATCATGCAACTTCGTATTCTTCATCCCGGCACGTAAATTTTCTCTTGCTCTTGCCAGCCTTGATCTAACCGTCCCGACAGGCACATTCATAATCCGGGCAGCCTGATCATAGGAAAACCCCTCGACGGCAACCAGCAATAAAACTTCGCTGTGTCTGGGTTTCAGATGTTCCAAAGCTTTTAACATACGAAAGCATTCAAGATTGTTGTCTTGATATGCGTTTACGGCCATAGAAGGGCTTTCGCTCACATCTTCTGCCGCGACTTCTTTTAAGCTCACCCGTTTTCTGTAACGATTAATAAAAACCGTGTACTGTACACGGTAAAGCCAGCTTCTTATGCTGCCCTCGCGCCGCCACGTCTGGCTTTTTTTCAATGCGCGCTCCAATGTGTCTTGCACCAGATCATCTTTATCACCGCGACCACGCATTAAAATCTGCGCATAGCGCCGCAAAGCCGGAATCTCCCGCGCTATCATCCAGTTAATTTCCTGACGTTCATGCTGGTTCATTTTCATATAAATTAAAGGCTCCTTTCACCCGACCCTAACCATAGGACGATACTAACGTCAAATAAGTTCCCAAAAAAAATGGAACTTATTTTGTTATATGCCTGTCATACAAGGTACAAACACGAACTATAAAACCAAAGAAGGAGTTTATTTATGCTTTTACTAAAAAATAGAATTCTTATGACTGCCGCTACTGTCGGTCTTTTATCAACAGGCAGCATGGCCATTGTTGCTAATGCGCAGGAAAGCTATATGCCGCCACAAGGCCAGCAACAGCAAATGAATGTTACCGACACACAGCTACAGGAATTTGCCAAAGCACAGGCCTCCGTCAATCAGGTTCAAACAAACTTTCAAGACCGCGCAAAGGCTGTAGAAACACAAGAAGAGATGCAAACCCTACAACTACAAGCCAACAAGCAAATGGTGCAGGCAGTTGAACAAACTGATTTGAACGTTGAACAATACAATCAAATTGCAAACATTATTCAGACTGATCAAAAAGTTCAGGAAAGATATATCAAGCTGGCTCAATAAATCTGGCTTATTCGCTAATATATGAGGGGTGCGGCCATTCTGGCCTGCACCCTTTGTTTTTTATCCATTACCATTCTCCGACCTCTAAAGATCACTAACTACCCCGTGGACAAATGATTTCAAGGATTTAGATGGAGTGTTACGGGCATATCAGCGGCTATTCCGGTGATAATGAACCGCACTTATCAAATAATTATGGAAATAGCTGGCTGTGCTGGGTATACGAATAAAAACTCATACGGAACGATCTCTTAAAACAGCACCGGTATGACCCGGCAGACGCACGATCTATGACGACCGCTTCATCAAAGTTCGGATCGTTTCCGGCCATAACAGCCATTTCCTGACATGCATGTACTTCCGGAGCGGTGTTTTCACCACCAGAATAAGAATGCCGATTGACAGCAGACACCAGATCGCCGCCACCTCGTTGGGATTATCGGTCAACAGCATGGCGAGCTGTGGTCCGACAAGAAAATGATAGAGCGTAAAACGCCATGAACCATAGAGAAACGGCAAGATCAGGCCCGTTATTATGTAGGTTGGGTACAGGGTAAGGAAATTCGTCCAGACATCTCCGACCAGAAAATTAGTCAGACCGTTGACCGGAATATTCCAGGCAATATGCCAGTTGCCGTGCACCGAGCATAAATCCAGTGCACAGAGCACTCTGCCAATCATGCACTGCCCCGCCCATTCGAATGGGTATAGCTGTATAATCATCATCAACGCAGAAACAAAGCACAGCGCATAAACAGGATATTCTATCTTTTTCCGGATGCGGTCGGGGATAAAATACATCGACATAAGGTTGATAAAAAACGGCTGAAAGGCAATATGAAGATAGCCAAGAATGGTAGCGATCTGATTGGCCGGAAGGCTGCATTGGTCGATCACGAGATAAGTAAAGGCCTGCAGAAGCTCCATCATAGAAAAATAAGCCAGCGCCAAGTAAAGACGCGGGCTTTCACCCTTCCAAGCCGCATATCCAGTTGTTGCAAACCCAGTTACGGCAAGAACCGCCGACGCTTCGCCACTCCAGCACATCTATCAAACCTTCCTATTAGTTTAAACAACGTTTCGTGTTTAGAAAAGTTCCTTCTCCTTAAAACCTGGCTGCACACTATAATAATGCCTATGTCGGCTTCGAGGTTAGCTATTTATTACTGATACGCATCAACGGCCATTTTAATAATTTTGACGGGGTTCTAATCATTGATCGTAAACATCCGGAAAACAGCCATGCGGATCTAGTTGTTAAGACAGCCAGCGTTGATGCGGGCAATGAATCAAGAAACAAAGACATCCGTGGACCCGCCCTGTTTAACACAGATCAATATCCTGAGATGATTTATCAAAGTGACAAAATAGAGATCGGTCAGGACAATAAAGGACTCATCACGGGCTATCTGACCTTGCTGGGCGTGACAAGACCCGTAACAATGGATCTTATCAGGATTCCGGGGAGCAAAACGCAAAAAGTCGGGAATGATGATAACTTTTCAGATGGTTTCATGGCCACAGGAAAAATCAAACGTTCTGATTTTGGCATGAATGAATCTTCCGGGGCGATCGGCAACGTTATCACACTTTTCGTTTGCTATAAGCTTGAGGAATGCAACAATACATATATGCAGCCAAAAGAAAAAGAACCTCAATATAATCAATAAATTATTATGGAAATAAGTGGCTGTGCTGAGCGACCAAATAAAAACTGAGTCTCCGATTTTTACGTTTAAAATCAGATAATTAGCTTGATTTTATTTGCCGTAATTCGGAATTTTTTCTAACCGCTTCCTTTGAGTTCTTAAACGCAACCGCTACAGCATCAACGGTTACGCCGCAAACTCAAACAGATCGATCTGTTAAAACCACCCAGCAGAATGACCATTTTGGAACAGAGTTTCTAGTTTTTTACTCGCCCTTTTCACATATATTATAATTCTCACTAAACATCACATAGCTCCCAAGTATCGATTGCCTAATCCGTGTCCAATCTTTACGTTGTTCCAATTCATTCAAAAATTGCGCACATTCCTCTTGATTTGGGCTATAGCTTTTTAAACTTTCTGATATTTGCATTTGTTTAAGTATAAGAAAATCAGCAGGATCTAAACCATTACGTTCAGCAAATTTGGTCAAAGGTTTGCCGAATTCTTTTATCTGCTCTATATGCATTTTTGAAATAGACATACTCAAATCTGAGTAAGAATTTGTTGCTAAAAGTTGGTCACATTTAATTGCTGTATCATTTTGAGCAAACATAAAATTATTGAGTATTTCTGCTAGTAATTCATCTTCATGATAGCAGGCAGTTTGTTGGAGATTTGAGAATTCCACTGTAACAAGCAAATCAGCTGCTTCACTGCTTCCATTTTCTTTTGCCCTTTTAAGCCATGACATACCTTTTTCTGTATCTTGCTCAAAACCAACGCCATTAATGTACATAGATCCTAAATTATATTGTGCTTCAGCATGGCCGCTTTCTGCTGCTTTAATTAAAAACTCTAATGATTTTTCGTGGCTCTGAGAGACGCCATCTCCTCTCATATATTGATAAGCCATCTTAAAAAGGATTTCTGGATTTTCTTCAAAAAGATCTTTGGGTTTAGATGCTTTATTTTCTGCATTATTCAGCGCACCATTTTCGACAGCTTGGGAAAAGGTGCTCATGAGCCTTGGTTTTAAAACATAGTGGTTATATGCGCTTGCGCTCAGATCTATTAAGCCAACTATACATAAAAACCATGCAAATATTGGAAACCACAGTTGTTTTGGTTTCTTTCGCAAGGTACCAATAACAAAAGCGATACATCCTAAAATAAGTGACGAAATAATCAATTTAATCATGATAATTCCAAGCAATGTCGTTGCGGTGAATGCACTTGGAACATCAACGGATAAAACAGCAGAGGCTATAGTAAAAAGAATGCCTGCAATTAGTAGCGCTAAGTTAAGTTTAGAAATTTTGATCATGATACAGCCTTAATAATTGTGAAAAGAGTAAAGCAGATATATTGCGACAAATCAAGAACATAGAAGACATCAGTCTCCAGTCTCTAAAGATTGCTCACTGCCGCGTGTAAATGGTTTCAATGGGTTAGCGCGGGTGTGGTCGACATTTCAGCAGCATTTCTGGTCATAAATCACCGCGCTTATAAAATTTACCTCTTAGATTGCTACCTTTGGCGAGTTCGAAACGTAGCAATCTTTGCGCTTAAACCGCTCACGCTTCTTCGAAGACTTTCAAGACCATGTCCCAAAACCCCTTAAAAACTGCGGCTTATCTCTTGCTAAATTATTATGGAAATAAATGGCTGGGGTGGGAGGATTCGAACCTCCGCGTGCCGATACCAAAAACCGGTGCCTTACCGCTTGGCTACACCCCAACAATTTGAAATGATATCAGATGTTTAAGTGGTGAACTGCTCAGCTAACGCCTCCCAGCACACTCATTTTTTCTAGGCTCACAAAAAGCTCGCTAATAAAAAATGGTGCCGCAACACGGACTCGAACCGCGGACCTGATGATTACAAATCAACTGCTCTACCAACTGAGCTATTGCGGCGTTACCAACTTAAAAAAATATCACCGACCTTATTTATAGCCTTTGTAAAGACCAGGGCAAGATCAAAACCCTTAAAGTCTAAATTTTCGAAACACTCTTCTATACGAGCACAGAATCTTTGTCCAGCATAAAATGCACTGCCACCACCACAAACAGCGGGTAATTAGACCCAAAAACTATTAAAGCCGCCGCTACACTAAAAAATGATACAAAAATTTGCATAAAAACGTAAAGAGGGCTATAAATCTGCAATAAGCGGAAAAAGAAAATACTTAATATAATTATTGTGATAACGGTTGGTTTTTTCTTATTTTTTCTGTTAAATTACGCTTTGGAGCTTAATTGAGCGCGTCTCTTGTAGCCACCAATATGTATAAAATAATTTTGTATCGGGTATTGGAACTGTGAGCGGGAAAGAAGAAGGAACACTTTATGAAGGCGGTATAGGCTGGGCAATTATGTTGGTCATCCTGTTCGTTTTGGTATGGATATTCTGGCATTTCTTTCAAGCAGAAATCAGGGATATGGTACGCTGGATCCGTTATGCAGAGATGTGGGTTGCTTCATGGTTTTTGCCGGCTGACTACGAATTTGTGCTAAACGGCAAAAGATTTTCTTTCTTTGATTACTTTGACGGATTTAATTTCGAAAGACCTACGAGATCGGGAACGGAAATCGTTCACTATCCGGGTGTGGCGGAATGGTACAAAGTCGAGCTTGGCTATAATCATATGGCACAATTCGCCGCCATGGCAATGCAGCCGCTGCGTATGCCTATTGTTCTCCTGCTAGGAGCTGCGGCTTTCTGGTGCATGCTTAAAGGCCCCGGCACTCAGTTTAGAAGAACACTGGGGCTTGAAGGTCTTATCAAAGCGCAATCTAAAATCTTTCCTGTTACCTTGCCTTTTGTAGATTTCAACCCTTCCACTCAGCCACCAAGACCGCCGGGATCTCCCGTTCCCGCCGAGCTGCCTCTTTTTGCCGAAGCTTTAGGCCCCGAAGAATGGCTGGCATATAATAATGTCAATGTACCTGATGGACAAATTGACAAGGAAGATGCCTCGCGCGCATTTATAAAGCAACTCGGTGCACCCTGGCGCGGTTCGAAAAATCTGGCTCCATATAAACAAATTATGCTGGCTGCATTTTGTCTTAAAGCTGCACGTAAGCGCCTTGAGGCCGAAGATCTGCTGGGGCGCCTTACGAAATGCTGGTCATTCAAGCATGGTCTAAAACTTTCCAGAGACCCTAGGCTGCTCTCTGAGGCGCGCAAAGTTCTGCGTGACAGTTCTATTTCCGGCAAAACTCTATCCCAGATAAACCGCCACGCCTATGAAACAACCGCCCTGCTCCGCGCATTACAGTTTGCGCGTGAAGAAGGCGGCGTGCTCGCCTCTTCACAGTTTTTGTGGCTTCGCGCCCACGACCGCAAACTATGGTACCCGCTTAATAACATGGGCAGACAAAGCTTCCACATGGAGGCTTTAGGCGCTATGTCCCACTTTAAGGCAGAAAAGTTAACACAGCGTCCGATACCCGTTCCGAAAGTTGACCATGCTGTGCAGACCATTCAGGAATATATGAAATCTTTGCATGCACGGCCAATCCCGCAGCTTGATTACAGCAAATCAAAAAAGCGCGGTGTAAAAAAAGCGGTGTAAAAAAATATGTAAGATTTAACTGCGTTAAAATTTAAAAGAAACAAAACATGACAAGGGCAGTAAAGACATGACAAAGGCAGTAAAAAAAGCATCTCCAGTTAAGATTGTTGACAGCAAACTTATCTTGTCTTTGCCTGATGCTAAAGACCCTGTTGTCTGGCAAATGAGCCTGGAGCAAGCGCAAGCCTCTGCATTCACAGTTAAGGAAGATAAAAAAGCCAAACTTTATAACCTTGTATTCAAGATGCAGGGCGAAGAAGAGGAAATTATCGCGCCCTTTACCCAAAGGCAAGACGCCGTTGATGTGCTCATGCACGCATCAGAAGCTCTGCAAAGCGCACAAGGCAAAATTACAGGAAAAGCAGGTGTAGCAGCCGTCGGGCAAAAAAGCGAAAAAGGCGACAAGATGGGCGCGGTTCTGGCTGTTATCCTGATAATACTTTTATTTTTTACATGGACTATCTTTTCTTCTGCGCCGAGCAGACTGGCCGGCATGGATCGCATTGAAGATGGAAACTATAGATCAGAAACAAGAACTCCCCGAGATTCAACGGGCGTTCCGGTTTCTGCCGATGATTTTTTGAGTAACCGATAGTGGAAGTTGGCTTGTTTTAAATGGCACTGGATCAACGCAAATACGAACATAAACATGAGACCATCCTCAGGGATGTGCGTCCGTTCAGCAAACGTCTGGCTGATGGCCTTAAAAACCCTTCCATTTCGGCTTCAATATTCTTTCTCTCCGCCGCTTCAATTTATGCAAATTCCTGGGCATTGGCCTTTGCTGATTTGATTGTCTTTTTAATGGGGATTTATTTTATCTGGCTGGTATCCCGTGACCGCGCTCTGGCCTTTAAGATGCCGTTCGGCTCTCCCTACAGAGACACGAATAATGGCCGCGATGGCAAAAAAGGCAAGCCAGAGGGCATTTTATACTTTGGCAACACCCGCAAAACCCGTGAAGAGGTGTGGTTTACAAACTCTGACATTCGTACCCACATTTTATACCTTGGAACAACCGGCTCCGGTAAAACAGAGGGGCTGAAATCCCTTGTATCCAACGCTCTGGCATGGGGCTCCGGGTTTGTCTACATTGATGGTAAAGCTGATACTGACCTTTGGTCGTCACTGTCTTCGCTGGTTCGCCGCTTTGGCCGCGACGATGACCTGCTCGTCCTTAACTATATGACCGGAAACACAGACTCCCGCGCGCCGTCCAACACCATGAACCCGTTCTCCTCCGGCTCTGCCTCCTATCTGACAAACATGCTGGTCAGTTTGATGCCTGAAAGCGGCGGTGACAACGCTATGTGGAAAGAGCGTGCGGTTTCCTTGGTTGGTGCGATGATGCCCGCTTTAACATGGAAAAGGGATAATCAGGAGGTTCCGTTATCTGTTCGAACCATCCGTGATTACCTTTCTCTTAACAATGTGATTAAGCTATCACGAGATGACGCCATCCCTAAAGAAGTTCGCGTAGGCTTAATCGGCTATCTTGACACATTACCCGGATTTATCGGTGATGCATACGACGACGACGGTAAATTAAGACCGCCCGGCCCTGACACACCACAATACAACACCGAGACAGCCTCCCAGCAGCACGGCTATCTGGCTATGCAGTTCACCCGCTCGCTCCAGTCTTTGGGTGATGATTACGGCTACATCTTTGATACACAGGCCGCCGATGTTGACATGGTTGACGTTGTTCTCAACCGCCGTATCCTCGTTGTGCTCGTTCCGGCTTTGGAAAAATCCGGTGATGAGATCGCCAACCTCGGTAAAATCGTCTCGGCTTCTATCAAAGGCATGATGGGATCAACCCTTGGCTCGACTGTGGAAGGCGATTCCTCTGCTGTTATTGAGAACAAGCCAACCCACTCTTCCACACCGTTTATGACTGTATTTGACGAAGTTGGTTACTACGTGGCCGAGGGTATGGCCGTGATGGCCGCACAGGCTCGCTCTCTTGGTTTCTCGCTGGTCTTCGCCGGACAGGACTTGCCCGCCTTGAAAAAACGCGTACGTGAAGAAGCAAACTCCATCACTGCTAACTGTAACATCAAGCTGTTTGGTAAACTTGAAGACCCGACAGAAACAAAGGATTTCTTTGAAAAAACCGTCGGCAGCGCAATGGTTACAGAGGTATCCGGCTTCCAAATGACCGGCGGATCAGAGCTTGGCAGCTATTATGACTCCCGCCAGGCAGGCGTACAGCTTCGCCCGCGCGCAAGCTATGATGAACTGCGCTCTTTCAAAGAGGGACAAGCCGTGATTACCTACGGTGAGGCCGTGTTTGACTGTTCTGTTTTCTACTCTAACCCCGGCTTCGCAAAAGCAATGCGCGTGACGCGTTTCATGGCTCTACCGCCGCCGGATGACAATGTTATCAAGCACGCAAGCGCAATTACCAAGCTTCGCGACCTCATGGTTAACAAAACATGGACAGCCGAGCGCGCAGACGTGGCTGTTGAGACAGCGTCGGAAATTGCCGCTCTTAACGAGGGCTTCACGAAAAACAACCGACTCGGAGTTAACCCCGTAGAAGCAGGCATCGCCGCATTGGTGGAAGTTCACGCCCTGTCTGGAGATATTCCCCCGCCAAACAGCAACGCTGAGACAGCGGCTAAAACACAGCCAGAGAAGCAGCAACCCGCGCCACAACCGGAAGCCGCTCCCAAAGCCCCCGTGGAAACAGCTCCGGCACCGAAAGAAACACAAAATACTGATACAGGCTCTGCCAAGCCATCAATCTTTGGCGGCGCGCCTGCAAAACCGGCAGAAAAACCGCAACCCGCTCAGCCTCAGGAACAAAAAGCCCCTGTATCTCCCGTATCGCCGGAAGAACAAAAGCTTATAGACGCTGCACAGGAAGTTCAAAAGAGCGTTTTCGAAGGACAGGACGACGAAGACAAGCTTATTAAAGCGGCAGAAAACGTTAAGAAAAATCTCTTCGGCCACAAACCAGAGAAAAAAGAAAAACCTGCTGAAAAAGAAAAGCCTTCCGAGCCTGCACAAAAAGCTGACGACGACAGTAAAAAACCATCAATATTTGGCGGCAGTGAAGCATCTTCTGATAAGAAAGATGATGAATAGCAAGTCCACACGTACACCGGCTTAAAAACCCACTTCATACTGGGATACACTGATATTTGTGCGACTCACGAACTGCGTATAAACTGCATATAATACGTACACAAAAAGAGGCTAAAAACATGCAGCGCAATAAAAAAAACAGCCAAACTGGCAGCGTCTTTTTTTACATCCTGCTGGGCGTTGCCCTATTCGGATCACTGGCCTTCGTGATCTCCAGAGGGATACGCGGACAAACATCAACCGCCCTGAGTGAAAGAAACACGGATCTGATTGTCTCTGAAATTCTTTCACAAGCCCATGAAATTGAAGCCGCGATCTCCCGCCTGCGCGGCAAAAGCATCTCGGAAAACGATCTTTGTTTTGAAAATGATCTGTTCTCGACCAATCATAACAACGCCTATTCCCTTGTTTCCTCCTGTGCGGATAACGCCAGCAGACTGTACCACCGCGACGGCGGCAATCTGGTTTACCGCTCCATCCCTGTGGAATGGCTGGATTCCGAACATTCGGGCGCACGAGGCTATGGCGAATGGGTGTATACCAATGTTAATGGAGTAGAAGGGCTGGGTAACAGCACCATGAGCGATCCGGATTCTATGGAGCTAATCGCCTTTATACCTCACTTGAAAAAAAAAATCTGTCAGGAAATCAACAATAAACTCACTATCGGGGCGATCATACCGGATAATGGCAATGTTTTTGACCCCGCTGCGGTTAATAGCGGCTTTACGGGTGCGTCCGGCCAGATCAACGCCGCGGATTTGCAGGGCAAATATTCCGGCTGTTTTAAAAGCAGCAATACTTGGAACTCATATATTTTCTATCATGTTCTGATAGAGCGGTAAAACTCCCCTTTTCCTGTCACCCACGCACGTACACCTTTGTCCTAAAAAAGACTTTTCCTGAAAAAGCTTAGTATTTGAAGTATTTTGCTGCAAAAATGCAGGGTTTCGAGAATCGGAAACGTAAGTGTACGTCTTGATACATGCGAACAAGAAGATCAAAAAAAGCCTGCATTTGCAGATCACCTGTTCTCATAGGGGAAAAGACGATAAATCTAAACCTTGCTGTACCATGTTGCGCGAGCTTGCCCATGCCGCATGATATAACCGTTATCGACCAATTCGGCCAGCCTGAGCTTGAGTGTTGAGCGCTTGCCACGGGTCAGGCGTTCGATATCTTTCATGCTCAATCTATCATGCTTATCAAACAATTTGAGAACTTTTGTAGAGAGCTCCGACATGTCCAAAATTTCCGCACTTCCACGCTCCACACGCTCTTTCAACTTATCCTTTTGTGCCTTTAACACCTTGAAAAAGAACTCTAACCAGACATCCCAGTCGATTTTTCCTTTTGCCAATGATTCTTGCGTATGTTTAAGCGCTTTGTAATAATCCTCGGCATTCTCCTGCAGCAAAGAATCAAGCGTAGAGTACGGCGCATAGCTGTACCCTTCTTTGAACATCAACAAAATGATAAGTAACCGCGCGAGCTTCTGGTTCCCCTTATCGAAAGGAGAAAACTGTAAAAATGTTGCAGTAAATATAGCAATCACAAAAAGCGGGTGCAGATCATCTTTTTCAAATGCACCTGACGCCCACTCCATCAGGCGAGGCATAAGCTTGCGCACTTCTGCCGGAGAGGCTGTGCCAAGAACACCGATAACGTCATCGCCGTTTTTAATTTCCAGCGGCGCGCTGTTTTCTTTAAAGATACTGACCTGCCGCGCCCCCGTGAAAACAGCGTGAAGACGGCATAAAAGCTCGACATCCAGGGGCTGATCTTGCCAAGAGGCGGCTATTTCTTTGAAATTTCGGCCAAAACTGGATACTTCCCCCAGCAACTGCAAGGATGTAGTATGGTTTTCCATTGCCGCCCACGCGCCTTTAAACTCGTCAATTTCACAGACAAGCCTCAGCATCTTCGGCGTGATTTTTACATTTTGTAATCCAAGCATGTGGCCAACTATAGCCACGAATAAATAAAAAATCAATCTTAACTTGATTGGAAAAACAGAAAAGTTATTTGTTCAAGCCCGAATTTACATCTCCCGCACTTACCGGCGAGCAAACACTTTTGTGCTCTCCAAGCGCTCTTTTTACAGGGCATTCCAGCATCCTTAGATAAATATCATAGCCCTTTTCGTTCAAATGCACAGCATCAGCGTGAACACTGTCAAACTGATCTTTTTCGGCTGGAAACGCTCTATGGTCATAGAACATTTTATATTCTTCTGACCAGCCAATACGCGAAATAGGCGCAGAGTCTAAATATGTAACATTATAAGAGGCCGGATTTTCCTTATTCTTTGAAAACTCTTTTAGCAATGCATTAAAATGAGCAGGATCCGGAACAAAATGCGAAGGAAAAGCCCCAACAAGAATAATGGGAGTTTCCGCCCCATACATATCTTTAATCTGCATAACGATCTGATATACGCCGCGCGCATTAACACTGCCCGTTACAGCGTCATCTTGTATCTCTGTAATATCGAGGTCTGTATAGTTTCTAGAGACTTTATACTCATTTATTTGTTCATCATCTTGCCCCCAAGCCGCCAACAACCAATTATTTATACCAACTTCAAGCACAACAACACGCGGATCATAGCTTTTCAGATCAAAGTGCACACGCCCAAGGGGCGTTTTTTCTATTCCACCGAGGTTATACCATGGCATAGACAAACGCGATTTAAACTCCTTCGTAGAAGAAAGAAGTGCATGCAGACCCAAAGTATCAATTCCCCCTACACCCTGCACAATAACCTTCCCGCCGAAAGCCTTCAACAGTTTTTCAGGGCAATAATTCCAGCCATATGTAATGGAATCTCCTATTAGCAGCACATCAACAGGATTCTTTTGGTAGTTTTCATACGTATGAAAACTCCTAGACAACACACAAAAAACTCCAAAAAACATAAAGGCCGTAAAAAGTAAAAACAGGAAGCAATTTTTGCGCTCAAAACAAATTTTCAAATTATTCCCTCATTACATTCTCTCAGGCACTTCTATTCCCAGTAACCCTAGAATTTCCGTTAACTGTGCGTGGGTACGCTGACACAAAGCCAGATAGCTATTCTTGAGCTTTTCATCTTTTTCGGACAGAATGTGGCAATTCCCGTAAAAGGAGCTGAATTCCTGCGCCAGACGGTACACGTAATCACACAATATATGCGGCGTATAATTGCTCAAAGCGCCCTCGAAATGATCGGGGTACTCCGCCAGAAGCAGTGCAAGCGTACGTGTTTTTTCATCAATAATATATTCGTCAAATTCTATCTGGTCTTTCACGCCTGCCCTGTGCAGCAAAGACTGGATACGTACAGCCTGATAAAGCAAGTATGGCCCTGTCTTTCCTTCAAACGAGGTCATGCGGTCTATATCAAAAACATAGTCAGATATCCGGTTGTTCTGCAAGTCTGCAAACTTCAAAGCAGCAATCGCCACCTTATTTGCAACATCATCGCGCTCGGCATTGTCCATGTCTTTTGCAAGCTCTGCCTCATCAAGGCGGGCATATGCGCGTTCTTTAGCCATAGAGATCAGGTCATCCAGCCGCATCACACCGCCATCGCGTGTCTTAAACGGCTTTCCGTCCTTACCGTTCATCGTCCCGAACCCCGCAAAAGTCAGCTCCGGCTTGTCTTCGCCGACAATTCCGGTAATACGTACAGCCCTAAAAACCTGTTCAAAATGGAGGTGCTGGCGCTGGTCGACAATATAAACTATCTTATCGGGATTATGGCAGATCATGCGGTCAATTATCGTCGCCATATCCGTTGTGCCGTAAAGCACAGCGCCGTCAGATTTCAGCAAAATAAGCGGAGGAATTTCCTTTTTATCGCCCTCTTTTGCAACAGGGATAATCCACGCTCCCTTGTCTTCAAAGGCTTTACCGTGCTTTTTGATATCCTCGACCATCTTTTCAATATACGGATGAGCGTGGCTTTCGCCCTTCCACTCATCAAAATACACACCCAAAGAGCCGTAATTTTCCTTCATCCCAGCAATAGAAACATCGATAAACTGGCGCCACACGCTTGTATAACGCTCATCCCCCTCTTGCAGCTTACGCGTTGCCTCACGCGCCAGCGCCATACGCGCCTCATCAGCCTTACAAGCCGCAGAAGCCTTGGGATATATCTCCGCCAGCATCTCCATGGTGATTTCGCCCTCATAGCCCATAATATCCAGTTCCGAGAGAATCATCCCCATCGGCGTACCCCAATCCCCCATATGCACGTCGCCAACAGTCTTGTATCCTGCTCGCAGGCACATACGGCGCAATGTATCGCCGATAATACCGCTGCGCAAATGCCCCACATGCATGGCTTTGGCAATATTTGGCCCGCCATAATCAAGAACAATGGTCTGGCCTTTGCCAACGGGCTCCACTCCATAGCCTTCCTCTGCGCCGACATGCTTTAGATATTGCGCGATAAAAGACTCTTTTAAAACGATATTTATGAATCCGGGCCCACCGATTGAAAGCTCTTCAAAAACCTCGCCGCCCGATATTTTTTGCAAAACATCAATAACTTCCTGAGCTACTTCACGGGGATTTTTTTGGATAAATTTGGCGCATGGCATCGCTCCATTACACTGGAATTCTGCTGCTTGGCCGGATGCGCTCACATTCACCTGCGCTTTTTCCGTTGGAAGGTCGAGCACATTAAACGCTTCTTCCATAATAATAGTAAGCTTCCCGCTTAATGATGCCATCTTACCTGCCCTTATCTTATTAAAATTATTACCCTTACGCCCGCTCAATCAGCGATTCAACAGCCTTTTTAATACCCTCATAAACCTGAGAAATTGACGCCTCAAGCATATAACACGGCGCAGTAATAAGATTCAACTCCTCATCGACAACAATTTGGCCATTACCAGTCACTTCATGCTGCGCGCCCATACCGTCAACCACAGCCCTGGCCGCATTTCCATCTGCGCCCAAAGTCACTTTTGCGCCTTCAAAAACCTTCGCAAGCATCACCGGAGAAATGCAAAGAGCGCATATTGGTTTGCCCTTTTTGTGCATAGAGACCAGAACCTCCCGCAGCTCTTCGTTAACCTCACACTCCGCGCCAAGCACAGCAAAATCACACAGATTTTTCGCAGCGCCGAAACCGCCCGGCATAAGCACACCGTCATAAGAATCAGCTGTAAAAGCGCTCAAAAGCTTGATCTTTCCACGGGCTATTCGCGCCGCCTCGACCATAACATTGCGCTGATCTTCCATAGGCTCGCCCGTAACATGGTTAATAACATCCATTTGCATGGTATTGGGAGCAAAGCACTGTACGCGTGCTCCGACCTGATCCAGCGCCAGCAAGCTAAGCGTTGCCTCGTGAATTTCCGAGCCATCCATATGCCCGCACCCGGACAAAATTACTGCAACATTTTTGGACATTTTGGTATCTCCTTTTAAAATCAACCATCATTGCGAGCCCTTAGGCTTTGTGGCAAAAACACTCAATTTCCCCATAGCAAACAGCGTTTTTGTTAGACTAGGCATTTTGTCGAGCGGCGTAGTAAAAGCTACGTAAGCGGCAAAATAACGACGTCCTAACAGGAACGATGAAAGCTATTACACATCAACGGCGGCTTTAAGGGCATTATCCTGTATAAACTCCCTGCGCGGTTCGACCACGTCGCCCATAAGGGTAGAGAATATCTCATCTGCCTTGACCGCATCGGCCACACGCACTTGCAAAAGCGTACGAACATTCGGATCGAGCGTCGTTTCCCATAGCTGCTCCGGGTTCATTTCACCGAGACCTTTATAACGGGAAATCTGTAGACCCTTTTTTGTGGTTTCCAAAATTCGGTCATAAAAGGCTGCCGGGCCATAAATTTTCATAAGAAAATTCCCCCCGGATTCGACCTGGACAGACCCCGCAAACAGCTCCTGAAGCCATTCCACAGCTTTCCTAAGACGTACACCATCGGCTGATCTTACGCGTTCGATGGGAATTTTCACCCTCTCGGTTACCCCGCGAATAGTCTTCCAGAAAGTGTAACCACGATCTATGGTAAAGGTCGAGTTCCACTCTTCCCCGGAACGTCCCGCTTCAATCACATCCATACGCGATGCTGTTTTCTGGGCGTACGTCTTGCCCAGCTCCTCATCTTCCAAAACAGCCTCGTCAAAAGCTCCGGCAATCGCCGCCTGCTCGACAACATGCAGGTTTCCGGCTCTCTGAGACAGAGCATTTATAGAATTACGGAGCTTGCGGGTTCTTATCATCAAATCACGCAAATCATTGCCACTGCGCCTTTCGCCGTTATGGTCAATAACAACCATATCGGCAATCGCTAGATCAATCAGATGGTCATCCAGCTCACGCTCATCTTTTAGATATATCTCGCTTGCCTTGCCTTTTTTGACCTTAAACAGCGGTGGCTGGGCGATATAGAGATATCCACGCTCAATCACTTCGGGCATATAACGAAAAAAGAACGTCAATAAAAGCGTACGTATGTGCGCTCCGTCAACGTCAGCGTCTGTCATAATGATAATTTTGTGGTAACGCGCTTTTTCGATATTAAACTCATCCGGCCCGATCGACGTACCCAGCGCTGTAATAAGCGTTCCCACCTGATCTGAACCGAGCATTCTATCAAAGCGCGCCCGCTCTACATTCAAAATTTTACCACGAAGCGGCAAAATCGCCTGATTATGGCGGTCACGCGCCTGTTTGGCAGAGCCACCAGCAGAATCCCCCTCAACAATAAATATTTCGGACACTGCGGGGTCTTTAGACTGGCAATCTGCCAGTTTACCGGGAAGGCTGGATACATCCATAATACCCTTACGCCGCGTAAGATCCCGTGCTCTGCGAGCTGCCTCGCGGGCACTTGCCGCTTCAACAATTTTGCCAACCACTATTTTAGCTTCGGCGGGGTTTTCTTCTAGCCACGATCCCAGATATTCACTAACGGCACTTTCCACGACCGGACGCACCTCTGAAGAAACCAGCTTATCCTTGGTCTGAGAGGAGAATTTCGGATCAGGAACCTTCACGGAAAGAACGCAGGTAAGCCCCTCGCGCATATCTTCTCCGGTAAGTTTTACTTTTTCCCGCTTGATAATGCCTTTTTCATCTGCATAACGGCTCAAGACACGGGTCAGCGCCCCGCGAAAACCAGCCAAGTGCGTACCGCCATCGCGCTGAGGAATATTGTTTGTAAAACAAAGCATTGTCTCATGATACGCGTCCGTCCACTCCATCGCGGCATCTACCGTAACGCCGCTCTTATCATCATAAATAGAAAAATTAATCGGTTTTTCTACTATCGGCTTTTTGGTTCTGTCCAGATAATTAACAAAACTCTCAATTCCTCCCTCGAAATGCAGATGGGAGACTTTCCACTCCTCTTCGTTATCCGAACGCTCATCCTTCAGGAAAATATTTACGCCGGAATTAAGGAAAGCCAGCTCACGCAGGCGGTTTTCAAGGATTTTGAAATCAAACTCTGTTTGAGTAAAAGTCTCGGTCGATGGCAAAAATTTTATATCCGTGCCGTTACGCTCTCCCGGCTCAAGATCACGTGTCGGCCTTAGGCTCTCCACAGCTTCCCCGCCTTTAAACCGCATGTACCATTCTTTACCTTCGCGGCGAATCGTCAAATCCATATACTCGGACAGGGCATTCACAACAGAAACCCCCACGCCGTGCAAGCCACCGGAAACCTTATAGGAATTATCATCGAACTTACCACCCGCGTGCAGCTGAGTCATAATAACCTGAGCTGCCGAAACCTTTTCTTCCGAGTGTTCACCCACAGGAATACCGCGCCCGTTATCCTTGACCGTCACTGATCCATCTGTATTCAAGATCACATCAATCTGGTCACAATGCCCCGCCAGCGATTCATCAATCGAGTTATCAACAACCTCATAGACCATGTGATGCAGCCCTGTTCCGTCGTCTGTATCACCGATATACATGCCCGGACGCTTTCTTACCGCATCGAGGCCGCGCAAAACCTTAATCGAGGATGCGCCATACTCATTATTATTGTTTTCGGGACTTAATCCGTTATCACTCATCTGCCGTTTTTCTCACTTTTTTGCTGTAAAATATTTTACAAAAATAAATCGAAAGCCTTTGCTTTTGTTTATTTTTATCTAACTTTTTCCAATCCATCTATATAGCACAGCACTATCAGGAAAAACAGGGGAAACTCCCTATTAAAAATGCATTTTTAAAGCATGCTTAACCATTTGAAATCTTGGTTTTTTTTGGTATACTTTCAGGGCACATCAAACAAAGGCTTTCGCCTTTATGGATTTACCTTATGAATGAACCTCAAGACATTACCAAAAAAGATACTATTTCTGCCGTTTCTGCGGAATTTTCATCTGATGATTCGCCTATCTTGAACGCTGGCGAAATCGAAAATAATCCCAATTCCCCAACAATAAAATCCCGCATAGAGGACATCTTCCGAAGCCCTATGTTCACGAACATATTGCTGGCCGGGCTTTTTTCCAACAGCATTTACCTGTTTTATACCGACTATGAAACATCGCACCGCTTTTCAAGCCTGCTAATGATGATACAAGTATGCTGTATCACGCTGTTTTTCCTTATACGCACAGCCCCCGCCAAAACTTCGATGAGGCCTATAGACTGGGCTATGGCTGTTATCGGAACAGTTCTTCCTATGATAATTGCCCCTGTTCCGGCAGAAAATGAGATTGTTTTTCTCATGCTTACACAGTTCTTTGGCATTTTCATCACTATTGTAGCCATCATCAGCCTGAACAACAGCTTTGCCATTGTTCCTGCGTTGCGCAAAATCAAGACTGGCGGATTATACAGCCTCATCCGTCATCCCATGTATTTTGGATATTTTCTGACCTTTACCTGTGTCGTTTTGCAGAATTTTTCTTTATACAACATCGTCGTTCTTCTCGCTCTATATGCTGCTAATATTTACCGGATCAAAGCCGAGGAGGAGCTATTATCCTCCGATCCCGTCTATGAGCTTTACAAAGCGCGTGTACGCTACCGCCTTGTTCCCTTTATCTGGTAACTCTCTTATTGCATTCCCTTGCTGTTTCTGTCTTTATTCGTTCTTATGAATGAAGCACTTTTAAAACATATCCGCCCGCATTTTCTGAACCTGCAGGGCTACAGCTCCGCTGGCATGGAAGCAGGTAAAAACGAAGGCAAAATATACCTAAACGCCAACGAGAACCCCTTCGCCCTGCCCGGACTTGAGGGGCTGAATCGCTATCCTGAGCCACAACCCCTGCCCTTGCTTGAGGCCTTTGCCCGCAATTACGGGGTTGAAAATTCTCAGGTGCTTGTCACTCGCGGCGCGGATGAGGCTATATCCCTTCTCCTGCGTACGTTTTGTGAGCCTGGAAAAGATAAAGTCCTGATAAATCCACCGACTTTCGGAATTTACGGTGTATATACCGGAACTCTGCCCTGTGAAACGCTCGGCGTTCCCTTGATTAAAAAAGATGTAGACTTCACACTCGACCATGAAAACATTATAGCCACGGCTAAAAATCCCGATAATAACGTGAAGCTGGTCTTCCTGTGCTCTCCGAACAACCCGACGGGTACAAGCTTTTCTCACGATGTCATAGCCGAAATATGTGACAAGCTGGAAGGGTATGCTGTTATCGTATTGGATGAAGCTTACGCAGAATTCTCCGAACAAGGCTCAATGGCAGAAGATCTGCAATCCACGCCAAACCTTATAATTTTGCGCACCCTGTCAAAAGCGTACGCCTTGGCTGGCATGCGTATGGGTTGCCTGCTCTGTGCTGATACGGATTTCATTGATATGGTAAAGACAAAAGTCATAGAAACTTATCCGCTTCCGCGTCTTAGCATTGAAGCGGCGTTCCATGCCATTTCGCCGGAAATTCAGAAAATCACCAAAGAAAACATCGCCAAAGTGGTTGAAGAACGCGTACGTCTGGAAAAAGCTTTAAGCAAAAGCCCGCAAATCACACACATTTACCCCAGCGATGCGAACTTCCTTTTAATCGAGATGAAAGATGCCCGCGGGTTCTGTAATTTTGCAGAAGAGAATAACGTAGTTATTCGTGACTTTTCATCTAAACCCGGCTCTGAAAACTGCCTGCGCCTGACCATCGGAACGCCAGAAGAAAATGATATTGTGCTGGAATTGCTGGAAAAATTCTAACCACCCTCCCTTGTCATGCTCCCCCCGCCATTACACGCTTCATGCGTGCCATCCACACACACTTTAAAAAAAACCTTGACATTATGGGAATAGTATCCTATATATGTTCTTGACCGGTTGGTATGGGTAAGTTATCGACCGCTTGACAAAAGGCCTTTATAAGCTTTCGGCCTTATATGTCTTGCTGTACTCATACCTTTTTTTAAGGATTTTTTTAAAAAATCCTGTGATGAAAGCTTATAAAAAAAGTACGTAAAACAAACTATGGGCGCCCATTTTTTTAAGAAGAAGTAAGAAAGAAAAAATGAAGGAAAACAAGGAAAAACAAGGAAAGAAGAGCAAAGGAAAAAATAATTGGCCAAAAATTTAGCCCTTTAAAATAAAAAAAATGTTAAAACAATATATACAAAACAGGGAAAAACTGGAGAAAATCCCAGAGTCAGGGCCTGTTAATTATATACAATTTTACACAAGCGTAATATCTGGCGCATCGCTAACACACCGTACCAGCGCGCTAGCTTCACCTTTAAAACCCCCATACTCATCACCATTATCAAAGTACTGTGTACGTGCGCTCTTGGGATTGTAAGGCTTTGTCTTGGAAGACCAGTATTGCCCATACGAAACAAAACAGCTTGTATTGAACTGCGCATTCTGGTTATGACCCGCTTTTACGACCTCATTATAAAGCACATTCAACTCATTTTCATCCGGCTGGCGCGCGCTTGCATAACCTTGACCACGAAGTGTTTTCGCGTGCTCTTCGCCTTTATACCACGTCTGATAGCCTTCCAGGGCGCCCGATACTGGCTCAATCGCCATAGGCTTGCCCGTAGTAGGCGATACCGGGCCGGCAACCCAGCCATTCGGCAAGACATCACCGATACTATAAGCTTGCTTATCGACAGAGCCATCAATAGCTCCCGTCTCCTCAGTTACTTTCGAATTTTGTTCTTCCGCAGGCATTTGTTTTACCACTTCGCCACTAGCAGTAATTAATAACTGTGACCGAAGACCGTTAAAAAACGATACATCAACTACCAGATCGCCAGTTTCATAACGACTCAAGGTTATGCCTTGAAACGCACCTTTTAGGCTCATTGTGTCTATTTTTTCTTGAACCGCTGCCATGATATATTCCCCTTCAAACACATTTCCCTTATCTATAAAACCCTTTTAGCTTTTGCCGCCCAAAAGAGTCAACCCATCCTTGGCTCTAAATCTCTGCGACATTAAAGAACCGCGCATCCTTATTAATACCGGAAAACAGCGCTTTTTCCGTGCCCGTAAGCCAGCATTGCGCGCCCAAATCGTGTAATATCTCGTACAAAGCCTTACGGCGAGCCTCATCCAGATGCGCCACCACTTCATCTAGCAGCAATATCGGGGGAACCCCCCGCTCTGCCTTTATAAGCCTTGAATGCGCAAGTATGATCCCTATCAACAAAGCCTTCTGTTCACCCGTAGAGCACTGATCCGCGGGCATATTTTTGGCATCATACACAACCGCCAGATCGGATTTATGCGGCCCTTCCAAAGCTCCGCCTGTCAGCGCATCCCTTGATCTGCTTTGCTTTAGGGAATCTTTAAAGCGACCTTCAACCTCAAGCGCCGGTACATCGCCGCGCTCCAGCCACTCCTCCACCCATCCTTTAACAGAAAAGCACGCCCTTGGAAAAGAGCTGTCATCCGCAGCTTTGCACGCTTCAATAAGGCGCTGTGCATACTCAAGGCGCGCCGCCGCTATGGCAACTCCGGTTTCTGCCATTTGCTGTTCAAGCGCTCCGAGCCAGATGTCCTCGCCCTTGCCCTCGCGCAGCAGCTTAGAGCGCTGTGACAAAGCATTCTCATAGCGTATTACCCTTCCTGAATGCCCCGGATCAAAGGTAAAAACCAGCCGGTCGAGGAACTTGCGCCGCTCACGCCCCGAATCAATAAACAGACGATCCATTTGCGGAGTTAGCCATACACATGCCAAATGCTTGCTTAACAGCGCCTGCGAGCGCGCTGTCTTACCGTTAATCCTGACAACCCGCTTTTCAGAGCCTTGATTACTATTGGGATCAAGCCCTGTACCTATGCGCACTTCATCCCCATAATCCGTACGTAGAATCACAGAAACCGCCCAAGGCTCGCCAGCGCTATTATTTTGTATATCGCTAACGCGCGCACTGCGTAAGCCCCGCCCCGGAACAAGCAGGGATAACGCCTCCAAAATATTAGTCTTGCCAACCCCATTTGCTCCCCAAAGCACAATCAAACCACTTTGCAGGCCATGCAAAGTCGCGCTGTCATAACAGCGAAAACTATGAAGATTTAGCTTTTCGACAATACTCATCAGGGCATTATGTTTGATTCTCTTTGTTTAACAAGGTTAAATAAGTTATGATCCCCGCCGTTATGCAAAAACTCGTTATCACAGGCTCCGATACAGATATCGGCAAAACCACTTTCAGCGCAGCGTTAATGCTGGGGCTGGAAGCCGCCGGAGCGCGTCCCCATTACTGGAAACCTGTCCAGTCCGGCACAGTACAAAGCATCGACACGCGCACTGTGCAAAATTACACCGGATTGCCTGAGGAACGCTTCCTGCCCGAGCGCTATAGCTTTTCCGCCGCGCTCTCCCCCCACCGTTCTGCTGAAATAGATGGAGCGAAGATCGATATGGCCGAACTATCCGATCCGAATAACATTCCTAAATGCAACGGCACTCTTATTATAGAAGGTGCTGGCGGATTGCTCGTCCCCATGACACGGGAAGATTTGCAAATCGACCTGTACAGCAAATGGCAAATTCCCGTTATCTTATGTGTGCGAACCGGCCTTGGAACAATCAACCATTCGCTTCTTTCTATTGAAGCGCTGAAAGCCCGCAACATCCCCATCAAAGGACTGGTCTTTATTGGCGATGAAAACAAGGATAATGTTGAGACTGTTGCAGCATTCTCAAACACAGAACTATTGGGAATAATGCCAAAATTAGAACTACTTAACCGCAACAACCTAATGCAGGCTTTCGCAACAAATTTCAACCCTGAGGATTTTATAATATGAGAGCATCTCCCGTTTGGCATCCTTTTACACAACATGCAATAAACCCGGAATCTATCCTTATAGATCGCGCGCAAGGGGCTTACCTTTATGCACGAAACAAGGATCAGGGAGAGGCCGGGCAAGAAAGGCAAATCATCGATGCCATATCCAGCTGGTGGGTAATAACCCACGGACACTGCCACCCGCACATTGTAAAATCCGTCCGCGAGCAGGCAGCAAAGCTGGATCAGGTTATTTTCGCAGGCTTCACACATGAGCTGGCCGAAAAGCTTGCAACGCGTATGACGGCCTTAACCGCAAAATCATTCGGAACTCCGTACGACCACGCCTTCTTTTCTGACAGCGGATCAACAAGCGTTGAGGTCGCGCTGAAAATGGCGATTGGCTACTGGGCACATACGAGCCAATCGCGCAGCAAAATCATTGCGCTGGAAGACGGATATCACGGAGATACATTCGGCGCGATGAGCGTTGGCAGCCGCAGCCATTATAATGCAATCTACGAGCCATATCTTTTTGAAGTAGAACATTTGCCCGTCCCCGAAAGCGGGAAGGAATCCCGAACTTTAGAGCTTTTGGAAACCTATCTTAACGCGCACAAAAACGATGTTGCCGCCTTTATTTTTGAGCCACTGATACTCGGCGCAGGCGGTATGCGCACATATTCACCTCAGGCACTCAAAGCCATGACAGAGCTTTGCCGTAAACACGAAGTGCTGCTGATTGCTGACGAAGTTATGACAGGCTTTGGACGAACAGGAACAATGTTTGCCTGCGAACAAGCCGGAATCATGCCCGACATTATGTGCCTGTCCAAAGGAATAACCGCCGGATTTTTACCAATGGGGCTTACTTTGTGTAGCCACGACATCTTTAAGGCCTATTACCATAAAGACCGCTCTAAAATGTTTTTCCACTCTTCCTCTTTCACGGGAAATGCTCTTTCTTGTGCAGCGGCGAATGCATCATTAGACGTATGGGAAAACGAGCCGGTGCTAAAAAACGTACAGACGATATCCGCCTCTCACAAAGCCATAACGCCAAAATTCGCGCAACATAAAAACATCTGTAACATCCGTCAGGCAGGCACAATCATTGCTCTGGATATCATGGCAGATAAAGACGGGGGGGCAGATTACCTATCCAACCTCCAACCCCGACTTTATGCTCTGGCGCTTGAAAGAAATGTCTTGCTGCGCCCACTGGGGAATACCTTGTATGTTCTACCCCCCTATTGTGTAAGCAACGATGATCTGAAAGAAATTTATGCGACTATAGAACGTTTGGCCGAGCAGGCCGCGGCCTAAAAAATTAACCCCTTTTCACCCCGATCCCGAAAAATATGCATATATTTTTAAAATAAACTATAAAACCATGTAATTTTTGGGCTTTTTCCACTCGCAACGCTGTGCTAGAGTGGGCATCTCTTGTAGACATATTAAATTAATAATGGATGGATATACCTATGAAGCTGAGTATTGAACGCGCCGCTCTGTTAAGATCATTGAACCACGTGCAAAGTGTTGTAGAGCGCCGTAATACCATACCTATTTTGTCAAACGTACTGATGAAAGCCGAAGATGGCGTGCTGTCATTATCTTCAACGGACATGGATCTTGAAATAAACGAATCTGTGGCCGCCGAGGTATCGGAGCCAGGCACAACGACCGCTCCCGCTCACACATTCCATGACATTGTCCGCAAGCTTCCTGATGGCTCCAGCATCGAGATAGAGCTTAACTCCGACAACACACAGATGACCGTACGTTCCGGTCGTTCCAAATTCAAGTTAAGCTGCCTTCCAGCCGGAGACTTCCCTGAACTTTCCGCCGGAGATTTACCAACGGGATTTTCTATCCCTGCCGGAGATTTACGCGCCCTGATTGACCGCACAAAATTCGCGATGAGCACAGAAGAAACGCGCTATTACCTCAACGGTATATACGTACACGAAGCCAACAACGAGGGCGTGGAAGTCTTGCGCGCCGTCTCTACTGACGGTCACCGTCTGGCTCGCTTTGAAATGCCATTGCCTGAGGGCGCTGCTGGTATGCCGGGCGTTATCTTGCCGCGCAAAGCCGTTGGCGAGCTTCGCAAACTAATCGAGGATGCTGCGGACGTAATCCAGATCAACCTTTCAGAAAACAAAGTCCGGTTCTCTTTTGACCATATTGTGCTGACATCCAAATTGATAGACGGGACATTCCCGGATTACCAGCGCGTTATTCCAGAAGGCAACGACAAAATTGTCGAGATTGACCCAAAGCTATTTACCCGCGCAATCGACCGCGTATCAACGATTTCCGACGGAAAATCACGAGCGCTTAAAATCACTTTGCAGGGCAAGCAAATGATCCTTTCTGCAAGCTCTGCCGAATCCGGCAGCGCAACAGAAGAGCTTGAGGTGAGCGGGGATTGCAACATAGAAATCGGCTTTAATGCAAAATATTTGCTGGATATCACCTCCCAGATTGAAGGTGAGGGATGCCGTCTGACTTTGGCAGATTCTGCCAGCCCAACCATTATTCAGGATAGTAGCGACCCAAGCTCCCTGTACGTGCTCATGCCTTTAAGGGTTTAGCTGTCTTAATATATCCTGCCTGTAAAAAATGGCTTGCTACATTACCCCATAATTTAAACAACAAATCGCTCCGATAACAAAAATTCAGAGCGGTTTTTTCATTTTGTAATAACCTTTAAAAAATTAATCCTTCCCCAAAGACAAAAAACAAAGCACACAAGGATTATGACTATATTCACAGATATGCGCGCTAAAACTTTACTCATTTTTGGGCATTCAACGCTCTAAAACGGACAAAGTTTATACCGCTCCAACCACATAATTTCCACTGTGACTTTTTTCTTACTCCATAAGCCGGGATAAAGAAAATCTCCTGCCTGCCCTCTCCGTCTGGGGATAAAGCTTCTCAATTCGTTAGTTTTTGGGCAAAAACTCCTCAAACACAAAATAATAGCTGGCGCCCAAAGCGTGCCCATCGTTTAATAAATGCGTCTTATGAGTGTTTTTTAATCAAGTAAAACACCCTTGAGATAAAGATTAAATTTTGTTTTTATATCAAGCTTTCACTCTAAAAATGCCTATACACACCGATGTGTTTCGAAAGCATTTTTTTATTATTTATCAATTAAAACCAATGGAATAACCTAAGATCAAACAGCCTGTTTTATAGCCTTGCTATAAGCACTTGCGAATGCCTCAATATTTTGCAAATCCAGCTTTGCGCTCAAAGAAAAGCGCAAACGCGAGATCCCTTCTGGAACCGTCGGAGGCCTTATAGCACGTATATCAAACCCCTGATTCTGGAGATGTGTTGCCACCTCACACGCTCTTTTAGATTCTCCTAATATAAGAGGTGCGATATGGCCGCCATGCCCACCTAAAAGTTGTTGCGTATAGCGACAAACCTTGGCTAACTTTTCTCGCCTCGCCTCCCCCTCTGTGGATAAAATTATCTCCAAAGACTTTTGCACAAGTACGGCCTGCACCGGCATAGGAGCCGTGGAAAAAATAAATGGCCGGGATGTGTTTACCATAAAATCAATAATCTCTTCTCCGGCACAAATTATAGCCCCTGCTACCGCCATCGCCTTACCGCATGTGTGAAGAGTAATCAGGCGCTCATATCCATGTTTTTTGCAAATTTTGTCATAAGCAAGCCCGCGCCCACCCTCTCCAAGTACGCCTGTGGCATGCGCCTCATCAATAATAAGCATGGCATCATAGAGGTTGGCGAGTTCGTACAGCTCGGCTATCGGCGCCTGATCCCCGTCCATGGAGTAAACCGACTCCGCGCAAATCCATATATTCTGCGCGTTTTCACGGTGTCGCTTCAATAAATCTTCAAGCGCCCCCACATCGTTATGAGGAAATTTAAAGCTTCTGGCACGCGCCGCCACCAATCCATCACGCATGCTGGCATGCACATGCTCATCAAACAAAACAACATCGCCACGCATCGGCAATGTTGTCATAAGAGCGTAATTTGCCTGAAATCCTGAGGAAAAGAAAAGCGTACGCGTCGCCCCGAAAGCTTTGGCTGCAAAGGCTTCCAGCTCCTGATGCTCTTGCGTATGCCCCCGCAAAAGCCGCGAGCCCCCGGCTCCGGCAACTCCGCCATTTTCAAAATAGTAAATCGCCGCCTCACGCAAAGCGGAACAATCCGCCAAACCCAGATAATCATTAGAGCTTAAATCCAGCCCGAAAGGCAGGGTCAAAGAGCGATAGCGCCCCTGCTCCCTAAGCTGTTTGAGTGTCTTTTTTGCAATTACATACATGGCCGTATACTTCCACTTCTTCCTTAAAAGGCTTGCGCGGCTCCAATCCCAGCTCCTCCAACAAAGCATGGTCGAAATCATCGCCGGAATTTGCTGTCGTTAAAAGCTTCTCGCCAGAAAAAATGGAATTCGCCCCGGCCAGAAAAGCCATGGCCTGCGCCTCTTTAGAGATACTCAGCCTACCTGCGGACAGACGTACCATAGCATTTGGCATTAATATACGCGCCACGGCAATCGCGCGGATCCACTCAAAAATATCGAGTTTTTCGTTACTTTCCATCGGCGTACCCTTAACCGGAACCAGCATATTAACGGGCACAGACTCAGGCTGCGGCTCAAGCTGTGAAAGCGTATGTAACAAGGAAATCCGGTCTTCCTGAGACTCGCCCAGCCCTATAATTCCGCCGCTGCATACATCAATCCCGGCATCGGAAAGGTTGCTTATTGTCTCAAGGCGATCATCATAGGTTCTAGTAGTAACAACCTTGTCGTAAAATTCCCGGCTTGTATCCAGATTGTGATTATAGGTGTGCAGCCCCGCTTGCTTCAGTTTTTCAGCCTGTTCCTTAGTCACCATGCCAAGCGTACAGCACGATTCCAGACCCATTTCGGTAACGCCTCTTACCATGTCTAAAACACGCTCAAACGCCCGCCCATCAACGACTTTCGGCCATGCCGCCCCCATACAAAAACGTGTCGCCCCTTCTTCTTTAGCTTTGCGCGCCTCTTCCAGCACATCATCCACCTTCATCAAAAGCTCTCTTTCCAGCTCGGCCTCATTATGAAGGCTTTGAGAACAATAGCCGCAATCCTCGGTACAGCCGCCGGTTTTCACAGATAAAAGCTTGCAAATCTGCATCTCGCGCGGGTTATGGTGCTCTCGGTGCACCTCGGCAGCTTTAAACAGCAGATCAAGCAAAGGGAGATAATAAAGCTCCCGCACTTCTTCTAAAGTATAATTTTGCTTGCTATTTGTTTCCATTTTTGTATCTCCAGCGATTGGTATTTATCTCTTATTTATCACGTAAGTAATTGTTATATAAAATAATATAGATCATAAACGCACACACCCTATATTTTCCAGGATTAAGACCGTAATCTCTATACATATAGCTGGTCAAGCAAGTAATTTTTTAACTTTAGAGCCTTTAAACGTCTTAAAACGAGAAAGTTAAAACAAACAAGTTTACGGGCTTGCCTGCTCAATCATTATTTTAACCAGAGCTAATAATTATAAGGGTGACGGCGTGATTATGAAAAGATTTTCCCCCTATGAGTGTAAAAAATAAGATCAGTTATAGTATACTAACCTCGCTGTCCAGCCCCCAAAAGCCGTATAACCGCCACACATACACCCTCAAAATGACCCGCAAGCAAAGGGGGTATTTTTACTAAATAGCTCTAATATGCAAAAACGGTGCACGTACACCCGCTATTTATAAGGATTTCAAAAACAGCTCTTTAAATTAGCAAACTCGCTTATGCGCCATAGCTTTACAGCCACACGTACGCGCCCAAGATACTTAAACATCTGTTTAATATGTATATTATTGATTATAATTGGATATATAGTGCATTTATGGGGCGTATTAGAGCTATTTTTGCAATAATCCCCCCAAATATCACATAAATCCAGATAATCGCCCTAAACAATATTCCTTATAGTTGTTTTTCATCTATCATTTTGAGCTGGCAAGGCGAGACAGCAAACGATACCAGCAAATTAATCAAAATAACGCGCTTGCATACGATTACTATGCCCATTTAGAGGCCTTTTCCGCTAAATTATTGGTTATTAATGGCTATATAAAGTCTATTGTATGTGTTTTTATGTTTTTTATTAAGTACTTTCAATGTGTTATACGAACACTCAAAAATAATCACTTTCTGCAAAGGGCGAATCAATATGCCTCCGTAACAACAAGTAGAGCAAGCGAGCATAACTCTGACAATTTTGCTTCGATTATTTAGCCACAGCTAAACAATGCACAGTAAATTTGTGTTTAAGAGAATGTTGAGCAATAAAAACCTCGCTTGCTTTCTAAACACGCAGGCACGAAAGGAACACGTTAATGATGAAAAACCGCATAAAATCAGTTGCTCTCGCGGGATTGCTATCGGCATTTTGCCTTATTCCACCAAGCAACGCACAGGCTCACGAAACCTACAGATGGGAGAAAACTCACACAAGAGGCCACCACACCTACAAACAAAGAACCATGATTAATAAGCATAATGGGCACAATACAAGACATTACAAAAAAGATAGATATGTGCGCCAGACATACTATAGCCCCGGAAGGAAAGTCATCGTAAAAAAGGTAATCATACAAAAACCGGCGCCCCAAAGATTTGTTTATAATCACAAATATAACCACAAATATAGTTATAAAAGCCGCAATGACAGGGACATTCTGGCGATAGCTCTGGCACAAACGGCAATAGCTCTGGCGCTTGATTAATGCGATTCTTCTCCACATTAATCAAAGCCGCCACACCCCCCGCCGGGAACGAGAACCCCTCATTGTTTTCGTTTCCGGCATTATAGCTAGGATCAGATGATAAGGAGACATCATACGCCGCCACTTAACCCGCAAACAAAAAAGCGGCACTTAAAAAAGCACCGCCCCTTGTAAAATCATTATTCGAACAACAGGCGATCAACCAGTCAAAGCGCGGCGAACCACTTCTACATCCTGAGCGATTTGTGCATCATCGCCCATCAACTCCTCAACCTTGCGAATCGCATGCATCACCGTCGTATGGTCACGGCCACCGAACTTTCGGCCAATTTCGGGCAATGAGCGTGCCGTAAGCAGCTTTGACAGGTACATAGCAACCTGACGAGGTCGAGCAACGTTTCTTGCGCGCCGCGCCGAATGCATGTCGGAAAGACGAAGATTGTAATGTTCGGCAACTTTGCGCTGGATTTCATCGATCGTGATGCGGCGATCATGCGCACGAAGAAGGTCCTGCAAAACATCCTGGGTCGATTCCAAAGTAATCTCTTGCCGCGAAACATCCGCATGAGCAACGATTCGGTTCAAAGCTCCCTCCAGCTCACGAATATTGGATGTAACCTTCAATGCCAGAAATTCAAGCACGCTGTCAGGAACATCCGCGCCCAGTTGCGCCCGCTTGGAGTGCAAGATACCAAGGCGCAGCTCGTACGTAGAAGGATGTATGTCTGCAACCAGCCCCCAGGCAAGCCGGGAACGCAAGCGCTCTTCAATACCGTTCAAATCGCTTGGAGCGCGGTCTGCAGAAATAATAATCTGCTTGTTCTGGTCAACCAGAGCATTGAACGTATGGAAAAACTCTTCCTGTGTTGATTCTTTACCGGCAATAAACTGTATGTCATCAATGATTAGAACGTCGACGCTGCGGAATTGCTCTTTAAAGCTCATCGTGTCATTAGCGCGCAAAGCCTTCACAAACTGGTACATAAATTTCTCTGCAGAAAGATACATAACAATTTTCTCAGGCGCCGTTTCATGAATTGTATGGGCAATAGCGTGCATCAGGTGAGTCTTACCAAGACCGACGCCCCCATAAAGAAAAAGCGGATTAAATGGCAGGCTGGCGCTCTCGACAACGCGGCGCGCCGCTGCATGAGCCAAAGCGTTAGGCTTGCCCACTACATAATTATCAAAAGTAAAGCGCGGATCCAGCGGAGAAGAAATCTCGGCAATCGCAGCGCGGAGATCTTCTTGCCCGCGAACACTGGGGCTTCCATCCGCATTTTGAGGGACAAACGCATCATCCATAATAGCATTTTGGACAACAACAATCTGAACACGCTTGATCTCTGAATTTTTATCACTACACATGGCAGAAATGCGCTGGGCATAATGAGTCTGTATCCAGTCACGCATAAAACGCGTAGGAACAGAAACTTCCATTGTTCCATGATAATATGCCCGCAATGTCAATGGTTTAAGCCAGCTACGAAACACCGCCTCACCAAATTCCTGACGCATTTCATTGTGTACGTATGTCCACAATGCCTGAATATCCGGTGTCGGCTCAAGAGGCGCATCTTCCAGATTAGATGTATTTTGGCTTAACTGCGCCGATTGTTTACTTGAAATTTCAGACATTGGTTCTTCTCCACTCATTCTTGTTATTTTATATTTTAATTATTAGCCTTAACTTCAGTCAACGTACGCCTTTTAAGCAAACAGTCCACACAACGACTAAATTTCGTGCCATACACGTACATAAGCTTTGCTTTACACAAACACGCTGCATCAGGTCATAAATCTCCCTTGTGGATAGTCGTATTATACCATCCACAACACCGTCTCATTTATATAGCATATCACTGAGATTCTCTAAAAACTGCAGCTTTCCTACAATGAAGGCTGTTCAAGAGACCCTCCCCTAAAACCTGTAAGCGGCATAATATTAACCACCCCCGGTTTTTTATCCTTTTATCTCCACACACATACTCCTACAAGTACAGCGAAAATATTTTTCAGGATCAACCTTAAAATGTTACTTCGTTTGTCAGCGATGAGAATAGACTACACCAAAGAAATGCTGTGAGGCAATAAGAACAAATCATGAATTCGAAAAAAAGAAATTTTTATTCAAAACATTGAATTTTAACAGCAAAATAGCCTCAAATGATGTCATTCAAGGCATTTTTTATTCATTATTTCAGCTAATTACAAAACCGCGTTTAAGCAGCTATTACTCTTAAAATCTTAAATAGATTTTACACGAGCGCTCAAGCGGGAAATCTTGCGGGCTACGGTATTTTTATGCATAATACCCTTCGCCACACCCTTCTGAAGCTCAGGCTGAGCAACCTTTAGAGCCTCTTTAGCTGCATCCGGATCTTTCGCCAAAATTGCCGCTTCAACCTTCTTCACAAAAGTACGGATACGACTGCGACGTGAAGTATTAACGTCAGTACGTTTTTCGTTGCGACGGACACGTTTCTTTGCTGATGCGTGATTTGCCATTCTTAAACCTTTTCAATCTTTTATGTACGTTCTTTTATACAATTATATATACAGCCTTATACCCAGTTTTATCCACAGGAGTATTTTCCTTACTCACTCTAAAACGCGCGTATATGCTTAAAAGCCATTTATATCTCAATCCCTAATGTGGATTAGAAGGCAGATTAATACTCGCCCAAAGCCTTCCTTGTCAAGTGATTCGTTATATTTTATGAATCATTTTTTAAAATCACTATTACACCGGCACAATCAATATTAAGCAATATTAAGCGATAAAACGCCGATCCTGATGATTTTAAACTCTCCTAAATGGCGAAGGCCGCTAATCTTAAAAAAAAATTACAGACTGGGGCGAATCATAATCTTTACAAAATTATTCTCATCTTCTGTACCAAAAGAGAAATCAAGATGCTCGTTTTTGCGATAAAAACTGCCGCCTTTGGCATCAATAATGCGATTCCAGCCAAACTGCGGAAGCGTCACTTCGTAATAATATAAAACCTGCTCAGCCGTAACACCGTCCATTCGCGCAACCATCTCGGTGATTTCCCCTTCGGGCTTATCGTAAGAAAACGAACGCGCCTCAAGCTCGACCAAACCCGGCATAAGCGGGATATCCTGATTTCCAGCAAAGAACTGCACAGGCATCTGGATAGCCTCTTCTTTATACATAAAACCATCAGCAAATGAGGGGCGTATATATATAAGTGCAAAAAGCAACGACAATATAAAAACAGCCATTCCTGTCTTTGATTTTAAACCAGCACCATGTTTACAAGTCATCTTCATTTATATCAGCCCTTTAAGGTCATAGATCACAATAAAATATTACTCTATTTCTGGCATGTTGAACAATAGAAGGTCGAGCGCCCGCCTTGTAATATTCTTGAAATAATGCCCTTACACCCATTTTTCATACATGGCAGGCCTTCCCGGCCATACACGTGGAAGCTATACTGGAAATATCCGGACGAACCATCTGTCTTTTGATAATCCCGCAAAGTGCTGCCTCCCGCCTCTATCGCTCTGTAAAGAACCGCTTTTAGCTCCCTGACCAGAGCATCGCATTTAGCCTTCGCTAAATCTTTTCCCAAGTGCTTAGGATTTATCCCCGCCGCATACAAAGCCTCGCAAACATAGATGTTTCCAAGCCCAGCGACCACCCTTTGATCCAGCAACAAGGTCTTTATTGGTGCGCTCCGCCTCCTTACTGCATTATAAAGCGCGTTTCCATCCCAACTTTCTTCCAGCGGCTCCGGCCCCATAGTGTCAAAAGGAAAAATATCCCGCCACCCGTTGTTACTTTTTTCAACTCCGGGCACTCTGGACAAAAAGAATGCTCCAAAGCGTCTGGGATCTTCATAGACAAGAGTCGTGTTATCCTCCATCTTCAGGATAATGTGGTCATGTTTACGTAAAGAAAATAAACCGAAATCTTCGGGAGCATAAATACGTACCCTACCCGACATGCCCAGATGCAAAATTGCCACCTCGTGCGGGTCGTTTTCAAACTCGAATACAATATATTTGCCTCGCCGCGCAAGCGATTTTACAATTTTCCCTCTTATACTTTCTGCGAAATTATAGGGCACTTTTATGCGTAGATCAGAGCGGCGGACAATGGCTTCTGCTATGGCTTTTCCGCAGACAGCCATTTCCATTCCGGCTCGAACCGTTTCGACTTCTGGAAGCTCTGGCATATCCGTTTTCCTGCAAAAATATCGCGCTTTAAGAATAATGGGTGTACGTGTTCTTATTACTTATTTCTGATTTGCGACAACCGGCTTAAATTCCAGTACCGGCGTTTTACCGTACGCCCCATAAAGGAAAATGGGGTGATAGTTTTTCCCTGCCAAATCCCTTTCATGAGATGTAAAGTAAACTGAAGGATCGCCGAGCTTACGCAAAACTACCATCTGAAAATTCCGCGAGGTAATAACTTTATATTTAATCCCTTTATATTGTTGTGGAGGCAAAGCGTTATACTCAGGAAACAGCCCAAGATAACCGGTGGCCGGATCGTAATTATACTTACCCACTGAAAACCTCCGAAGAGTGCTTTGCGGCGTATCCACATAAATAAGTTCATAACTATCTGTTTTAAAAGTAAACTCAGCTATCCCAGTTGGGGCAACATTTGCGTACCAGCGCCCATAAAGCTCCACGGGCTCAGGGTGAACCAATCCTTCCCCACCATTTGGCAGTGCCGAAAGAACCTCTTTTTTCATGCGCTCATGCAAAGGTGGTGTGGGAACAATCTCCTGAGCGTGCTTTACCTGCTCACCCACAACACCGACCTTGGAATCGCTCCCGTAATCAGACCACTTCAAATAACCCAGGATCACCAGACTAAAGATCGCCGCAAAACTGACAAAAATAAATATTGTTATATTAGATTTAGCGCCAATCTGCTTTTTAGGATTAATCCTTAGGCGTTTATATTTCATTTCCAGCGTCCTCCCCTATTTTATAGGTCACGATCCAAAGTACGAGCCATAAGTTTATACATTAACGTGCAACTTATCGAATTTCTAGGATATCTTTTTCTAACAAAGATGCCTTATTACAAATGAAACTATATTAATCCCCATATTTTTGCCATAATATAACCACATTAGCGCCTACTTTATGCATATAAATGCATTTTTTCGTTATTTTTAGCAGAAAAAACTGGACAATCTGTAAAATGGAAAATATAACCCACTATGAAACAGCGTTTGCTTTCTGTTGTAAAAATGCGCTGAACAAAAGTATATAATATAATCATAGGTTTTTTTATGCCCACTGTTGAACAAATACGTGCTGCAAGAGCTCTTATTGGCTGGAGCCAGGGAGAACTGGCTGTTCATTCCGGTTTGTCACAAACAGGCATCGCCCGTATTGAAAATGGTACAAATCACCCGAACTCTTCCACTATTGAAAAAATTGTATCTGCTTTTGATCGAGCAGATATTGAGTTTATTGACACCACTGGTGTTAAAAAACGCCCAGAAGGAAAAGTTAATGTTTTGTATGGGCATGATGGGTTTAGAGCCTTTTTAGAAGATGTTTACGAAACTCTGAAAGAAAAAACAGATCGTACAGTAGTCGTAAATAACGTGTCAGAGGATCAATTTCTCAAATGGGAAAAAGACTATGCCAAACTGCACGAGCAAAGAATGGCAAGCATCAAAGCACGTTTTAAAATTATTGTAAAAGAAGGTGACCCTAACTTTACTGCATCTGATTATGCGGAATACAGAAGTGTCCCCAGCCAGAACTTTAGCAATATTTCATATTATATTTACGCAAATGTCGCAGCCTTAATTTATTTCACTGAGGATAATGTCAAGGTATATACAATTCATAGCGATGCGATAGCAAATTTCTTCAAAGAAGAATTCAATAAAGCATGGGAAAATGCAGAAGCTTCATAAAAAAAACTACCGGGTAATAAACAATAGGGTTGAAAAATGGCTACTGAGTATCAAAAAAAGCCAGATACAGACGATGTAATACAGATGAGGGCACCAGCGAATCACAACGTGGGAAAAGCACCTCGCACCTCCGCGAGAGCTCTTGATCTGCCTTCCGCCAAAGAAGGCGGGAAAATGGAAAAATCGTATGACACTAAAATCAAATGGAACGAATTGTTCACACAAGACGTTATTGCCCTTAAAACCGGACAAAGAGAAGGGCATCTCGGACAGTGGGAATATTCACTTCCTGAATCTCCCGACGACCCTGTTAGAGGTGCGGAACTTTGGGCAAAGTTTTTGGAAAGCACCCCTGAATACTACATCATGGCCAGCGAGGCAGAACTCGTAGAACAAGCTGCCGAAAAAATTCCATCACTTATTGAAGAACCTGTTGCCTTCGCACTATTAGGTATTGGTACGGTTCCTGCCTTGGAACGCAAAGACCTCAAAATAGTTGAAAAGTTTAAGCATGTGCCCAACATCACTGCTTTTGATATCAACCCCGAATATATCGAAAAAGGCATTCCCGCGATTAGAGAAAAGTTCACGCAATCAATTGTTGGCGGTTTCATCACAGACTTGTTTCAACACGGATTCGAGGCACCTAGGGGGCGCGGACAAAATACAAGACTGGTCGCAACAATGTTTGGAGCCACTCTTTTCAATGTTGGCGCCGAAAGAGATTACGTAGGAAGGCTTGTTGTTCCAGAAACAACAATTCGTACAAACCTAAGAGAGATTAGAAAATCTCTAAAAAAAGGTGATCTATTTATCACAACACATGACGGTAACATGGATCCAAAAAAAGTCGAAGCCTCTTACCGGAAACAAACTGAATTTGCAACAAATCTGGCACATAGAATCAAACGTGATACACCATATAAATCTATTAACCCTGATGCATCAGAATTCAGAGTAGAATTCGATCAAAAAAGTGGTGTACTTGGACATTATCTAACATTTGATTTTGACGGTGACGGCAAAATTCAGGAGTATTTGGCAAATATATCATTAAAAGTTCCAGAAGACAGATTCCTGGCATGGTGCCGTAAAGAAAAATTCAAAACCACTTTATCCCTTGCCACAAATGGTGTACACTTGCATGCCTTGGAAGCCTGTTAATAAATAGGAACAATGATAGATAATCCGGAAATTCTTGGGCTGTTCGCAGGATTCTTAACTGCTTTTAGCACCCTACCTCAAACTTTAAAAATTATTTACTCAAAAAAAGGTGAAGACCTTTCTGGAGTTACTCTTTTTATGCTTAATGGATCATACTTTTTATGGCTGGTCTATGGCATAGCGCTAAACTTACTCTCTGTTATTCTTTGGAACGTTATTGCTTTATTCTTCGGTACGACGCTTATTATCTTAAAACTCTTTGTATGGACTAACAACAGACCACCTAAAAACATAAGCGTCCCTTAAAATAGAGTAAAAACAATAAACCCCCGCATCGCTTGACACGGGGGTTTATTGTTCATTAGTGAGCTAGTATCGGAAGCTTAAAAGCCGCCCATGCCGCCCATTCCACCCATGCCGCCCATAGCAGCAGCCGGATCAACTTTATCATCAGACGGAACTTCGGTAATCACGGCTTCGGTTGTAATCAAAAGGCCAGCAACGCTTGCTGCATCTTGCAAAGCTGTACGCACAACCTTTGCAGGGTCGATAATACCAGCCTTTACAAGATCGGCATACTCACCTTTTTGTGCGTCAAAACCATAATTATGATCTTTTTGCTCCAAAAGCTTGCCAACAATAACCGAGCCTTCTTCACCAGAATTTGCACAAATCTGACGTATAGGAGTTTGCAAGGCGCGGCGGATAATTTCAATACCAACTTTCTGGTCTTCGTTATCAACATCAAGCTTGTCAAGAGCCGCTCCGGCATATAAAAGAGCAACGCCGCCACCGGCAACGATACCTTCTTCAACAGCCGCGCGAGTAGCATGAAGCGCGTCATCAACGCGGTCTTTGCGCTCTTTCACTTCAACTTCTGTGATACCGCCGACACGAAGGACAGCAACACCGCCGGAAAGTTTGGCCAAACGCTCTTGCAGTTTTTCTTTGTCGTAATCGCTGGTCGTGTCCTCAATTTGCTTGCGAAGCTGGCTACAACGTGCGTCAATGTCCGCTTTTTCACCGGCGCCATCAACTATTGTTGTGTCATCTTTCGTAATAGCAATTTTCTTCGCATTACCAAGCATATCAAGTGTAACATTTTCAAGCTTGATACCAAGCTCTTCGCTAACAACCTGACCGCCGGTTACGATTGCCATGTCTTGTAGCATCGCTTTACGACGATCGCCAAAGCCCGGAGCTTTAACCGCAGCAATTTTCAGACCGCCGCGAAGTTTATTAACAACCAGTGTCGCCAAAGCTTCGCCTTCAACATCTTCTGCAACAATCAACAGCGGGCGGGAAGACTGAACAACAGCCTCAAGAATTGGCAGCATAGATTGCAGGTTTCCAAGCTTGCCTTCAAAAAGAAGAATGTATGGATCTTCAAGCTCACAAATCATTT
The DNA here is from genome assembly GCA_018399685.1 of Alphaproteobacteria bacterium. GTDB lineage: Bacteria > Pseudomonadota > Alphaproteobacteria > Micavibrionales > Micavibrionaceae > UBA1672. Next base: position 16,793 of record JAGYOK010000009.1, on the reverse strand, counting down.
TGTCTGCGTTTGTAATGAAGTATGGAGATAGGTAACCACGTTCAAACTGCATACCTTCAACGATTTCAAGTTCGTTGCCAAGAGCCTTTGCTTCTTCAACCGTGATAACGCCTTCATTGCCGACTTTATCCATCGCCTCGGCAATCATTTCACCGATTTCAGCTTCGCCATTAGCAGAGATTGTGCCGATTTGCTTGATCTCTTCATTGCTTTTCACGTTTTTTGCACGCTTGGCAATGTCCGCAACGACAGCCACAACGGCTTTGTCAATGCCGCGTTTAAGATCCATCGGATTGCGTCCAGAAGAAACGGCCTTCACGCCTTCACGAACGATCGCTTGAGCAAGAACGGTCGCGGTTGTTGTGCCGTCGCCCGAATGATCGTTGGCTTTAGAAGCCACTTCACGGATCAACTGCGCACCGATATTTTGACGCTTGTCTTTAAGCTCGATTTCTTTGGCAACAGTCACGCCGTCTTTTGTAGTGCGTGGCGCCCCAAATGATTTTTCAATCACAACGTTACGCCCCTTTGGACCTAAAGTCACTTTCACTGCATTGGCTATGATATCAACGCCTTTAAGCAGCTCGTTACGTGCTTTGTCTTCGAAAATTACTTCTTTAGCACTCATAATTTTTCTCCTAATAATTTTTTAATTTCGCGTTTATTTATAATGCGGAAAGCTATATTAGCCGATGATGCCGACGATATCGGACTCTTTCATAATCATCAGCTCTTCACCATCAATGGTGACTTCCGTACCAGCCCATTTAGAGAACATCACTCGATCTCCAGCTTTAACGTCAAGAGCGCGGACTTTGCCGTCTTCATTAACGTAGCCAGCGCCTACAGCGACGATCTCGCCTTCGGATGGTTTTTCTTCTGCTGTACCGGGAATAATAATGCCGCCTTTAGTTTTTGTTTCTGCTTCCGCGCGGCGAACGAGAACGCGATCGTGTAAAGGACGAAATTTCATTTCGCATCTCCTTTTGTTTAATGGTTTAACAAGCAGGTTTTCCGTCTTCTTTTCAAGCAAGGATCGGAAAACCCCTCCCATGCGCTTATTTGGGATCAACCCAGCGCAAAGAGAGTCATAGCGTTACTAGCAAAATAATTCAAGGATAATTTTTAATGAAAAGCCGTGGATAACGATATCTATATAGCTATTCGCAAGCAAGTTCCAGATTATAAGAATCTTCAATCATCGGAGGTTTTCCAAACAATGTTTCAACATCTCTGATTAATGCCTGAGCAACAAGCTTGGTTATAGACTTTGGCTGACTATCTTCATGAAAAGGTGAGACCTGCCCTGTAATAACCCTGTTAACTGTGCGCGGGCTTGTTTTAACATCACTGTCAATTCCCCACTTATTGTACAAATTTTCTTCTTCGGCTCTTTTAGCCAATCCAGCAACTTCTCTAGCCAAGTCTGCAGGCGTCCATAAAGCTTTATCCAGAACTGCTTTCACTTCGGGCAAAACAGAATATTTGCGGGTATCCACTTTTGACGCATGATCCCACGCAATATGATATGAATCCCGGTCTACTGCAATTTTTCTCATTATTTTATGCCTTTATTATTATTCCAAACGAAGTTCTTAAAACCGAACAACGCAGATAATAAGCCGAAACTGGTGATTATGTCAAATTAATCTAAATGCATGGCCTTCATATAACACAATTCCTTGCAACTATGCATCAACTTTTCGTAGTTCTGTAAAATGAAAATACTAATTCGGCCCCTTGGCCAAAGTCACGCGCAGCCCATCCAGACTTTCATCAAGGATAATCTGGCAGGAAAGGCGCGAGTTCTCCTGCACATCGAATGCAGAGTCGAGCATCTCCTCTTCCTCATCCTTCATTGCAGGGATTTTATCCAGCCACTCTTCTTCCACATAAACGTGGCAGGTGGCGCAAGAGCAAGCCCCTCCGCACTCGGCTTTGATAGGCAGACCATAATCACGGATTATTTCCATCACCCGCCAGCCTTCAACCGCCTCTAATTCGTGCTCTATTCCTTCTAAATCTGTTACATATATTTTCATTTTTTCTTCCAACCTTATAAATAAAGCGCTGTTTATTTTTTCTTTTTGTGCGGCGTTAAGACCTCGACAAACCCATATGTTATAGCTGCCACCTGCACAACCAAAATCATGGTTCTCCCCGATGCACCGATAATATCATGTACCAGAAGTTGCAACGCGCTCTCCGGCACGAGGATAAAATTTGCTGTTATGAACACTGCATAAACCAGTATCTCGAGCGGCAAAGTACACACAAACAACGTGGCGAAAAGGCCAAGTGAGATCATCATTCCCTGAATGCGCGCCATAAATCCGCGCACAGAATGCCCAAGAGCCACCGGTATATAAAGCCAAAACAAGCGCAAAGACCACAAGATTAAAATCGTCATCGCCATTATTATAAGCATACTGGCAAAATTTTGTTCCGGCTGAGCAGGCTGTGCCGCGAGGTCTAATGTTTTACTGTATTCAAACATAACACCCACCAAAACAAGCTTTACCGTTTTGATAAGCAAATACATTGCTACTGCGGCTTTGAAGATCCGCACGCCCGCAGAAGAAGCCGCATCTGAAAGTAACTTCCCTAATGCTTTTTGTGTGTTTTCTTTTTCTTGCGAAATACCCTGCTGATCCCCGCGCCCCAGCACACGCCTGAAATCAAATAATGGTTCACGAAAAGCAATAAAGCGCACAACACTAATTACAAACAAAGCTTCAATAATATGCGCAGGAATAAAAACCAGCCCGCCGATAAGGCTTTGTTCTTCAATTTGCATAAAGCGCACAGCCAGCATACAAACAAGTTTCACAAGAATAATCGGGAGCGCCGCTCGCAGCAAATAAGAGCGCTGGTTCCACGAAAATTCGTATCCTTTGGTAGATGCCTCTATAAAATCAAAACTTGCCATATTTGCTTTAATACCTTGATGTTTGCTCTCTACAAAAATTAAGAGCCCCTCACAAAAACCATCATGTGTCTTAATGTAGTTTTATGTAATATCTTTTTTACACTTCACGGTCTGGTGTAACTTTTGTTGCAGAGCGTTCATCCTTCGGAAGTCCCTTAAGGGCTTGCGATAAATCTTCGCGCAACACCTCTTCTTCCAACGAAAGAATTGAAGCCCCTTCTTTCTTTTCGCTTTCCTGATCCCCTGCCAGCCGCTCGGTTGCAGCACTTTCTGAAACATGCTTCCCTTTTTGCTCAGAGCGCATATGCTGTGGTAATTGCTCTTCCAGCAAAATTCCTTGCTCCAAAAGATCCTCTAATGCCGGAATGTTCTGCGCAGCCATAGCCTCCTGCAAATTCAGCAACTCCGGCGCAACAAGGATTTGCTCCTCATCCTCAAGCAGTTCCCGCACTTCTTCAGCGGCCTGCATTTGCTGCTGCTCAATAACTGCATATTCGTCTGGTGCTGATGTTTCAATCGGCTTCACATGCTCAAACGGATCCTCTTCCGAAGCCGGTAAATCATCTCCGCTTTCTTCAAAAAATGGTTCTTGCACAGCCTGCTGTTCATCCAGCTTGTTGCTTAACAACTCCACCTCTTCGACAGATAGTCTGGCGCTTTCTTCCTCTTTATCCTTTTCCTGTGGCAGAGCCTTGTCCGTTTCAATAGACTCAATCTGAGGATTCAGCGATTGCTGCACCAGTTCTTCAGAAGCGCCCGCCAATTCATTTTGCTGCAGTCGCTCTTCGTTTAATCCCTGTTCAGCAATTTTCTGCGTTCCTGTAATGTCCTGTTTTTGTTCAACCGGAACATCTTGCGAAGGACTCTGCTCTTGCACAAAAGTATCAGCCTGCGCCTGAGCCGCTTCACGCGCTGCACTAGCCTTCTCCAAAGCGCCCGGACGCACGCGCTCAATAATACCTTCTTCGTACAAAAATTTAGATAATGAAGCGCCATATTTATCTATAACACTGCCTACATATTCGAATTGCAAAGAACCTGCATCAACGCTTTTGTCAATAAATTCACTCATGGTTTTCTTAAGGTCAATGCGGCGCATATCGGCCTCATCCTCAAGCTCACTCCGGCGGCGCCGATCTTCATCACTATTCACGCCTTCTGTATCAAATTTTGTCAACTCAATGCCAAACAAATATTCAGCGACCTCTGGCCATTTATCCCTGAATATCCTGCGTCCCCCGGCATTATTTTTGATATACAAAACATCAATGGACTGCACCAGATGATTCAACTGGCTGCTGAATGCTGCCATAGCGTTTGACATCGTCGCCTGTCCTGTCTTCGTATTATTACTTCCATCTACCATTTACGTTCCTTTTTATTTTTCCGACCCATAAGATCAAAAAATCAACGCTTTCTTTTAATCTTCATAATAAACATCCGGTATATCATAATCATTTATGGCCACCATAATAAAGGCTTTAATTTATCTGGGGTCATTAAATGATCAAAACATACCAAGCTTATAAATTTCTTGAAATCCGAAGCATTCATCACTATAAAAGCTCTTGGAAAGTCGGTGCGGGCAGAATATCGATTGTAGCCCGGTCAGGTCCGAAAGGAAGCAGCCACCAACGAATTTTTTGGGTCGTATCCGGCTTTCCACTTCTTCATTCATTTATGAAAGACCATCCCCCGTCAGGAAAACCCTCTGACTGGCGGGCTGATACCGGCAATCTCCTGATTTTCCTGAGCTTTGTATTCCTGCCCCTCTTCCTTTGCAATATTTTTACTCAGCATTTTATCAATCGGCATAAACTCAGTTCCGGTTTTCTCAATAGCATCTAAAACATATTGGGGCGTGTTGCTAGTAGTTAGGAACATATTATCTTTTATCAGAAAAACAAGATCAGGCGGATCATCGCCAAATCCTTCTGCGCAGGATCGAGCCTGATTAAGTATCCCAAGCCCGTATTTTTGAGCATATATTTCAAAGTTAGGCGCACTATCAATCCTGAAAACCCGCCGATCTTCACCCTTTGACAAATATTCATCCAGATCATCAGGTCGCGCCCCGTGCAGAGCACCTCCGGAAATAAAGGCTTTACCCCCTTTTGTCTTCATATCAACAAAAGCTGCCAGAGCTGCATCATCAAGCCTCGCGTTCAGATAATCACCTTTAGCCTGAATACACTCCGCCCCGCTTGTCTTGTCGCAAACACTTTTATACTTCCAGTATTCTTGGGAACCGCGACTATCATCAGTTAAATGTGCTTCCATTCCATAGCGCTTAACCCGTTCTATAAGTGGCGCCACGACCTCGCGAATATAATGGCGTGCGTCTTCTGTTTCCTGCCCCTTTTTGTATCCTGGTTTTATAATATCGTCATATGGTGTTTCGGTTCTGTTCGTTCTGAAATCCTCTACAAACCTTTCATATGCATGCTTTTTATCTCCCGCCCCTGCCAAAGCGTTGAATTCATCAACAATGCCCTGTCTGTTTCGCGGAAGCTCCAAAAATACATCCGTCACCGCGTTTTCAACCAAGGTCTTTAGCACATCATTTTCGCTCAGCTTGGCGTAATATTCCTTATCATGTGCATGGTGCACATTCATAAACAAAACATGGCTGGCATCCGCGCCCCCCTCCCCGGCACTTTTATATAAAGTACCCAAAAGCTCATGCAGATCCATACGAAAGCCCCGCCTTAAAGGAGCCACCGCCGCATTCGTTATGTCTGCTTCTAATTGATATCTGGCCTTATTATGTTCCATTTATATCCCGGCTTATTTATGATCTGTGTCTTTTTATTTATTTGCTGCTGGAATTATATGCAACTACCTCTCTTTTGTCTAATTTTTCATAAGACATTTGCCTTGGGGCAAATACAAGATTCTCTGCTCCTCCATCTTGCAGAGTACGGGGAATCGCCCTAAACATTAATCATGGCTGATAAAGTAACTGAAAAAATTAAAGAGTACCGCGTTCTTGCGCGAAAATACCGCCCTCTGGATTTTGATGGTCTTATAGGACAAGATGCGCTTGTACGCACCTTGAAAAATGCTATCAAATCAGGCCGTGTCGCGCACGCCTTTATGCTGACCGGCGTTCGGGGAGTCGGGAAAACCACGACCGCACGTATCATCGCCAAAGCCTTAAACTATAAAGGCGCGGACGGAACCAGCGGCCCGACAACCAAAGACACCTCCGATTGCCCGCTATGCCAGGCTATCTCCGAAGACCGCCATCCCGACGTAATCGAGATGGATGCCGCAAGCCGCACCGGCGTAGATGATATCCGTGAAATCCTTGATGGTGTACGCTATGCCCCGACCGAAGCGCGCTACAAAATATACGTGATCGACGAAGTGCACATGCTCTCCAAAAACGCATTTAATGCGCTTTTAAAAACTCTGGAGGAGCCTCCCGAACACGTAAAATTCATTTTTGCCACAACCGAAATACGCAAAGTTCCGATCACTGTTCTCTCGCGTTGCCAGCGATTTGACCTACAGCGCGTAGGGGCAGATTTGCTCATCCCGCACTTCAAATCAATCTGTGATTCCGAGGGCTTTAAGATCGAAAACGAAGCGCTGGCCATGATCGCCCGCGCCGCCGATGGCTCTGTCCGTGATGGCCTAAGCCTGCTCGATCAGGCCATGGCACTCTCAGATAAGAGCATCACAGCCACGCTTGTACAAGACATGCTGGGGCTTTCTGACCGCGCACAGAACCTTGACCTGCTTGAAAAAGCTCTGGAAGGGGATACCCCCGCCGCCCTTGGCATCATGGACATGATCTATAAAAACGGCGGCGCTCCGCTTGTTGTCATACAAGATCTGCTTGGCCTGACACATTTATTAACCAAGTTACGCGCCGTACCGGATTTAGAAAATATAAACCTGACGCTCTCAGGCGATCAGCTTGCCCGCGCCCGCGAAATGGCAAGAAAGATATCCATGCCCTCTTTAAGCAAAGCATGGCAAATCCTGCTCAAAGGGCTTGAAGAAGTCGCCGCCTCACCTAATGAGCAAAACGCCGCCGAGATGGTTATCATTCGTCTGGCCTATGCCGCGAACCTGCCTGATCCATCAGACCTGATTAAAAAGCTAAAAGACATAGATCAAAGCGCCGCCCCGTCAGAAGGAAGCACCACAAGCGCTGGCGGAGCTACCGGAACGACGGCCTCAAAAAATGCAGGCAATATCCATCATCAGGATTTCACGCCCCCTCCTTCCATGGACACAAGCGGTATAGCCAGAACCGGCACATACGGGCAGGAAACAGCCCGCGCCACGCCGCAGCTTTCTGTCGTGCCCGCGCCGGAAAAAACGCCGGATTTAAAAACTTTGCAAGATGTAATAGCTCTTCTTGAAAAACACGAAGAAGTGCTTTTAGCCGGACAGCTTTACCACATGGCCCATCTTATAAAAATTGAGCATAAAAATTACGGCGATAGCCCAAACGGCAAGATAGATCTGCGCCTCGAAGATACCGCCCCCCCCGATCTTTCACAAAATCTGCGCAAGAAATTGTGTGAAATTACAAAGCATCCATGGGTTATTATCCTGTCTAACTCTACAGGCGCGCCGACATTGGCAAGCATTGATGCATCCTCCCATCAAAAAGAGATGGAAGAGCTTGCCGCCATGCCCCTTGTAAAAAATATTTTGGAGCTTTTCTCTGGTGCAAAATTAACAGATGTCGTGCATAATGTGGCCTCGGATGATACGAGCGATAATAACTAGGAGCCTAAGATCAGGAGCTATTAAATAACAAAAATATAAGGAAAACCGTAACATGATAAATATACAAAAAATGATGAAGCAGGCTCAGGAAGTCCAGATGAAGCTTGAAGAAATTCATGAGAAGCTCAAAGACATTGAGGTTTCTTCCGAATCCGGTGGCGGTCTGGTCAAAATCACAATGACCTGCGGCGGCGATGCCACGCGCGTAGACATTGATGAGAGCTTGATGGCTTCCGATAAAGAGACCCTTGAGGATCTTATCGTTGCAGCGATTAACACCGCAAACACCGCAAAAGATGAGCGCATCAAGGAAGAAACCCAGGCAGCGTTAAGAGAAGTCGGCTTACCTGAAGGCATGGCTGGTGCTATGGGCGGCGCTGGCGGCGGCCTCCCGTTTTAGGATCAGATTGATTGAAGAATTTCTATCTCTCATGAAACTTGCAACATGGAACATTAATTCTGTACGGCTGAGGCAAAATCTTGTTCTCGATTTAATAAACGAGACCGATGCGGACGTTATTTGCCTTCAGGAAACAAAAACTCCGAACGAACATTTCCCGAAGCAGCCCTTGGTTGACGCCGGCTATAAGCACATCCACTTTAGCGGAATGAAGAGCTATAACGGCGTTGCTATTATCTCGCGCCTGCCATTTGAAAATCCTCTCGTATTTTGCCGCGTTAGCCGTGACGACTGCCGCCACATCTCCGTAAAATTTCCAGCTTTTGAGTTGCACAATATTTATATTCCTGCTGGCGGCGACGAGCCAGACCGCAGCATAAATGAAAAGTTCGGGCACAAGTTGGATTTTCTGGAAGACATGGAGAAATTCTTTCGCAGCAATTATAGCCCGCAAGCGCCCCTTGTCGTGACGGGAGACTTCAATATTGCTCCGTTTGAAAACGACGTCTGGTCACATAAGCAGCTTTTAAAAGTCGTATCACACACTCAAATTGAAACCGAGTATTTGGAAAAAATGCGCGCCTCTTTGGGATGGGTAGATACTTCACGCCATTTCGTACCCGAAGAAAAAAAGTGCTATACATGGTGGTCATACAGAAACCGTGACTGGAAGAAATCAAACAGGGGGCGCAGGCTTGACCACGTCTGGATAACTCCACCGTTGAAAGACTCACTTAAAAGCCACAAAATCCTTACCCATGCGCGGGACTGGGAAAAGCCCAGCGACCACGTGCCTATTCTTGTTGAGCTTGCGGTATAACCGCTTCATCCAAATCTTCATTAACGGCAGGCGTTTTGGGGGACATTTGCTCACCTAAAGGCACGATCTCACCAGCTCCCAATATGGGCGCAGCGCCATCTTGCTTTTCTTGCAGCAAAACAACAAACCCCATTTTATCCAGATCCTGCCCAGCCTCTTCCGCAATTTCCGACAGCAAAACATCATATTGCGTTTTTGTTCCATCCCAAAAATCTATATCCCGCTTTGCTGCAACAGGGCGAAAAAACAGATTTTCCACCTCGTTCTCCTGTTTTTCCCTTCCAGACGCCGCCTTTTCAAGCTCTTCATCTGTTAAGGTTGTTTCCTCTATCGGTTCCACCACTGCCTCATCCTCTTCTTCCAAAGGAACCAGACGCTTATATCCTTCAAGAAAATAATTTACGGCATTGCCCCGAATTTCACTTTTGATCTCGATATCAAGCGACTTGCCAATATCAAGGCCAGTGGTTGGCGCATAGGCAAACAAGGAAAGTGTCGCCCCCTTCCCCTTCGGCAATGGCATATCTTCTGGGAGATTTATATGAAGAACCTCACCTTCCCGAGACAGACCAATTTCTCTCACATTGTCGGTAGCGCCAAGATTAACCGCCGCCATAATATCAAACTTACTGGCGATCCAGCGCCCATTCACCAATGTTGGCGTAACAAAGGAAAGAGGCTCTCCGGTTATCCGGTCATATTCAGCCTCTTTTTTCGAGCAAAAATCATTAAAGTATAATTTGATATTTCTTTCTTCCAGACTAATCCGCTCAAGCTCCGCGCGATCTTCTACCTGCTCTTCCAAACTCTTTCCCGGATCAATGGAGGGCGAGCTCATAGTCCGGCAATTCAGGAAAATAACATCGTCCCGCATACGGACAATCTCATAAAACTTCTTTTGAAATTCCGTATCATCGCCACATTGGTTTTGCCCAAAATATTCAACAACAACCGGAGCACCGGCATAAGCAGGTATAGCAAACAATAACGCCGTAAAAACGCTACTTCCGATTATTTTTTGAATCCTGTTTTTTGTTCTTTGCATAAATCCAGCCCTTCTTGTTTGGCGCGCCTCTTCTCAAGCATTGCTTTTGTTGCGTTATTGCTTGGAATCTGATAGCCCATGGCTCATAGTGTAAGATGAAATAAACGTGACAATCAAATGAATTCAAACGAAGAAGACAACAACACCAAGGATATTAACGCGAGCAGCGATGCGCTGGCAACCCGGCGTTGCGCGCTTGAGCTGCTTGACGCTGTCTTGCGCCAAAAAACAGCACTGGACGTTGCCCTGGAAAGAAGCTCTAATTTTGCCGAGCTGGGCATGCGGGATCGCGCCTTTGCACGTATGCTGGTTACAACCACAATCCGCCGTCTGGGGCAAATCGACGATCTCATCACCTTCGCGCAAGAGCGCCCCGACGCGCTAAAAACCGACATTGTGCGAAATATTTTGCGCCTTGGCATAACCCAGATCTTTTTTATGAACGTTCCCAACCACGCCAGCGTGGATACATGCGTGCGGCTGGCGCAGGAAAAGGGCATGTCCCGCCAATCCGGCTTTATAAACGCCATCCTTAGAAGGCTCACCCGCGAAGGATCAGAGCGGCTGGCGTGCCAGGATGCCTCCCGCCTTAACACGCCTGAATGGCTTCTCAAATTATGGATAGAAGATCACGGCCTTAACACAGCCGCCCGCATTGCCGAAGCCAACATGAACGAAGCCCCGCTGGACATTACTGTTAAAAACCGGGATGAGCAGGCTTACTGGGGCGGTGCCCTACAAGCCACAACCTTGTCTACCGGAACTTTGCGCCGCCTTGGCGGAGGCAATGTTCGTGAGCTCCATGGCTATGATGATGGAAAATGGTGGATTCAAGATGCCGCAGCCGCCATCCCCGCCATGCTTTTTGGTGATGTTACCGGAGCCAATGTCATAGATTTATGCGCTGCACCAGGTGGCAAAACCATGCAGCTGGCCGCCCTTGGCGCGCATGTAACATCCATAGATCGCTCTGCCCGACGCCTCAACAGACTAAAAGAAAATGTTGCGCGTATGGGCTTGGAAGAAAGCGTCGAAATCGAAATCAGCGATGCCGAAAGCTGGAAACCTCCCGCAAAAGTTACAAACGCCGGAGGCCCCGCATATATCTTGCTTGACGCCCCCTGCTCTGCGACAGGAACCATTCGCCGCAATCCCGATACGGGATACTTGAAGTCACCCAAAGATATAGAAGGGCTAACCGCTATTCAGGCGCGCCTTCTCAATAGCGCAGCAGAAATTTTAGCCGTGGGCGGCACGCTTGTTTATTGCACATGTTCCTTACAAAAATGCGAAGGCGAGCACCAGATTGACACCTTCTTAACTACGCACCCCGACTTTACGCGCGTTCCGGTAAATCCACAGGAAGTCGGGGGGTATGAAGAGCTAGTCAATGAAAACGGAGATTTGCGCATATTCCCGTTTCATCTGGCAGAAAGCGGCGGTCTGGACGGGTTTTTCATCTCCCGCCTGAAACGCAATAACTAAACAACTTTGATCCCCTTCCCGCGTATTCATATGTGGATATTTCAAAGCAATTCTGTTAGACTTGGATCGAATGGGAAGGAGTCTCCATTCACAACCCTTTAGCGCGTTATTTTCTGCCGCGCCGCTCTTCTTCATAAATACGCTGCGTTAATTTTTGAAAAAAGGTTAATACAGAACAATCCATACACTATTCACAAAAAGAGTAACAATAACTATGTCCGCTAAAACTGCTTCTAACATCCGTATCGCTCCATCTATCCTTTCGGCAGATTTTTCAAAGCTGGGGGAAGAAGTAGCGGCCATTGATAAAGCCGGAGCTGACTACATACATATTGACGTTATGGACGGACATTTTGTGCCCAACCTCACTTTTGGCGCTCCTGTGGTTAAATCAATACGCAAATCCACTGACAAAATTTTTGATGTTCACTTAATGGTTACGCCGGTTGATCCCATGATTGACAGCTTTGTAAACGCGGGAGCTGATATTATCACCGCACACGAAGAAGCCAGTCCTCACCTGCACCGCACGCTCCAGCACATCCGCGATAAGGGCGTAAAAGCAGGTGTATCTTTAAATCCGCACACCCCTATAGAAACCATCCGCCACGTTATGGATATGGTAGACCTTATCTTGATAATGACTGTAAATCCGGGCTTTGGCGGTCAAAGCTTCATTCCTCTATTGGATAAAATTGCCGCAGCGCGCTCCATGATTAATGCCACAGGAAGAGACATCGACCTGCAAGTTGACGGCGGCATAATCCCTGAAACAGCAAAAGAAGTCATTAGCGCGGGCACTGATGTTCTTGTTGCCGGTACAGCTATATTCAAAGACGGTCCCGAATTCTACGCCCGCAATATTAAAGCACTTCGAGCTTAAAGAAAGGAGATGCCCGCCATGATACCCTTTCAAATGATTGACACGCTAAAAAGTAAGGCCGGGCAAATGGCCTATAACTCGGTTTTATATGATTGGAGTCTGCGCTCTGACACCCCTCCTGATCGTTTAATAGTCAAGCCCGTCGATCCTTGGCGCGGCGATTCCCGGCGCGCGGAAGAACTACTTGCCGCTGCCGGAGTAATGGAACGCACCGGCCCGCAATGGTGCGATGAATGGTGGATGCCCGAAAGCGCGGATGATCTCTGGATGTCCCACATCCACAGCTTCGGTTGGTTGCGCGACTTGCGCACATTGGGGGGAGCGCGCGCCCGCGAACAAGGGCGCCTTATGATCGAAAACTGGCTTGACAATTACCCAAGCTGGGATGCCGATAGCTGGCGCAGCGATATACTAGGGCACCGCCTGTCCATGTGGGTTTGCCACTACGACTATTTCTGCGATAATTTTGATCCGGATTTTGACGATCGCCTATTAAGCTCAATGATTAAACAGGCCAAACACCTGAGCAATGTTCTAAACTCCAAGGATCACGGAAGCCCTCACTTACAAGCCATAAAAGGTTTGCTCTACGCGGGCATAGCTCTGGACGGATGCAAAAAGCTGGCAGATCAGGCGCTGAACGCTTTATCCAAAGCTCTGGATAAACAAATTTTGCCTGATGGAGGGCATATTTCCCGCTCTCCGGCCTGCATGCTGGACGTATTAAAAATCCTTGTAGATATCCGCTCTGCTCTTCATGCGGGAGCATATCTGGCACCCGATTCACTGGAAAACAAAATCGGCGCCCTAAGCGCGGCTTTACGCACCTTGCGCCATCATGACCGCAAACTTGCCCTGTTCCACAGCTCGCAAGAAGGCAACCTCGAAGAAATCGACTCTATCTTTGCCCAGGCAGGCACACATACAAAAATGTCGAAATCCTTGCCTGACACAGGTTTTGAGCGCATAGAGCTTGGCCGCGCCTTGCTGATTATGGATACCGGCAGCACACAGGAATTCCCTTACGACAAGCATGGCCACGCCTCCCCTCTGGCCTTTGAATTCTCATACGGTAAGGAGCGTTTACTTGTATCCTGCGGCACACACCCAACTTCTCGAGAATGGAAAGATTCCCTGCGTTTTACTGCCGCCCATAACACGGCCTGCCTTGATTACCGGAATGCGTGCGAGCTCCGCAAAGACGGTCACTTCGGGCGCAAAGTAACACATACGCATGTTTATCGGGAGACCTCCAAAGATGCGGCTCTGGTCGTTGCATCCCATAACGGATACGTCCCGCTGAACGGCATCACCCATTCCAGAAAAGTGTACCTCGGAGATGAAGGGCACGACATGCGCGGGGAAGATGATTTTGCCTGCACCTTTGATCTTGTCAAACCAGTGGAAACTGCCCTGCGCTTTCACATCCACCCTGACACAACTGCATCATTAATAAAAAACGGCAAGGAAGTTCTCTTGCGGATGAAAGGCGGCGTGGGCTGGCGGTTTAAGCATGATGTTGGTCGTCTGGAGCTGGAAGACAGCGTCTATATAGGTAGCGGCATACAGCCCCGCAAAACCAAACAAATCGCCATATACGGTCTGATGAGCTCGGATCACGCCCGCATAAAATGGTCTTTTAAACGCGAAGGTGTTTAAAAACACAAAACAAGCCTGTTTAAATCCTGAGTAATAATTATATTACTCCAAATGGTTACTTGTCTTTTTGACATGAGCGCGTACAAAAGTGTAAAAGTAATAATGAGTAACTATATAAAAACAGAGAAGCGGTTGGCCAAATGAGTAGGGGTGAAGAGTTATTACCCAACTATCAAGTTCCTATAAAAGCTTTTGCACAAGCAATGAGCATTGGCTCAAACACCTTAAGGGATCTTTGGGATACCGTTATCAATGGTGCTTTTGAAAACGATGTCACGAGCTTTGATCCCGTAAAAGACAAAAATAACTGTATCATTTTTCACGAATCCCTCAGCCGCCCCGTTGATGATGGAGGTGTTCCACATAAAATTTACCCTTTGGTCAGCCTTTATTATAGGCATAATAAACATTTTGAGATGGATTTATGCACATGCAACACAGCACTGATAAACGCTTCCGAGAAAGGTATTAAGCCTATAAGCCTGAACATCTCGGTTGTCTCTGCATTAAGCCCGGAATTTTTCACATCTATCAAAAGAATTATCGAGGTTCACGGCTTTGCCCCACAAGATGTTGTGTTTGAAATACTAGAGCATGACGTAGACCGGGGCGCTGATATTGGCCACCTTCTAAGCCTGAAAAAAGAAGGATACCGCTTTGCTCTTGATGATTTTGCTGTCGGGGAGAGCCACGAAAACCGGCTGTACGTCTTCGGCGATCTTGTAGAATTTATAAAGTTCGATAAATCATGCGTTCGTGGTTATCTGGATCAGATTATCTGTGATGAAGAATCACCAAAGACGGATGAAAACAGCCTTATCAAAGCTCTTACCGTTATTAATCGAAACCTTGGCGAACAAAAAAACGTATCGCTTATTGCCGAATATGTTTACCACCGCGACGAAATACCCACTCTTAAAAAACTGGGCTTTGATGGTTTTCAGGGTGAGTATTCACAAAAATGGGATCAAGACAACAGACCAGACGAGCCTCTTGCCAAGCAACCCCGTGCATGTGATTATGAGTAATCCTTATTAAAGTGATGCCTTGATAATCAACAGCATAGAGTAATTGATGGCCAAATCCCAAAAATCCTACATCTGCCAGTCATGTGGCTCTGTATCATCGCGCTGGGCAGGTAAATGCGAAGCCTGTGGCGAGTGGAATACTATTGCCGAGGAAATCACGGAAAGCTCCGCCCCCAAGGGTTTAAGCGGCAAACAAAAAGGCCGCGTCATTGAATTTTCTGATTTACGCAATAACCGGCAAAGCGAATATCGTCGCCTTCTCACCCGCATTGCAGAGTTTGACCGCGTTACCGGCGGCGGCGTTGTCCCCGGCGGAGCCATCCTCATTGGCGGAGATCCGGGCATCGGTAAATCCACACTTCTTTTACAAGCCGTATGTGCATTAACAAAAAACAATGTTGAATGCGCCTATATTTCCGGCGAGGAGTCCATCGACCAGATACGCATGCGCGCCGACCGTCTAGGGCTGGGAGACACCTCCCTTAAATTAGCCAGTGCAACAAATGTCCGTGACATACTGGAAACCGTGCGTGACTCAAAACAAAATATAAAGCTGATCGTAATTGATTCTATCCAGACCATGTTTGTTGACTCGATCGACAGTGCACCAGGCACAGTTACGCAGGTTCGCACATCCGCTCAGGAAATCATCCGCATGGCGAAAAGCTACGGAATTGCCGTAGTTTTTGTCGGCCACGTAACCAAGGACGGCCAGATTGCCGGGCCTCGTGTGCTTGAACATCTGGTTGATACCGTACTTTATTTCGAGGGCGACCGCTCTCATCACTTCCGCATCTTGCGCGCTGTTAAAAACCGCTTCGGGCCCACTGATGAGATCGGTGTATTTGAAATGGCAGAGCAAGGCCTGATCGAAGTTGCCAACCCCTCCGCCCTGTTCTTATCCCAGCGCCACGAAGATGCCGCCGGAAGCGCGGTCTTGGCTGCACTTGAAGGAACGCGCCCGTTACTGGTAGAGGTGCAAGCCCTTGTCGCCCCCTCTTCTCTTGCCTCGCCAAGGCGCGCAGTGCTGGGCTGGGATCACAACCGCCTTGCCATGATTGTGGCCGTATTGGAAACCCGCTGCGGAGTTCGCTTATCAAACTATGATATTTTCCTGAATATTGCGGGCGGCATCCGCATCAATGAGCCAGCCGCCGATCTGGCCGTAGCCGCAGCATTAATAAGCGCATTGAGCAATCAACCCCTTCCCGCCGATACCATCTTTTTTGGCGAAATAGGTCTGGCCGGAGAAATCCGTCAGGTTGCCCAAAGTGACATAAGGCTTAAAGAGTCCGCAAAGCTTGGCTTCGAGCGCGCCACCATCCCCGTCTTAACCAAAAGAAAAGGCTCAAAGCAAAAAGACAGTAACATCATAACCAACGAAATCTCCCACGTCCGCGAACTCGCCAAACTCTTAGGCGCAAATGTGAATACTAACGACGAACAAAACTTCTAACCCCCGTCCCCCTCTCCACTCGTCATCCCCGCGCAGGCGGGAATCCAGTAATCTCACCCCGTCATTACTATTGCCATCTTGAATTGCTTCGCTTACGCTCGTTAGTGATAAAATATAGTATTTACACTTTATTTTAGGACGTGCTATAATGCGTTATGACCTATCCAATAGAATTTCGTCGCAAGGTACTTGCGCATATAGAAAAAGGAACGAGCAAGCGCGAAGCGGCCCGTCTTTTTAAGATATCTCCCAACACATTGTATTTGTGGCTAAATAGCGCAGATTTACATCCATGCAATAATGCTCCTCGTCGTCGTAAGATTGATAAAGAAGTTTTGC
>JAGYOK010000089.1 GCA_018399685.1 Alphaproteobacteria bacterium | reverse complement strand
CGATCGACCTTCGCAAAGAAAAGGGGCACGTAATAAAATGGGCAGATGGGGATGAGTGTTTTAATTGGTGGATAGAAGGCAAGGGAAATAGTAAAGAGAGCAAAGATCAAATGATGTTTTGTTTTGATTGAGTTTGACAGAGTTGTTTTAACACAGGAGAGAACCATGAGTAGCAAGAAAGAGGTGGAACTGGCTGCGAAGGTTGTGGCTTGGTTGGAAGGGAATGGATTTGACGTTTATCAAGAGGTTAGCTCGCTTGTGAACAATAAAACGGCTGATATTGTAGTTAAACTTCCCGACAGGTTATCTTGGGTCATAGAGGTTAAGACGTCGCTGTCATGGGATGTGTTTCGGCAAGCCCACGAATGGCGGTGTTTCGCTAATTATATCAGTGTGGCCGTTCCGGGGGCGAGGTCGAAAGGCAGAAATTTTGCTGGTCATATATTGGAACAGTATGGCATTGGACTGATTGAAGTTTATGATAGAAATGTGTATGAAAGCAAACAGGCTAAGTTTGACAGGAGTCCACGACGACGACTGGCCGATAGCCTTGTACCGGAACAAAAAACGTATGGGAAGGCTGGCAATGCAAACGGAGATAGTTTCACCCCGTATAAGCGGACGTGTATGAATCTGAGAAATTATGTAAGTCAACATCCGGGCTGCTTTTTTGCGGATGCTATTAAACGGATAGATACCCATTATTTCAGCTTTACTGGCGCTCGTTCGGCTATGAGCTTTTGGCTGAAACAGGATAAAGTTAAAGGCGTAAAGTTAGTTAAGGAAGGGCGGCGGTTGAAGCTGTATTTGGATGATAACCGCAACACAGGAGAAAGACCATGAAAAGAAGAGATCAGAAAAAGGAAATTGAAGCGCTGGATCGGGCGCTGGATGAGTTTGTCTACGTATGTCGGTCCCGACTGCATGAAATGGCAAAGCGTGGCAAGCGAGGGTGGGATGACGAGAAGCACGCTAACAATATAGCAAAAGAACTTGAGGTCTATGCTATCGCGGCAAATCTTTGGCTCGACCGGCTGCACCTCGTTGATATCGCCAATAGAGCCATGATGCTTTGGTGGCAAGAGTGGCGGCAATAAAAACACACCACACAGGAGAAAGACCATGGCAGAATTGATACTTACAGAAGCGGAAAAGAAAGCTAATACGTGGTTAGAATTAGATGATGATACGATTGGTAAACTAACCAAAAAACTGGCGCTATCTCTGATTGCGGAAGATAAAGAACGCGAGAGAGTGTGGGTTATGAGCGCAGCGCTGGTATTGACTGGATTGGCGTATGATGCTAACGCGGATGAAATAGTGGTTAGTTTGGATAAAATGACAAGAGGGGGGCGAGTGTGCGGGGATTGGAAGATAACTGTTGAAAAGTGCGAATAATACCGGAGTTATTTTAACACAGGAGAAAGACCATGAAAGAACGACCGATGTTTTTTAAGCCCGATATGATAAGGACGATATTGTCAGGCACAAAGTCTCAGACTCGAAGGGTGATTAAACCGCAACCTGTAATAGGCCGCGACGGTCTATGGTATCCTGGAACTGGAAATCCTAAATCAAAGCATTATGCGAACGAAAAACACATGATTAAAGGACTCAGTACTGATTTTTGCCCATACGGTAAACCCGGTGATAGGTTGTGGGTGAGAGAAAGTTTCCGATTGTTTAACGCCGATGAATGTTCACATTATGAGGCTTGCTCTTGTAGGAGAAATCACGGTAAACCGTTGTATTACGCCGACCATCAAAGCGATTATGAGTCAAAATGGAAACCGCCGGTCTACATGCCTCGATGGGCATCACGTATCACGCTTGAAATAAATTCTGTTAGAGTTGAGCGTGTGCAGGATATATCGCAAGAAGATGCGTGTGCGGAAGGAGTAACATTGCCAGAAGAATATGAAGTTGCCGGTGGGTATCGTGCCGGGTTCCGTGATTTATGGGACTCGACTATGATAAACGCAGAGCTTGAATATGCATGGAGAAGCAATCCGTGGGTGTGGGCGATAA
>JAGYOK010000088.1 GCA_018399685.1 Alphaproteobacteria bacterium | reverse complement strand
CAAAAAAAGAGGGCTACAAATGCCTTAAAGCCACCCGCTAAAATAATCAAAAACCTACCTAACACACACATATACAACACAATAAGCGCATTGATGCACTTAGTGAATAGGGAAAAGTACGTGTGTGTGTATTAAAAGCTTTACGGATTGTTTTTTTTGGTGATGTTGCTCACCCTGGGAGGCATGTGCCTGATTATGCCGAGTGATGTTTCCTTTCAGGCTGGCCCTGGTGGCGTAAAGAGTTAAGTTCGTTGTTGAGGCGTTCATTTTCCTGGTTTATCCGATCTACTAATGCCTGATAGTTATCGGCTATTTTTTTGTAAGGGCAATCGGTACAATCCATTTCGGGTTAATTTTTATTATTACCATTATGATTATTAACCATCTCACCTTCTCCTTTAATTAACCATTGTAAATTAATATTAGGATACTTGGCGATAAATTTCGCCATAATGTCTTCAGTTATTCCTGTTTTGCTCTCAAGGGTTCCCCTTGAAATGCCAGTTTTCTCATAAAATTTGCGTTTGCTAATATTAAGAGAATCAACGAATAACAAAATTCTTTGCTTTATTGACGAAATTTCTTGCATTTTTTCTTGGTTATTGGCGAAATCTGTTGTTAATTTGCCAAAACAATTCAACAAAGATACAGATAATGGAAAGCGAAAAGCAAGAAAAAGTATCAAAATTTTACGGGGTGGGCCGGATGATTGCTCGCAAAACCGGATTTAGTGAGGAACACATTAGTGGTGTGTTGTCCGGTAAGAGGAGCCGTAACGGTAAAAAAGGCCGGAAGATCATTGAACTGGCTATGCAAATTACGCAAAACTTGGAAAAAATAAACCTGGACGATACACACACCGAACATTAGTAACAATGCCGCATCTCTGGATAGATAATACAACCTGCGTAGTTACAGCTGAGGAACTGATCCCGGACTTCTACAAGAGTATTGACAGCTTGAGTAAGGTTCTTAACAGATCATCAAAACGCGGGTACGGTATGCGCAGGGTGCAGAAGGGCGGCAATGGCAGGCAGTTGTTGGTTGATTATGACAGCCTGCCAAATCACATACAGGAAAAGCTGCACGACCCGCGCCGGGTTGACAGCATTATGGAGCGCTTTTACAAAGTTGATCCTGCTGCGGTTGACTTTTACAGCCAGTACAGATTTGACGATGGCAGATACATTACCGAAGATGTGCAGGAACGATACATCATTAATGCAAGCGTGCTGAAAGCGGCTGTTCAACTGAAAGCAGCAAGAATTAACGAGCGCATGAGTAAGCCGGGCGGATCCATGAAGGGGATAATGACCTCGATAGCTACCGACGTGCGCAACTTCAATAAGGTGATGCCACGCAAATACGGTGTTTCACATTCGTTGCCCGAAAACCCTGTACGGTTCGGGCAAAAGTACAATCAGTTTCTGCGCGAGGGCTATGAGTGCCTGATAAGCAGGAATCACGGCAACCAGAACAGCCGTGTGGTTGACGAGCGCATGGAGGCCCTCTTCAACTCTATGTTTGCACACCAGGAGCAAAAGCCAAGCTTTGCCGACATCAGCCGGCAGTACGATGGGTTCCTCTCCGGGTATGTGGAAGTGATTAACCCGGAAACGGGCGAATTATACGAGCCAAAAGACTTTAAAAAAGTATCTTCAGCAACCATTTACGGGTATCTTAATGCCTGGCAAAACCGGGTTGCTAACGTTACCCTGCGCAATGCCGACCGGCAGAAGCTCATGGGACAATTTAAGACCCCGCACAAGCTCATACAGCCCTTTAAATCGAACAGCATCATTAGTATTGACGACCGTCAGCCGCCATTCGAGTACGCTAAGGGAAAAAGGTTGTGGCTTTACAACGGTATTGATCTGGCCAGTGAGGCTTACGTGTGCACCGTGTTTGGTGAAACGAAAGAGGGCATTATCCTGGACTTCTACCGTCAACTGGTGCGCAATTATGTAGCCTGGGGCATCAACTTACCCTGGGAACTCGAATGTGAATCATCATTAAACAGCAGCTATCGCGAT
>JAGYOK010000087.1 GCA_018399685.1 Alphaproteobacteria bacterium | reverse complement strand
TCATAGGGCCGGACGCAACGTTGATCTGGATTCCGCGTTCTTTAGCGAGCAGGCGGACGGAGGCGATACAATCATCGTTGCCGCAGACCAGCACGGAATTACTTCCCAGCAGCAGGCCATGCACATCAAGATTAAAGACCAGGCGATGTTGCTGGCATTCTGTTGTATCGACAGCAGGTATCCATGAGGTCTTTTTTTTATCACGGGCATCTTTCAGGAGCAGGTCGCGGGCATACCAGGTACTGCCGTGCAGGCCGGTTTCTTCGGCGGCGAAAGCGATGAAACGGACAGTACGGCGGGACGGTTGCGAAGCGAGCACCCGGGCAAGTTCGAGCATCACGGCGGTCCCTCCGGCGTTATCAGCAGCGCCGGAGATACCGATATGAGAATCATAATGGCTGCAGACGACGATAATTTCATTCGGCAGGACCGTCCCGGGCAGTTCACCGATAACATTAAAGGCATGCGATGGGGAGACCGAATTTCTGACCAGCACTTTGGCGGAAGAGCAGTTATTCTTGATAATACGCAAGCCATCCAGGTGGTCTAATTTTAAACACAGAGTGTCTCATTTTCATTGACAAGTTCCGCGGTATCAGTTGTTTCCCGCCAGGTTACGCAACCGTTGGGCTTCCATAAAAGTTTACTCAGTACCGAGTTGACCACTGTTGAGGATCACTGTTTAATTGCTAATCGAGACACACAAAGACTATCGACAATTTTTTAAGAAGCGTTAATGGAAACATTCTCTCGAAAGCAAAAATTCAAATATAATCAACTTGTCAGAGACCTTAAGATATTCATACGGAGTACGAAGAAGACCGGAAAAACTCTGGAGGATTATCTAAACGATTTAAAAGCTGAAGTTGTTTTAAAGTCCAAACGTCTGGGCAATATGTGTGCTACGGACAAAACTCATGTTGTAAGGGTTGAAAATGGATGGGGATTTAAGAGAAAACAAGGAAAAGCCCCAAGTTTAAAGTCAGAACGTGGTAGCTTTAGTTGGCGCAAAAAACCTAAAGTACAAGAAAAACCTGTTACTGAAAAATCTGTTCTTACATCTCTTGGTAAACCATATCAAAGTATGGAACACGCTAAATCTGCTCTAAAATCGAAGCGTTTACAAGATATGGATGTCAACGAAAGAACACATGAAATTAGAAAAGTTGATGGAGGATATGGACTTTTTGAAAAAGAAAGCTCAAAAAAACCAAGAGATTTATATGATAGCACAGACCTAGGTAAAGTGGAGCAAGATAAAAGGATAGAAAAATATAAAAGGAAATCGGCAGGAAAAGTAGTTACTCAATTGGAACCAGAGATTGCCGCCAACCTTGCTAGTAAAGCTCAAAAAATCAAAGAAGTTGCTAAAAACCATAACAATACTCCTGAACCTCTCTCGGAAACTAAGGAATATATTTTTGAATCGAAGACAAAGTCTAAAATGAAAGATGCTGTCAAAGAAAAGCTTTTAGATGTTATAAAGTGGGGGATTATTATTTTTTTTATTAGTATTGCGTTTTATTTAATATTTCCAAAATATTCTTTTAGAGGCCCCGACGGCTATGTTTGGTACAGATGTAATTCAATAACTGGTCAAGTAGAAAAATGGGATAGATCAACAACAAACTGGACCAAGCAGGACTAAAAAAATGCCCAACATCGGTCTGTACCGAATCGCAAGAACCATGAGTCCCCTGAGCCTGGCCGTTTGGAGATAAGAATGAAAGCAATGATAATAATCACCAAAAATCACGCACCAGGGTAGCAATAAAGTAGCAAAACTAAAAAAGAGTCACAAGTAAGCGCCTATAACTCCTTGATTTTACTGATTTATACGATAGGAATTGAATCTAAAACCTTCGGTGTTATTGCCATGGGTACTGTTGCCGAGAATGTCTATGATGAGTTCAAGCAACGTCGATTTTGCTAGCCACATTGCTAGCCACAGTCCCTTTTTCAAATAAAAAAGCACTCAGCAAAGAGCTAAGTGCTTGATTTCATTGGTAGGCCGTCAGGGGATCGAACCCCGAACCTAC
>JAGYOK010000086.1 GCA_018399685.1 Alphaproteobacteria bacterium | reverse complement strand
ACAAAGCATTTACGCCGCAACGGGTGGCGGTATGTCATCGGAGCAAATGATACTGATTGGCAAATTTTTGGATCAAACTCCACAAATTAAGCGCGTTCTTATCATTACCGACAATGACCTAGGCGGTGATCGTTTGACAGAAAAAATCCAAGGAGCAATCAACAAAAGCAATTTCACCGGGGATATATCACGCCATAGCCCCGATATACGCGGCCATGACTGGAATGATGTTTTGGTTGAAGGCTAACATATTGGTCTTTTGATACAGAGCGTTGCTCTGTCCGGTCATAACTGTCCGGCTAAGGGATTGCCATCCCTGGCGCGCGTAAGGTCGAAATCCAAAACAATTTTAAAAATGACGGTCTTCACGAGATCGTCATAAATGACGTTCCCGCAAACCTTCCGCAATTTTGAAAATTCTTTCGGCAAACCCCAAGGGGTTTCTCTCTTACGCTTGCCTCCCTGCACTCGCCGTAAGGCAAGAGTGCATGCGCACATGCACTCATAAAACAAAGGATTTAACAATGCAAAATGAAACACTCAAAAAAAACTTTATCAAAATATTAGAAGATATAGACCGCTCTAAATCCAGACAGGAGAACTTTAAAAACTTCTTAGAAATGGCTAATTGCGCCATTGCCAAGAAAACACAAACGGATGAGAAAAAGGCAAACGCACTGGAAGAACGCTATATGGAGATTGTGGGCACATATTCCGATAAAGACGAAGTGCGCAAAATGCCGGAGCTTTTAACATTGGCCACATTGGCAATTTGTGAAGGCGGCTGTGATTTCCTAGGCGAGCTCGCCGGAGAGCTTGAAGTATTGGACAAACAAAACGGCCAGTTTTTTTCACCGTATAATGTTTCCAAACTTATGGCGCAAATACAAATGCCTGATATGACAGGTTGGATTGAAGATAACGGGTTTTTCTCATTGAGTGATCCGGCAGCAGGGGCGGGATGTATGATTTTAGCCGCCGCCGATATGGTGGAAGAACAAGGCTATTATCTAATGGAATCTATGAGCGTTCAGGCTATAGAGCTAAATCGCACAACTTATCACATGCTCTATATCCAGCTTTCCTTGCGTGGCATTGCCGCTGAAGTTATTCACGGTAATTCTTTAACGTTGGAAACATACGAAACCGCACTCACACCAGCGGCAATTCATTTTTTCGGGAAGCATGGGCGTTTATTCAATAGTCTAAAAGAAGATTTAAAAAAAGAGCCGGTAATAATCACACCAATAGCAAACACGCAACAATTATCATTATTCGGATAGGGGGAAACCATGTCAGATATTTTATGCGCCAGCAAAGAAAAACTCTATCACATAGTTTTGTGTGAAGGGGGAACGATAGAAGACGCTAAAGCGGCTGCAAAGAGCATTAAACAACCAGTAAAGAGCTATTATCCGATAACGGATATTTACCAATTTATTGAACGTAGGAGGGCGCGGCAATGCAAATAATCTGGGAAGGAATAACGATAAATGTTAATTATGTAGAAAGCTATTCTCGCGCTTTTGAAAAAACATACGGGGAGAAATTATCACATATCGAGATTATGGCGAACGAAGAATTACCGATCACGGAAACAGGCTATAAGTCGATATTTATCCATCACAACAATCTTATGCGGTGGGGCGGCGCAGAAAAATACATCATTGAAGAACTAGATTATGCTGCGAAAAATGATGAATGGAAATTTAAGCAGGAAAGTAAAAATCAGCTTTGTTTGTTTTAAATAAAACGCAAAATATAGATTTTAAAAGAGCAGGAAAACCACTGCTCTTTTTTGTGCTGTTCTTGATTATACAGGGGCAGAACCAAAACCAAAATACCTTCTTCCTTCTCACGTACACCCAAGTAAGAGCAGGCAAGAAGAGAGAAAAGCAACAAAAAATAATAAATAAAAGAAAAACAAGATAAAAGATATAAATGTATTTATATCGAACATACTATACTAGAAGGATTAATTATAGATTATAGTGCCTTGCAATCCGTGATAATAAGTGGTAATTTATTAGAGGTATTACGGGTCTTTTTTTGACAAGA
>JAGYOK010000085.1 GCA_018399685.1 Alphaproteobacteria bacterium | reverse complement strand
CACCCAACTCCTTAAACTCCACCTCTTTATGATCACGCAGATTCAACAACTCGTCCCGGTAATACTCATACTGCTTCCTTCTTGCTTCCAGCTCCGCTTCCAGCTCCGCTTCCAGCGTCGTGAAATTATCAAGAATTTTGACAATTTCTTCCTGAACAGCAAGAGGCGGGATAGGGATTTGAAATTTTGAATACTTAGAGATCCAGTGACGAGCATGATCTTGCGGTTGATAACCAATACATCTCATCGCATAATATACAAACCTAAAACTTATATCAGCATTTAGCCTTGGTCGTATCATTTTCATGGCTGATGACTTAACCTTAAAATCAAAGTCGACCCAATGAAATGAAGTCGTAAAATCATCAAAAATAATAACGGAGTTTTCTTTATCAGCCTTATATATCCCTTCACTCTCGTCTGTATACCCAAGTATAAAACTTTGCCCAGCAGTCAAAACAGGAGTTGCGTGATCATCGCTGTATTTAGTTGATCTCACAATATACTTAGTAGGTTGCTCATAGATCAAGACTTGATCTAACTCCTGAAATTCAACCCCATCAGGACAAAGCTCCTCGATTAACTTCTCAATTTTATTCATCCTCTTAACCATGTTATCTCACACCTTCAATGTCGGCGACGATTTCATTAATCGCAGAACGCAGTTCATTTTGACGGATTACAATTTGAGTAATCTCTTTATTGAGTTTCTTAATATCCACTACCTCACGTGTATCCTCTCGCTCTACATAGCTTGAGACAGCAATATTGTAATCATTCCCAGCTATCATTTTATTATCAATGAGTTTCGCAAAATGCGCTTTGTCTTTTCTTGCAGTAAATGATTCTAGAATTTTGGCTCTATTTGCTTCCGTTAGTTTATTTTTATTGCCACCACGAACAAACTCAGCCGAAGCATCAATAAAAAATGTTTTGTTATCCTTTTTGCTTTTCTTAAAAACAACAATACATGTCGCAATGCCCGTACCGAAAAACAAATCTGGTGGCAATTGAATCACCGTATCAACGTAGTTGTTATCTATTAAGTATTTGCGGATTTTCTTTTCTGCGCCACCACGATAGAGAACGCCGGGAAACTCAACAATAGCCGCTGTTCCGCTGGTGGATAGCCACGAAAGCATATGCATAGTAAAGGCAAGGTCTGCTTTGCTTTTGGGTGCCAGCACTCCCGCAGGTGAGAAGCGAGGATCATTTATCAAAATGGGATTGGCATCGCCTTCCCACTTAATCGAGTATGGGGGATTAGAAACGATAGCATCAAACGGCTCATCATCCCAATGCTTTGGATCCCTAAGAGTATCACCGTGAGCAATATCAAATTTCTCGTAATTGATATCATGCAGGAACATATTAATACGGCAAAGATTGTATGTGGTAAGGTTAATCTCTTGCCCAAAAAACCCCTGCCGTACTTTTTCTTTTCCAAGAACCTTCGCAAATTTGAGAAGTAATGAACCAGACCCGCAAGCAGGGTCATATACTTTATTGACTTCCTTCTTGCCAACCGTAGCTATTTCAGCCAAAAGCTCGCTGACTTCCTGAGGCGTAAAGAACTCTCCTCCAGACTTCCCGGCATTTGAAGCATACATTGTCATTAAAAACTCATACGCATCACCAAACGCATCTATTGTGTTATCGGAATATTCTCCCAACCTAAGTCCGCCAATAGCTTCTAAAATCTTAACAAGCCGTTGATTTCTTTTTTCAACAGTATTGCCAAGCTTGCTTGAATTGACATCAAGATCATCAAACAGACCTTTGAGATCATCTTCGCTGTCAGTGCCTTTTGCCGAGTTTTCGATATCACGAAAGATAGCCGCAAGCGTTTCGTTAAGGTTAGGATTATTACGTGCCTTTTTGGTTACATTGACAAAAAGTTCACTGGGTAAGATATAAAACCCTTTTTCTTTAACGGTATCAGCACGCCCGAACTCAGCTTCTTTGTCAGAAAGTGTTGTATAATCAAAATCCTTGTTGCCGGTACGACGCTCATCAGCATTGATATAGCTCGTCAAGTTCTCGCTGATAAACCGATAAAAAAGCATTCCTAATACATACTGTTTAAAATCCCAACCGTCAATACTCCCGCGCAAATCATTGGCAATCTGCCAAATAGCACGATGTAATTCTGCACG
>JAGYOK010000084.1 GCA_018399685.1 Alphaproteobacteria bacterium | reverse complement strand
AGCGGAAACAAGCAAGTCATATAATGATGCGACTGTCTTTAGTTTTTGGGGAATGTATGAAATTGAATCCTTTGGACGAAAGACCGGTCAAATAGCTTTGCATTGGATTGATTGCCTGGAGATTCGTGTTGAGCCTAAGGATTTGAGGGATAATTTCTTAGATTTTTGGCAACAATGCATGCTTTATGATGTGCCACCCTCGATTGTGGCGATTGAGAAAAAATCGACGGGTGTTACTTTGTCGAGTGTTTTGTCAGAAATGCGCGGCATTAAGGTATGGAATATTGAGCGAACACGGGCGTCAGGTGGTAAGGCTCAGCGATTTTTGGCTATTCAACCTTACATTGCTGAGAAACGTGTTTCTTTCCCAATTTATGGGAAGCACGTGGCGTTATGCACGGAACATATGAGCAAACTGACTGCCAATGATACCCATCGTTTTGATGATATTGGTGATACGTGTGCAGATGCCATTAAACTAGCGCTAATAGACAAAACACTTCAGTCAGTGCACAATAAGCAAAACGGCGCCTCGAGCGTTATGGCTACATTAGGTCAGCAATTTAACCGGCGACAACATCTGACAAGGAATCGTTAGGCTATGGCTTATGTTCGTAAAAAAGAACGCGGTATGTTTGAAAGCATTAAAGACGATATTGAGCGTAGCTACAATTACTTTCGCCGCAACTATGACCGTTTTCATTTTTTTAGAAAGTTTGTCTATCAAACTAACCTGACCAGTGATGATTTAGATACCCTGGCAGAATTAAATAAACCCAATATTGAATTTAATGTTTTAGAAGCTTATGTCAGTCGATTGTGCGGCGAGTTTTCTAAAATGGATCCTGCTTTTTCAGTCCGTGCTGCTGATGGGGTGGCCATAACCAACCCTGAGATGATTAAGTTAGTTGAAGCGCATATGAAGGCGGCATTCACCGGTGGCGATAAGGACGCACTCTCTTATCAACTTTATCGAGACTTGTTATCTGGTGGTTACAGTGTTGCAAAGATTTATACAGACTACGCTCATGAAAAATCATTCGACCAAAATATTTATATTGAGCGTGTCTTTGACCCTACTCTCACAGGTTTTGACCCATTGGCGCGGGATTCCCACAAGGGAGACGGGCGGTATGCCTATGAGTTATTTCCCAAATCCAAAAGCGAGGCTATTGAGCTCTACGGCGAAGATGCAGTGAAAAACGCAAGTTTTACTCGCGGCAGCAATTTAGAAAACTTTAATTGGTCTTATAAGAATCAGACCGAAGAGATTATGTTATTTGCAGAGTATTATCGCAAAAAATATACGAAGATGAAGATATTAAAGCTCTCTAATGGTCATGTTGTTGCGGAAAAAGCTTATGAGCAATTATTGGCTGCTTGGGAAGAGGCTGGCGTGGTTGAGCAAGCGCCGCAAGTATTGAAATCTCGTAAAACCGAAATTATTACGATTGATAAGTATACCTTATGCGAGAGTGATATTATCAAGCATGAGGAGACGAACTTCTCTCATTTACCTTTAGTATTCTTTGATGGCAATTCCATCATGCTCCAAGATACCAATGGGGCTGCGTCCGAGCAGTTCACGCGGCCTTATGTTTATCAAGCGGTTGGCGCGCAAAAAATGAAGAACTTTGCTGGGCAGTCTTTATGTAACGAGATGGAGAATATTACTCAATCTCAGTGGGTGGCTCCTGTAGAAGCTATTCCAGATAATGAAGATTATCAGCAAGCTTATACTGAACCGCAAAAAGCAAGCGTCTTGCTTTATAACCAATGGGCTGAAGGCAATCCTGAGAAGCCTGTCAATCCTCCCGGCGCGGCTCCTCGGCAGCCTATTCCACCAGAGTTAACAAATACTTTTGCATCTGCTGACCAGGTAATTCAAAACACGTTGGGCTCTTATGATGCAGCGATGGGAATCAATGACAATGAAATTTCTGGGGTGGCTATTATGCAGGGGGCAATGCATTCGAATGCTGCTGCTATGCCTTACACTGTTGGCTTCATTCGCGGTTGGAATCGCTGCGGAGAAATCTATCTCGATTTACTGCCAAAATATTATGTGACCCCACGTACATTGCCTATCATTAAGCCCGATGGGAAGCGTAGTTTTGAGCGGATTAATGAAGGCGGTCAATTGACTTTTGATTACAATGCGTCTGAGCTCGAGGTTCAAGTTGAGGCTGGCGTTAATTTTGCA
>JAGYOK010000083.1 GCA_018399685.1 Alphaproteobacteria bacterium | reverse complement strand
CCCAGCAACTCCGGCAGCTTCTGCAAGATCAGAACCAACCGCAGTGGCAAGGTCTAACGTAGCTTGTGATGCGTCAAGAATTTCCTGAGTGGAAAACCCAAGTTTACCATATTCCTTTTCCAACTGAGCAACCTGCGATGCTGTGAACTCTGTGGATGCCCCCAGTTGCTTTGCTTTATCCTCTAATTTTGCAAACTCTGACTGACTGGCCTTTGTAATCGCCCGAACATCGGCCATTGACTGCTCAAATTCTATATTGGTTTGAATAGCCTTTTTAACAATCCCACCAATAGCATAAGCACCAAAACCCACACCAATGACTTTGCTTAAAGACATCATGGAAGCCTTAAAGCTCTTAGTGTGCTTCTCCGTACGCTTCAAACCCCGCACTAATCCAGTAGTGTCGGCGTTGAACAAAACCATTAATCCGGTCTTATGCTGCATCTAATTTAACCCCCACTTTTGTTTTAATTCAATGTATTGCTTTTTAGTCATGTGTGGATTTCTTAACTCATTTCTTTCCCAAGGGAACTTTATCAGCCTTTGTAAACTTCTTAGCCTATGCTTTCGATCTATCTGCACGTTCATCAAATGAAAGGTTACCCATCTCGTGCGCTCCCATTCTCCGCGAAACTGTCGCTGCTCACGCTCTGCATACCCTTCACACATCAAATTATATTCCGACCAGGTCAACCGCCAAAACTCATCAGGCTTTAATCCCAACCCCCCAAAAGCAAACCTACGTACGTCATCCCATGTTACTTTTTTTTTGACTGTTCACCCCATTCAGAAACACTCTTTCCAAATAGCTTAGCCCTCATCATAGTGTCAACGAACCGCTTTGCGTCTTTGTTGGTCATGTTATCACCCCAACCAGTAGCTTGCTTACGACTATATCTCACACCCTTTTGATGCTCCACACAATAAGACTTATAGCTTGCAAACAACATGTCGGTAAGGAGCTGCTCCTGCGGTATATCTCCCATCTCGTGCAATTCCTTACCGTTCATGTCGCAAACTAAAAACCATGAAAGCATATCGAAGCGAAAACCAACCTTGCGCTTGAAAAATCCTGTCTTAAGTTTTAATACTAATTCCATTATGTCTGACTTCCTTCTGTTAGTGTTCCTGTTCCTTCAAATGTGAATGAAAAAGTTGCAGAGTCCTCCACACCCGCCGTCTCTGATAAACTTGTTAAATATCCGGTTCCGGTGTAATATTTATCACCTGACACCTCTGTTGAAAATAACACGGTTGCCGAAGTCCTCCCATTATACAAGGCGAAAAGATCATCAAAGCCATAAGTAGCATCAAATGCCATCATAGCTTCGCCATCTATCGACCAGCTTCTCAAGCCCTCTAATTTATCACTCCACCCGCTGGAATCCTTTGTTGTAGCATCCCTCGTCTCCATCGTCATATTTATGGTGAAGTTGGTGGAATGACTTACAGCGGTTCCGTCTACATACAGAAGTAAACTGGTTCCATTAACTATTCCTGTTGTTGCCATTTTTATTTTGTTTTAAATGTTCGTCTTTCGTTTCAAATTCTATCTTGCTCTTTTTAGCAAAAATATCTATAATGGGATCCTTGTAATATTTTGCATATCCCTTTTTGATAAGCTCATTACCCAGTTTGTTCGTTACAAAAAAATCCCTACCTTTCGGGATAACTTTCCCGCTGGGTTTTCTCCAATTCTTTTTTAGTTTTATTCTCATTTTACTCTTACTATAAAGTCAATAAACTGCATATGTAACTCGTCATTATATAAGTCTCCCATGTTATCGTAGGTCATCGAATCTATTATTGTCCCATCCACAGTACCGGAATATCTGTTTAAAGCTGCCTTTACTGCTACAATGATACCCCTTGCCCCTGCGTAGCTCTCTGATATGGCCGTAACCTGCACCCTCACCCTGTCAACATCACCCGTTAAGTCTTTCGTGTCCTCAGGGTTAGATGAAATAATCTGATAGACAATGCAAGGCATTACCACATCCTGCGGAACCCTGGTCTTGTATATCTTGTTAGATACCAGCCCCTGGACGGTTGTATCCGCATATAATATCCTGTATATTGCGTTATCTAAGGCCACGTTTTCTTTCGTATCTTCTGAAATGAGCCTCAATAGCTCGTTTCATCTGGTTTATAAATTCCTTTTCTACATTGTCCTTTGTCGTATCCCACGCAGGCCTGATATATGGCCTTGCTTCCTGCTTCGGCTGGAAC
>JAGYOK010000082.1 GCA_018399685.1 Alphaproteobacteria bacterium | reverse complement strand
GAACAATAAGGAAGCAGGCTCTCGTTTAATCCGTAATAGGCATGCAGCGCAAAGCGACATTTTTGGCCAATGTTTTGGGGGATATAAGCCCTGATTTTTAAATTTTCGGATCATATAACCATAATAACGCACAATAAGCTAAAAACTACTATACACAATAAGCTAAAAATGCTAGAACATAATAAGCTAATTATAAGGATAAATCATGCCCGGTCCATCGGAAAAACTTGCGGCTTCTTTAGAGCGTCTCAAATCCTTGCAGGATAAAGACGGCGCTGCGGCTATACGTTCACGGAACTTATCGCGGCTGGATCGGGAACGCTTGCTCAAAAATGGTTTTCTAAAAGAGGTCATGAAAGGCTGGTATGTGCCAGCACGCCCGGATGAACAACAGGGCGAAAGCACGGCCTGGTATGCCTCTTTCTGGCGCTTTTCTGCTTCCTATCTTGAAGAACGTTTTGATAAAGAGTGGTGCTTATCGCCTGAACAATCTTTATCCTTACACGCTGGAAACTGGAGCGTACCGGAGCAGCTTGTTGTCCGTTCACCAAAAAGCCGGAACAATGTCACGGCGTTACCTTACAAAACATCTCTTCTCGAAGTACGTTCCAAATTGCCGGAAACTGAGGAAACGGAGATTATAGACGGCCTGCGCCTGTTTTCTCTGGAGGCCGCTTTGATTTCATGCAGTCCCGGCTTTTATACGCAAAACCCGACCGATGCGCGGGCGGCGCTGGCGATGGTTAAGGATTCCTCCGGCCTGCTGGCCAAGCTGCTGGACGGCGGACATAGTTCTATCGCCGGGCGCTTGACCGGCGCGTTTCGCAATATCGGGCGGAAGCGCATAGCCGATGATATTATCAAGACTATGCAGACCGCAGATTACAAGGTCATTGAAAATGATCCGTTCGAGACCGCTTTGCCTTATATTCTAGCTGTACGGGAAACCTCGCCTTACGTTAACCGGATCAAGCTACTCTGGCAGACTATGCGCACATCGGTGATAGATCATTTTCCCGAAGCACCGGGCCTACCGCGCGCCGTAAAAAAATATATGAAACATGTCGAAGACGTGTATGTCACCGATGCTTATCATTCGCTTTCGATTGAAGGTTATCGCGTAACGCCGGAATTAATTGAGCGTGTACGCGAAGGGAGCTGGAATCCGGACAATAACGAACAAGACCGCGAATATAAAGATGCCTTGGCCGCACGCGGATACTGGCAGGCATTTCAGGCCGTGCATAACAGTGTCGAGCGTATTCTGGGCAAAGAAAATCCCGGCCATGTGGCCGATGAAGATCACAGTGCGTGGTACAGAGAGCTGTTTGCACCGAGCGTTACAGCGGGCATACTGCGCCCGTCCGATCTTGCGGGCTATCGCTACGGCCCCATTTATCTCCGCCGCTCGATGCATGTGCCGATGAACCATGAGGCTGTGCGCGATGTCATGCCGGTATTCTTTGAATTGCTGACCGAAGAAGAAAACGCTGCCGCGCGGGTGGTTCTGGGGCATTTCATTTTTGTATATATTCACCCGTATTTTGACGGCAACGGGCGTATAGGCCGGTTTTTGATGAATAGTATGATAGCCGCAGGCGGCTATCCGTGGACGGTGATCCCGGTTGAAAAGCGTATTCCCTATATGGAAGCCCTTGAAAAAGCCAGTGTAGGACAGGATATAGTTCCGTTTACCAAATTCCTGGCCAGATTGGTTGAAAAGTCCATGGCAGGTGATCCGCTGCCGGACGTGCCGAAGTAAAGGAAAGTCAAAAGCTCCCTCTTCTGCAAAATTGAAAAGGACAGCAGTGTCGTAAAAAGCATTCCTGGATTTTTTCTAAGGATAAGTATTCCAAGTCCATTATTACTCCTTTTGTGAAAACGATGAATCGGTAAAACTGAAAAGTGTGTAAATGTATAAATGAGTTTTTACTCAATTACACAAAAACTCATTGCTCGAAAGGATATGTCATGCCAATTATTTCTATACTCAATCCTAAAGGAGGATCTGGAAAAACCACGCTTAGTACAAATTTAGCGCGTTTCTACCATGATCGAGGTGGTAGAGTTTTACTCGTGGATTCAGACCCACAAGGCAGCGCTAGTGATTGGCATGCAGCAAGAGAAGATAACCCCCTGCCCTTCATTGCTTACGGGAACCCAGAAAATTTAAAAGCTCTTCCGGGTATTGCGTCGCCCTACGATATTGTAATTGTCGATGGCGCGGCTAAGCTTGAAGGAATGATCGCCGCAGCTATTAAAATATCGGACGCGATTTTAATTCCTGTGCAACCC
>JAGYOK010000081.1 GCA_018399685.1 Alphaproteobacteria bacterium | reverse complement strand
CTTATGTGCGTGAGAACATTGTTCCGTCATTTTAACAATCGGCTGCACAGCGACCGGTTTTCCGCCGCTTCGCGGCTCCAAACCGGCGCGTGAGCCGGTCGTTAAATTTTTTTATCAGGAACGGACGATGATTCCAAAGATCGCATATATAGATGAATCAGGAAACCACGATTTGGATACGGAGAAGGCCGGAGCTTCTTGTTATTTCATCGTGTGTGCGATTATCGTTGACGCAGACAAAAATGATCAATTTATAAAAAATGCGGATAAGATTAAGCGGAAGCATTTTCAAAGTAGTGAGATGAAGTCCTCCAAAGTGAGGGCAAAAGACGATCATAAGCGAAGAATAAAAATATTAGACGATCTATTACACCTAGATTTTACTTTTTATGCGTTAGCAGTAGATAAAGTTGAGATATATAAAGATAGCGGCTATCAATATAAAAAATCATTTATAAAAAATCTGAATGGCAAGGTATATGGATCTTTGTTTCAGCATTACGCTGACATTCGAGTTTTGGCCGATGAGACAGGAGATGCAGAATTTACCAGGTCAATGAAGGCATACGTCGACAATAATCATGTGCCTGATTTATTCTTCAAGTCTACTTTTGAACTAGTATCAAGCGCCGAATATATTGGGGTGCAAATAGCTGATTTTATTGCAGGCACACTAGCGCAGGTATATGAAGGAAAGTCTGGTGTTGCCCTTCAAGAAAAGTACCTCGAATTAATCAATTATAAGTCAGTTGGTGTTGATGAATGGCCTGTCAAGTACTCACCCAAACTAAATGCAGATACGCATCTCAATGAGTTTGATCAGGTCATTATGGAGTACTCGTTCAATCGGGCTGCAATTTTCCTAGAAAAGAATCGAAACAACCACGATGACGAAACAAAGATGCAGG
Source organism: Alphaproteobacteria bacterium (assembly GCA_018399685.1). Taxonomy (GTDB): domain Bacteria; phylum Pseudomonadota; class Alphaproteobacteria; order Micavibrionales; family Micavibrionaceae; genus UBA1672. The sequence continues at coordinate 1,387 of JAGYOK010000081.1, read as the reverse complement.
TCTGCGCCCTTGACTTTCTATTGTTCCAGAGCCATTGGAACAATGCATTAGAGTATGTTCCGACTCACGCGATAATGAGTCACCTACGCGAAAGTGGGTATGGAAGAATATCAGAACAGATACTCAGGTCCAGCGTCATTGCAAAACTGAGAGATGCAGACGTTCTCATTGCAAGCTCTAGCAAAGGGTATAAAATCCCTCGAGAATTCAAGGATATGTATGATTTTGCCGTTAAGGTAGATTCACAAGTAGTACCGCAACTTAGACGACTGAATAAAGCAAGAAAAAGTATACTTATGGCAACATCGAACAAACTAGATATATTGAAAGGACCTGATTTTCCGAATTTGGTCGCATTTATAGATAGTATGCAGGACTAAATTTAACAAGTTGCTGCTCTCGGATTCCGCAAACTGTCCCGATTTGTGCGGAGTAGAAATACGTGCCAATTTGCTCCACCGGTGAGCAAGGCGTTATGAGTTTTCGGAGGCATCTTGAATCGATACCCTAATGTCCAGCACCCTAATGATGGAAAATCACGATTAGGCGGGTATTCCCATGTATATTTTGATTTTTGTGAGTCGGCGTACTCAAAACATCTGGTAAAGCTGGATGAGATGGCGCAAGCGGAGAATGAGCAGAAGGAAGAAGAGTTGGACAGTGACGCATTTGAGCAGGGTATCAAAACAATTATCTTTGCGGCCCTATGTGTTGAGGCGGCAATCAATGATTATGGAGCATGGCAGTTAGGCGATTCATACTTTAAGGCTCATCTAAATAACCTTGATGTTACTTCGAAGTGGGTTGTTGTGCCTCGGTTGGTTTGTGGGAAGCAAATCAACAAAGAAGGTCCAGGATATGGCCATCTTGTCTCTCTGGTGAAAGCTAGGAATGAGCTAATTCATAACCAGTCAAGAGACTTTAAGGTTACTGATCCTTCCTTGCCAAAGCTTTTAGAGAAACGATCACGAGAATTCGAGGCGTCGGTTCACAAAGCGTACAGAGCATTATTATTGCTTAGTCTTGAATTTGACCATTTGATAGGACCTATTTATAACCCTCTGCCTACATTCGACAAAAAGGTTGCAATTTCGTACAAAGTTCCGCCTAACTTGGTCGAAATTCATGCAGAATGTAAAAGTATTGCCGCTAGAAATCGAAACAACTCATAACCAGTGGGGGAAGTCCAACCGATTTTCCGCCGCTCCGCGGCTCCAAACCGACGCGTTACCCAGGAAGGAACAGCACGGTGAGAACGATACTTCTTGGAAATGCTGGCGCTGGTAAAAGCACTCTCGCAAAGAGATTAATTGCCAAACACCCAGCCCCTCGCCTTTCCCTTGATGAAGTGGCATTTCACAATTGGGCTTCGTCTCCACTCCAAAGC
>JAGYOK010000080.1 GCA_018399685.1 Alphaproteobacteria bacterium | reverse complement strand
AATGGTTTAATTTTTCTAGTACTTGTATTAAAATCAAAACGTTTTTTATAGGTGCCGATGGTTTTTTCAATGCGCGGGTGTAAGCTGCGCACCAAGGGCATGTAACCGGTGATGGATAGCCGCGGGTGGATCTTCGGCGGGCAAATAGATTACCGGCCCCGTGGGCAGCTCACCGACTTCCAGTAGGTCAGGGCCGCCGGCAATCTGCGCGCTCAGCTGAAGTATCAGCATGGATTTACCGGCCCCACCGGGCGATACAAGTGCGCCTACGGTTCCTGCAACCATGTTAGGAAGAACGTAATCAACCGGCGGCGGCGGCTCAGTAAAGGCCGCAATAAGGTCAATTGCCATGCGTCACCCCCGCTCACCGCAGAGCCGATCACTGTCCAGCAGCTCGGCAATCTGTGAAGCCCGGAAATAAACACGACGACCTATCTTCAATTTTGCTTTGTTGATTTCCTCCGTATAAGGCTGCCGTGACTGTAGAGCGATCCTTAGCCCATCGGGGCTTCGGTGCAGAAGGTCGGCAAGCTGAGGCATCGTCAAAAGCGGGCCATACTTGTTCAGAAGCGACTCTTCCAGGCTAAGCTTCGTATCTTTCATGTTACGCACCTCTCCTTTCGGTAGACATCCTCAGACTAATATGGGATCGTGCGCATGACAGATCTATCTTATGACAAAAAGGTTGATGGCTGTATGGCTACCTCCAGCTCGCCAATTCACAAGCCCTTAGCGGTCGAGGGTTGTTCCCCTGAAATGGCTGCTGCCATAGAGGCTTTCAGCGCTTCGGTTACGCCTTCCCATACCCTTCGCTCAAGGCGCTACAGCTTATTCTCCTTGATTGCCAAACACCTCGATGACGCGGCGAGTATATCAATCAAGCGTACGCTTCCTGGTTTTAACCAGGAAAAATCCTTTTCACAGCATGTAAAGCACACTGGCTGCAACAATTTAATCAAGACATTCAAGCTGCTTTCTCGACAAGTCGGGCTGAGCCCACAGGATCAAGCCGACATCGACTGCTTGATGGAGGTTCTCTTCTTTATCAAGAGTCGTACACCATCCGAGTCCATAGCCGCTGAAATAAACCTTATCGAGAAGCCGTTCTGCGAACTTTGTTGGCGTTTCACCATTGCTTACGACCGCTATTCAAATGGTGAAAAAGCCGAGATGAGGAACGCAAGGTATTGCGAATTTCATAATCCAAGCTCCAACCCTTCCGCCTATCGTAATGACCACCGATATCGGAAGGACTTTGAGGGTTGGCTTATAGTACTGGGTGGGGAGAAGGAGCTTAATTTATCATCCGATCTAAAACAGCAGGAAGCCATACGCAAGAAGGCTTACGCACTCGCACATGCCAAGCTCACCGAAAGAAGAGTCAAGATACTCAAGCTTTATGCGGCTGGTTTTTCGCAGAAAAAGATAGCAGACCAGCTTGGCATTTCCCCCCAAGCTGTTTCAAAGTCACTATTCAAGCTTCGAGGATACTTTAGCACTTGGGGAGAAGCAGCATTAACAAAACACCTACCATCAGCTATCTTTAAATCCAAAAAATGATAACAACTAGCCACCTATCTTTTCAGACCAACTAACAACCCTATCATGCGGCAATGTAAATCTTACTAACCCACCGCCCTCCTTGCTAACTTCAAGATAAAATTCATCCCCTAATCTAGACAACAAAACAACATCTTTCATGACACACATATCATCTTTTTTATTAATATTCTTAAAACCTAAACTATCAACAACCTTACATCCATAACTATCAAGCACCATGCTCGAAGCACTTATATTGCCGAACTTATAGATTCTCATAACAGTCATAGGTATGGAATCGAATTTATTAAACATCCAGAAAATAAGAAAAAGAGAAGACAAGCCTAAGATGAAAGTTTTCACATAGTAAGGCTTTCTCTCTTCCGGATAGGCAGATAAAATATTTGCAGAAATTATAATTAAGACCGCAACGCTTCCTGCCAGCCAAGAAGGATATACAAAATCATAGCTCTCTGATACTGATAGCTTAAAAATAACGGTAAGCGGAGAAAATATTAGCGCGCCAGAAGCAATGGTAGCGCCAACCAAGAAAACCCATTCTTTAAAACCTTTCCAACGCCCAAAAGCACTTTTCCTACAGAGAAAGAAAAGCATTCCTATAAACAAAAAACCAGGCAAAGCTATTGCTGCAGCACCCCAAAAAAAATAAAAAACTAATGACGCATATATTGAAATCAAAGGGGCGGCGAACCAGAATAAAATTCCAAGAAAATTTCTTCCTTGGCTAGGCCCCG
>JAGYOK010000008.1 GCA_018399685.1 Alphaproteobacteria bacterium | reverse complement strand
TCGTGCCTATAAATAAAGCGGTCAGACTTTGATCCGACCGCTTTAAAACTATTTATTTAAGAGAAAACTATTTAGCTGCTTTTTCTCTTTCAACTAAATCCTTCTCGACTTGCTCAAGCAGAGCTTTGTTCTTTCTAACGCTGTCCAGATCAGTAGCCAGCATACCCACAGTGTGATAACCAGAATCGACATGAAGAACTTCCCCTGTCACACCGGAACCCAGATCTGATAGAAGATACAAACCAGCTTTACCAAGGTCTTCCAACGTAACCGTCCGGCGCATTGGCGAGTTAACAGCATTCCAGTCAATCAGGAAGTTAAAATCTTGAATACCGCTACCTGCTGAAGTCATAATTGGGCCAGCAGAAACGGCGTTAACACGAATCCCTTCAGGGCCAAGATCAGCAGCCAGATAGCGTACAGAAGCTTCAAGAGCAGCTTTACATACGCCCATTACATTGTAGTTTGGAATAACCTGCTCAGCACCAAAGTAAGACAACGTAACCAAAGATCCGCCTTCATTCATCAATGGCGCAGCATAGCGTGCAACTTCAATAAAGGAATATGCAGAGATCGTCATAGACATTTCAAAGTTCTTACGGGATGTATCGCGGAAAAGCCCGTCCAACTCCGCCTTTTTTGAAAACGCCATAGAGTGAATTACGAAATCAATTTTGCCCCATTTCTCTTCCAGCTCTTTAAAAGCCGCCGGAACAGCTTCTTCATCGCGTACATCACATGGAATAAGAATATCCACGCCCAATTCTTTAGCCAAAGGCTCGACAGTTGGAAGTGAACGAGACCATTGATATGTGAATGCTAACTCAGCACCATTTGCTGCCAATGCCTTAGCCATACCCCAGGCTATAGAGTTCTCGTTTACCACGCCCATAATCAGGCCACGTTTTCCTTTTAAAAAATCACTTTTCATAACAATATCTCTTCTTACCATGTAAAATTTTTACTAATTCGTACGACCGTCGTACATAGACACGTGAACAAATCGTACACATTTAACCAACCAAGTCTAGTTACAAGCCCTTTTGCGTACGATATTTGCTGTGACTATACTGTTCAAATATTAAATATTCGTATACCCGCTTAATAATACCTTTTTTATGATATACTCGCGCGCCTCGGTCTTGTACTCTTAATCTTCTGCGTAACCAAAAACCATTACTTATTGTATCCCATCTTACAAAAATAAATGAGCAAGCATACTAATGAGGGTCACGCCAATAGATCTTAAAACCGCACAGCATGAGTGCAATGTCATAAAACGCAAGATCATGCGCTGTATCCCGCGCCTGCAAATCCAGTACATTCTTCACAAGGAAAACGAACGCGAAAAAGCTTTTGGAGCCGAATCAAGACAATTAGCCAGCCACCCGGCGGGGAGATATATTTTTGAATCCCCCAACCAAGATGATTTAAAAAAGATTTTGGGCAAAAATCAAAGCAGATTTGTATGCATCGCAAAACAGGATACTCCGGGCTTCCTCGGCTTTTTTAAACAAAAGTCTTATCTGGCGCTTTGCTTCATAAATTATGACCGCTTTGAAGATATAGAATCTTTGCGCAACCATGCATACCATTTAGCATGGCATGCCATTGCCCTATGTAAAGAATATGAATCACCTTTGGTCGCCAAAAATAATGATAAAGCCCCTAATTTTAAGGATGAGCATAATATCCTGACTCCTGATCTTACACCGGGGGAACTCTTCCACCGGAACCTGCTCGGAGATATTTTCTCGGTTTGCGCCCAAACTCTTCTTGGCCGCAAGGAACCGTTTGCAACTCTTGTTAAACAAAGAATTACGGGCACTTTGCACAAATCAACCGGATTTCGCGCCGAAGAGTTTCCATTCCCGATGTGCGTTGACACTATGGAATACATATTCAAAAACAACCTGAGCCAGTATCAAAAAAACAAGCACCCCATCCTTGCCGCCGTGGAAATTACGGAGGATATAGGCGCAACATATGAACCGGCCACCATAGAACAATGGCGTAGCTTTAGCATCCCTGCGCAGCAAATGGCGTGGGGCGGATGTGACACACAAACTATTTTAGGAGCAGTCCTGTACACAGGGGAAAACACCTATGCGCAATCCATCGCAGACATGATTGCCGAGCGCATGGCGATCAAGCCAAAAATGGTTGCAAACCTTCAGGAATACAACCCGTTCACCAATCAGGAAGCAAACGCACGCATGCATCGCAAGCTCTGTTTGGACTTGTTGTATAACATCCTTGCACGGCTCATAACACCCGACGACCATCAAGTTGTAGTAGAAGTAATTGAAAAACAGAATCTGGAGCTTTTAGAAGGAAAAGTCATGAGCTGGTGCGTGCCTGCCCTCATTCCTATTGAAGAGCTGATCCGCCAGTGCCCTGATAAAAACATGATGCCCGAACTTACCAATCAGGCTATCATCATGTTTGAAAAAGAAATCGGCGGCATGCCATGGGAAGCACTTGTTCACCTATATAATATAATTTTTGAAAAGCGGCGTGAGAAGGGAGCCATCTCTATGCAGGAATTACTCAAAATCACCGCAGAAGATGAAGAGCTGTCCTCTGTTCATTTCGGGTTAACGCGCGCACAAAAACTCAAAGAAATTAAGTAAAAAAACCGCTCCAAAATCAGATGGAGCGGTTTGTCTAATCCTTAAAAATTAACCATAATTGTTAATTATTCGTAATCTGCCATGTCCCGTCAGGCTGCTGGCACGCGGTTCCGTATGCAGATTCCTCTTTACCGCCTATATAGACGACTTGCTGGAATTCACGACAATAAGTTCCACTTTGTGTATATCCCTGCTTTGTCGCAATAACCTCACCATAATTGCCGCTTTCCGGATTGCTCCATGAAATAGGCTCGTTAAGAGGAGCTTCCTGCGCTTTAACATAAGCAGTATTCATATATTGTCTATCAGCTCTATCCAAAGATCTTCCGATCTCATTTCCCAGATAGGCACCAAGCAATGCACCCGCACCGGTTGCCCAAAGCTGCCCCGATCCATCACCTATCTTGGAGCCGAGAAGTCCACCCACAATGGCACCAGCGCCAGTCCCGACAGTCTCTTTTGTTCCACGATTTTGCATTGTCTCACAAGCACTCAGTGTAAAAGCACAAAGCACCATAATTGTCATAGTTAACTTTCTCATCCGACTAACCTTTATGTTTGTTAGATTGTAATTTCTAATTCCGTAAGGAGTGCAGTATATCCTTTTCAAAAAAAGATTCCTAGAGTCATATACGCAATCTATTATCAAAAGCCTTCTTTTTTATTTATAAAAACCAGTTTCTTCCATCTCTTGATTTTTTATAGCTGCTGCGTCATAAATTCCCCTTAGCAATTTTTCCAAGGAGTATAAAAGCAATGAGCGCAAAGAAAAAAGGAACAACCGAGTCTTTCGAGCAAAAAAGCTTCAGCGCCGATGTCTCAAGACTATTACGAATTGTTACACATGCACTTTATACAAACCACGATGTCTTTTTGCGGGAGCTGATTTCCAACAGCGCCGATGCATGCGACCGCTTGCGTTACGACGCTATTTCTAATCCTGACCTTATAAAAGACAATCCGGATTTTCGCATATGCACTTATAAGGACACAACAGCCCGTACACTAACTGTTGTTGATAACGGCATCGGAATGAGCAAGGACGAGCTTGCCGATAATTTAGGAACAATCGCCAAATCAGGAACCGCCGCTCTTATGGAGCAGATGGAGCAAATGGGAGACGGCAAAGACAGGCTCAAACTCATTGGCCAGTTTGGCGTAGGCTTTTACGCCGGTTTTATGGTAGCCAATAAAATACAGGTTATAAGCCGCAAGGCAGGCAATGACGATATATGGCTGTGGGAATCAAACGGCCATGACGGATTTACAATTCGTGAAGCAAGTAGCGCAGAAGCAGCCCGTCTGGATGGGCAGCGCGGAACAGCCGTTACGCTTTCAATAAAAGACGAAGCATCAGAATTTATGCTCGATCAGAAAATTGAAATGACGATCAAGGAATATTCAGACCATATAAGCGTTCCCATTTTCCTTGGCGCGCCGGAGTTCGTTTCCCAAGATAAAGACACAAAACCTATAAACAGCACTTCGGCCTTGTGGATGCGCCCCAAAAGCGAAATCACAAAAGAGGAGTATGACAGCTTTTACAAGAATATTTCCGGTGGTTTTGATGAGCCGATTATGACCTCTCACTGGAAGGCCGAGGGCACCATAGAGTTTAGCTCCCTGCTCTATACGCCGACTTTGCGCCCGTGGGATTTGTTTGATCCTTCCCGCCGCAACTTTGTAAAGCTCTATGTGCGCAGGGTATTTATCACAGACAATCTAGAAAACCTTATGTATCCATGGCTGCGCTTTATGCGTGGCATTATCGACAGCGAGGATTTACCGCTGAATATCAGCCGTGAGTCTCTGCAACACAACCCGACAATCGAAAAAATCCGCAGTGCCGTTGCGCGCCGTGTTTTAAGTGACATGGACAAATTATCCCGTAACGATCCTGCGGCCTTTGCCACATTCTGGGGGCAGTTCGGCCCGGCTGTTAAGGAGGGCTTATACGACGCAACAGAGCACCGCCAGAGCCTGCTCAAAATCTGCCGATTCTACTCTTCCCGCGATGACGGGGCAGAGCTTACATCACTTGCCGATTACGTCGAGCGCATGAAAGCCGGTCAAGACAAGATTTATTACCTAAGCGGCGAGTCACTGGATAATATCAAAAACAGCCCGCAACTTGAGGGCTTTAAATCCAGAGACGTAGAGGTTCTGTTCTTTACCGATACTATTGACGATTTCTGGCTACAAACTGTCCTTGATTATAAAGACATCCCCTTCCAGTCGATCACAAAAGGCGATGTTGATTTTGACAGTCTGGATAACGGCGAAAAAAGCGATAAAGGCGACAACACCGATAGCAAAGAAAAATCTGAAACCGATAAGGCCGACAAAAAGGACGATCCCGCTATAAGTGCTCTTATCACCAAAATGCAGGAAATCCTGAAAGACAAAATCCATAATGTACGCAGATCAAAACGCCTTACAGATTCTCCGGTTTGCCTTGTTGCTCCTGATGGTGGCGTGGATATGTATATGGAGCGCGTATTGCGCCTGCATCAAAAATATGAGGCAGGAACCAAGCCTGTGCTGGAGATTAACCCCTCTCATGCTTTGATAGCGAAAATTGCCGGACTTAATAACAAAGGCGAAGATATCAATGATGCGGTTTATTTGTTGCTCGATCAGGCAAAGATTATTCAAGGCGAGCCAATAGACAACCCCGGACAATTCGCGCGGCGCATGTCAGAATTCATGAATAAAGCGCTGTGAATAAACACACGATAAGGTAGTTATTTATCGGGAACAACTGCCCATTCCGGCAAGCGAGCCGGGAGCTGTATAAAAACATCCGGGATTTGGACAGACCGCATCATAATACTGAGTATTTGATTCCCCTAAAACAACAAAGCCTGTGCGTATAGGTGCGGCGCAAGGAACAGACGTATCGCCGGAAAGTAAACTCCAGTAATGCAGCATGGCATCCCCCGCACCTGGAGTACCAGCCGGAGGATTTGCTTTTGCATGTGCCACCGGCCATGTCATCGCCCTGCCACTTGGATCCGTGTAAGACGCTCCACCGATCCAGGCAAAGCCCGGAATTGTCGGAGAATCAATAGGCATCCCCGGCGGGCCATGTGCCTGCAAATAGCACCGCAGATCCATAAGAGATGGAATTTTTACCATAGTTGTACTTGGAAGAGCACACGATCTGGGCTCTCTGCGATATTCGTTGGACACATAATCTTTAAAGGTATAAAAACCGTCATGATCCATACCGCCGGTATAGGCCGTCCCTGATGCATAAAATTCATTATCTTCTGTAGCAAAATCATAGCACTTCGTCCGCTGCCATACCCTGTTCATCATGTCACAGTTATATCTGCTCGAATTAACACTACTACCAAGTCCGGAATAAATAGCCGAATAGGCCGGAGTCGGATTTTGCCTTTTGGCACGATCTCCAATCATGCGACCTGGAAATGAATTACTTATATGACGTCTTTTATCACCAATACACCAAAAAAGAGTTGCCACATCATCCACTTTTCCCGTGACGCTTCCAACATCTACCAGTTGGTCTAACACCAGTATCTCAAGAATACCATATTGCACATAACCTTCAGTCAGGTTTGGATCTACACTCGTAATAATGTCATCGGGAAGAATTATAAAAAGATCAGTCATAAGACCGCCCAACAATTTGCCTTTTGATTCATCAGGATTCACAGGAAAGTTATTATTGGCATACCAGTTTTGATGATCCATCCATGAATCAAAACATGACAGAGACAAAACACTATCTGGCCGCGCATATATATTCGCATTTTGTGAAATTTCGCGCTGAGCTGCTTCCCATGCCTGATTTCTGATAACTTCCTCAATAGCCGGGTCACACGTATTGCGAACAGTCCCCGTCAGGCCGGGGACACTACCATCAACCGTAACCGGAACGCTTTGCGCATAACCGGCACACGTCCATAATAATGTGATTAAAACCGCCAAAGAAAAGCTATGGACTATACGAAACAAACTACTATCCCAAATTTTTATCAAGTTACTTACGATTTGAAAACTTCAACGACAACGCACTGTACCATAACACGAAACACTCTGCATAGTTTTCTAATCGCGAAGTTTCCTGTTTTTCAGCAAAAACTGTAAAACATGTTAGAAAAATGTTTATAACAGGCCTTGATAGTGGCGTCCCGTCATTTCTTCTATATCTTCCTCGGAAAAGTCAAAATGCCGCCCGATCTCTTCTATAACAACCTGCCTGATTAAATTTTGCAGATCTTCCTGCATCTCACACCACATATCCAAAATAGGCCTACGGTAAAGAACCAGCACATCATCTTCACTGGCGACCTTGCGCTCGACCCCCGGAGATATCTCTTTTCCATCTTTGTATAAGGCCAGTAATTCAAAAGGATCTTCAACATCCAGATCATCAAGCGTCGTGTCGTCCGCCAATTCTTCTACCGCAATCATCAGATCATCGCACCGCGAGACTAGCTCATCGGGCAGGCTATCCCACAGGAAGCTTGTAAGATCCTCCAGATCTTCGGCAGCGGGAGGAACTGTATAATTCATAATGATACGTTTACATTCCATGCAAATATTCCTCTTTTATCAACATAAACCCAATTTAAGGCTACGTCCACGGGCGTTACAACGAAATAGTTTAGGAAGAACATATTAATGCGAGTCGTACATAAGAACAATCAGTGAATTAAACAATCTTGCCCCTTTTTTTATATCAACATGCAGCAAATATTATGTTATAGTCCCCGAACGTAACAGGTGAAATCTATGAACATACAATCATCAATACATACCGATATGGGAATGGCACGCGAAAGTATGGCGTTGTCTCCTGTAAAACATAATCTCGATCAAGCCCAGCAGATGAGCAAGATGGCGCAGCAAACTGCCAAGTCTGCCCCCATCAATGAAGCGCGCGGGACAATGCTCGATATTCTGGTGTAATTCTTTTTTAATTTTTGTTAGGATCACCCTTTGCTGCAATCTTTTGCAATTTTTTCTGTGTGCCCGTAGAATAAATAAACAAATAATATAGAAGATAGATAATGATACACGTCATAGGAAATATTGCCATTAACATTGATGCGCAACTAAATGAGCCCCTCACTCCCCATTCAAGCAATGAAATAGCTAATCCGCCATCTCTTGATTTAACAGGACACGGCGCCTTGCAAGCTATTAGTGCTGCACGTTGCGGCGCCAGAGTCTCTCTCGTAAGCACAATCGGAACTGACCTTTTGGGGCAATATGCCCTCGATATCCTGCGCAAGGAAGGCGTGCAAACCTCTGCTCTTGGCAAAGATCCAAAGCAAAGCTCTTTAGCCATAAGCTTAAATATTCTGGATCAAAAAACCAATATCGTTGCTCTTGATGACAATTCATTGTCTCGGGATATAGTGCCCGCAGATCACTTTAACGCCCGCAATATGGTTGTAATTTCCAGCGCCCATGCTGCAGACGACGCCCTCCTTAGCTGGCTTAAACAGATAAAAAGCAACGAGGCAAAAATCATGCTCTGCCTTCCCCTTGGCAAAAGCCTTGATAAAAATCTTGCTGCGCTAGCAGATATTATCGTATGCGATGAAAGCTCGGAAGTGTCTGACATAAACGATGATGTATATCTTATAACCACGAAATCCTGTGGCACACAGGGAGCTAGCGCTCAAAAAGCCGGTAAGATTGCTTATGATCTTGAACAGCCCAAAGAACAAGGATGCGACGACGTCATATTAGATATTTTTTGCGGTTTTTTTGCTGCATGCCTGCAAGCCTGCCTGCCTCTTGAGCGATCATTAAAGACTGCCTGCACAGCCGCCACACTAAGCGTGCAAAACCACGGGGCATATAATGCCATCCCGTATCTTGGCTATCTGGAAGACATTATTGAAGGCCCATACGAAAAAGCTATAGCTTAAAGCTGTTAAAGATTCGCTCTCTACGCTCAAGAACTTTATCAAACGCCGCAATTTCCAGCGTTTTTTGAACGATCTTCTCTCTCTCAGTATTCTTTTTACTCATAAGGCATGGCCTTTCTTTTTTAATTAATATAGAAGGGATAATCATATTTACCGAAAAACCAACAAAAATGGAATGCTCATAAAAATGTCTGATACAAAATACGGTGTAGTAGCTTTAGGAAACGCTCTTGTCGATGTACTATCTCAAGTCCCTGACAGTTTTATAGAAGAACAAAACCGGCAGCATGGTATGGAAAAAAGCGCCATGACCCTGATAGATGAAAATCGCGCCGTAGATTTGTATACCCAAATGCCCGAAGGAACGGAAACCTCCGGCGGCTCTGCTGCCAACACTATGGCTGGCTATGCATCATTCGGGGGCAAAGGTGCTTTTATCGGAAAAGTCGCAGATGACATACTGGGCAAAGTATTTGCTGATAATATCAAATCTTTGGGAGTTCACTACGAAACACACCCGCTGGGAAATGCCGCCCCTACCGGACGCTGCATGATTCTCGTAACACCGGATGCGCAGCGCACAATGAACACATTTCTGGGCGCCAGTGTTGAGCTATGCCCGACAGATGTAGACAAAGACCTTATTGCCGAGGCTCAGATAGTATATCTGGAAGGATATCTTTTCGACCGCGAAGAAGCCAAGAAAGCCTTTATAGTCGCTGCCGGATATGCTCATGAAGCTGGCCGCAAGATTGCCCTGACGCTATCTGATTCATTTTGTGTAGACCGCCACCGCGCAGACTTCCTAAAGCTTGTGGAAAACCATGTGGATATCCTGTTTGCTAACGAAGATGAAATCAACTCTCTGTTTATGCAAGAAGACCTTAACGACGCCATCAGCGCAATTAGCGAGCATGTGGAAACAGCAATTATCACCCGCAGCGAAAAGGGAGCTATCATCATAAGCAACAATACAGCTTATACCATCGCCGCCCTGCCGGTAGAAAAAGTTATCGACACAACCGGAGCCGGAGATCAGTTCGCGGCAGGATTCCTATATGGATACACACACGGATATTCGCTTGAAGACTGTGGGAAGCTCGGCGCTCTGGCCGCCAGCGAAGTGATTTCACATATCGGCCCCCGCCCGCTGGTTTCACTTGCGCAACTGGCAGACAAGCTAAATCTCAAAGCTGCTTAGCCGCTCATCAAACACTTGAAAAGTTTTTTCATCCGGGCAGACAAAACGCACTTCTTCAAAGCCATCATGCATTCGATCCGTAATTCCTTGCATGATTAGTCGCGCCGCTTTTTTCTTTGGAAATACCTTGCTTCCCGATGCTATCGGAGGGAACGCAATCCGGCTGACCAGCATACATCTTGCCAGCTCCATGATCCTGCGGGAGATGTTTATTAAATCCCTGTCCTGACGATCAATATCACAGCGATAATAAGGCATGACCCCGACTAATATATTTTTCGCCGGTAACGCTCCACCGGGGAGAGAATAAACCTCCATAGGCTTGGGTTTGTATATGTTCTCTAAAATGAAAGCATCGACATCGTATCCAGCAGCCTTGGCAATAGACCGGTTAATGCTTCCGCAAAAATCCATATTGCGGGGAATAACCGTTGCAATAGCATCTACGTCCTGTTGTGCAATATTTCCTTGAGCAAGCGTAAAACACTCAATAAACGATTTGGCCACATTGCCTGATTCTGGTATCACTATATTCATGAAAAAATTCTATACCCATATACTTAACAGCCTATTTATTCTCGTGCTTTTGCATATAAATGCAATGGCGGAAACGGTTATAAAGTCAGATACCCCCATGCAGAAGCCCAAGGTTCCCACACAAATTCTTGCTATGCATGGGCAAAGCCAATATGACGGGGCAAGCACTCACCTAAGCTATGTAAACCCCGATGCGCCCAAAGGTGGCTCTATCAAAGTCGCGGCTATCGGCACTTTTGACACCTTAAACCCCTACTCTCTTAAAGGGCAGGCGCCAGAGAATATGAACCTGATCTATGATCGACTCATGCGCCGCATATGGGATGAGCCTTTTACGATGGTTCCTTTGATTGCGCAAAGCATAGACGTGCCGGATGACCGCTCTTCTATCACCTTTCACCTTAACCCGAAAGCCCGCTTCCACGACGGAAGCGCAATAACATCAAGCGATGTCCTTTTTTCCTTTGAAACCCTCAAAGAACATGGCCGCCCCAACATGCGCCAGATATATCGCCTTGTCGAAAAAGTGGAAACGGCGGACGAGCTGACAATCAGCTTTACCCTTGGCCAGACATATGACCGCGAAACCGTCATGATACTGGCGCTTATGCCTGTGCTCTCAAAGAAATGGTGGCAAGCGCGTGATTTTGATTCAACAACATTAGAGCCTCCATTAACCAACGGCCCCTACCGTATAAAAGAAATCGAGCAAGGCCGCACCATTACTTATGAGCGCGTAAATGATTATTGGGCAAAAGATCTATTGGCGAATAAAGGTCAATATAATTTTGACACTATTACTTATAATTACTTCCGCGATGACACCATCGCCCTTGAGTCCTTCAAAAAAGGGGATTTAGACCTGCGCCGTGAATGGGATATAAGCAAATGGCAAAGCGCCTACGAAGGCATGAGCGCCGATATGATAAAGCGATCTATCCAGCATAACCGCCCCGAACGTGCTCATGGCTTTATATTTAACCTGCGCAGAAAGCCTTTCGACGATATTAATGTAAGAAAAGCCCTGAGCCTTGCTTTCGATGAAGACTGGATAAGCAAGAACCTTTTCCATGGTGAGTTCAAACGCATCAACAGCTTTTTTCCCAACTCCGTCCTTGCTACGCCGGATGCGCCCAAAGAAGGCGCGAATGCTACAATGCGCGAGAAACTACGCAGCGCCGATGCTCTTTTAAAGACCTCCGGCTGGATCATTGAAGATGGGAAACGAGTACATAAAGACACCAAAGAGCCAATGCACATTGAGATTCTCCTGTCCAGCATACAAGAAGAAAAGATTGCCCTGACCTATAAACGCCCGCTTGAACGCCTTGGGGTTACAGTGGATATCAGAATGGCCGACAGCGCAACTTTTCAAAAACGCAAAAATGTCTACGATTACGACTTTCTGACCCATTACTGGCAAAACAGCCTGTCCCCCGGAACAGAACAAATGCTCTATTGGTCATGCGCCGCTGCCGATAGGCAGGCAGGCTTTAACTATGCGGGCATCTGCTCCAAAGAGATTGATAATTTCGCACAGAAAATTGCCGACGCCAAAACATATGAAGAGCTTACTCTCTATGCTCATCTTATTGATCAAGCTGGATTATCTGAACATATCTTCGTGCCGTTCTTCTATAAAGGTGTTGACTATATCGCCCATAGAAAAAACCTTGCCTCCCCCGATAATACTCCGGTTTATGGCATGGTATTGGAAAGCTGGTGGATGGAGCCTGAAGCTCAAAGATAACTTTTATTCAGCTATTTACATTATTTTATTGAGATAAGATGCTATTTTTGATATTATTCCACCTGATTTTAGTAACCAAAACGAAAAGTTTTTCGATATGATTATGCGTTCTTTTCTGGTCTTGGCCTTTGCCATGACATTTTCTCTTCCCTCTTTTGCTGGCGTAAACGACCAAATTGAGCATAAAGGTCAATACTGGCAACGGATTAGTTCCTCTTCAGCATTATATCTTCGTGGTCCAAAGGCGCAGCAGATGCTGAACCGGGACATCGCACGTTGTGTTGTTGAGCTTCGCGAACTGGAACGCCTCGGCGCTGTTCGTGACGCAATTCCCGAATATGTCGATGGCGTTGTCCTCACCGACGAAGAAGCACGTCTCGCTGGCTGGGACACTCCGGAGCGCGACAAAGAGCTTTTTGCCGAGCACTCTGACTACATCGACTTTGAGGGCTGTATGGTCGCCAAAGGGTGGGAGCGCATCAAATATGTTCCTTTTGATGTTATGGAACAAGCTCACGAAAACTACCTCGATACACACACGAATTACAGATATCGTGCACAAAATATCAAACATTACGAGAAACGTAGAAGCGACTACGACCATTTGAATAAATAATTCTGATTAAAAGATATGAATTTATGAGCTGGCCATTAATTTTGGCCAGTTTTCTTTTATGACATCCTTTACATGCTCCACTGTCAGACTTTCCATCAAACAGCCGCAAGTTTTGGAGTCATACCCTTCATAGCCCGTCAGCTCATAGACTGTTTCCGGCGTACGTGCGATTGCCGTATGCTCGCCCCATGGGCCATAAATATCAGGATATCCCGGCCCGAACAAACCAAGCGTAGGCGTTCCAACAGCAGCAGAGCAATGCATCAAACCAGAGTCATTGCCAATATAAAAATCGCAGCGCTCCAGACAAGCCGCGGCATCACCGGGCGTTCCCCTGGCAATAATATCCAGACGCTGCCCTTCCGGCACAGATTCTAAAACCTGTCGCGCCACCGCTTCTTCGCCGGGAGCGGCAAACACAGCCACGCGAGCACCTTCCATCAAGCCCCCCTTGCCGATCATCCAGTCAATAATCTCGATAAAGCGATCCTGAGGCCATGTCTTGCCAACCCAGTTTGATGTAGGGCCAACGCCAAACACTCCCCCGCCATCAGGAATAAGCTCAGCCGCGCGCTGTTTCTGGGCATCAGTAAACCACATCTTCGGGGCTGGCGCCGGATCAAGATTCATCACAGAAGCATTTTGCAGAACCTTTGCTATGCTTTTATCAATCCGAGAGCCGTATATATAACGCTGCCTTGCGCAGATCAAACGCGAGACGATTGAGTTACGCAGATCAATTACTATGTCAAAATGCGTGCCGACAATTTCTTTCCACAGCTCATACCAATGCTTATTGTAACGCTGCTTCTTAATGGGAATGATGCGCTCCAGCGCCGGAACGCCTTCGAACATGGAAACAACCAATGACCCACAGCAAATTGTTATCCTTGCATCCGGGTATTCCTCATGCACATAATCAAGGAGGCCGGAAGACAAAACCGCATCCCCTATCCGGCTGGAAGTAATAAACAAAATCTTTCGAACGTCACTATTTTTCATGGCACACATAATGACACAAAGCCCTTTTTTTACAACTCTAAAAGATCGTGGTTTGATTAAGATATCCGGCCCGGATCGTTATATTTTTCTGCAAAAGCTTATCACAAACGATGTTGCTGTTTTGAATAAACAAGACGCGATATATGCCTGCCTCCTGTCACCCGGAGGAAAATTTTTGTATGATTTCTTTGTTTTGGAGCCAGAGCACGACTCCGAAGTCTTGTACATTGAATGTGAGGGAGGCGAACGCGCCAAAAATCTGGGAAAGAAGCTCAAAAGATATAAACAAAACAGTAATGTTGAAATAGAAATAAAGCCCAAGAAAAACTGCTATGCCGTTTTAGGTCTGGCATTCGGGTATAATGACCCGCGCCATAAAAAAATGGGCTACCGATCCTTTGGCCGCCCTGCCGGTATTCCCGAACAGCCTTTCGAAGAATGGGATTATTTACGAATCTCCCTTGGTATTCCCGACGGCTCCCGCGATATGATTGCCGGAAAAACATCTATCGAGGCCGCGCGCATCGCATTATTCAACGGCCTGTCCTACGAAAAAAGCACATATATCGGACACAAAGAAACCATGCGCAAACATTATTGCGGACTTAGCAAAAAATACCTTCAATGTGTAAAGCTCAGTGAAATACAAAAAGACGCAGAACTACGCTCATCATGTAAAGATCTAGGGATAGTCCTTATGAAACACGCTGCTGTTTCTCCGCATCCTCCCAAACAACGCCTTGGTACAAAAGACTAAATTTTCAAAATAGCCGCCTGCGCTGCCGCCAGACGAGCAATCGGCACGCGGTAAGGTGAACAGGATACGTAAGTCATGCCAATACTCTCGCAAAAAGTAATCGAAGCTGGCTCTCCGCCATGTTCACCACAAATCCCCATCTTCATATCAGGATTAACCTTGCGCCCCTTTTCCTGAGCAATATCAAGCAAAGCACCAACGCCCGACACATCGATCGAGACAAACGGGTCGCGCTCATAAATCCCTTTAAGCGTATATTCCGGCAGGAAGTTCGAAGCATCATCACGGCTCATCCCCAAAGTTGTTTGCGTGAGATCATTGGTGCCAAAGCTGAAAAAATCTGCCGCGCCTGCTATATCATCCGCAGTCAGCGCCGCACGTGGAAGCTCAATCATCGTACCTACAAGATATGCCAGAGTAACTCCGCGCTCTTCAAAAACTTCCCTTGCAGTGTCATCAACGACTTTACGCATAAGCTCCAGCTCTTTTCGCGCACCGACAAGAGGAACCATAATCTCAGGAATAACACCGCCGCCGTGCTTTTTATGAACATTAACCGCTGCTTCAAAGATAGCTCTGGCCTGCATTTCATAAATTTCAGGATAAGAAATCCCTAAACGACAGCCTCTATGCCCAAGCATCGGGTTAGTCTCGGCAAGCTCTGCCAGACGCAACCGAACGGTCTTTTCATCAATTCCGGCAGCTTTTGAAAAACCGGCAATATCCTTTTGCGTATGCGGCAAAAATTCATGTAACGGAGGATCAAGCAAACGAATAGTCACCGGAAGCCCCAGCATAATTTCAAAAAGCTGCTCAAAGTCTCCGCACTGTTCCGGCAGTAATCTGTCCAGCACCACACATCGCGCTTCTTTATCCGAGGCAAAAATCATCTCACGAACATTTTGAATACGCTCAGGATCAAAGAACATATGCTCTGTCCGGCAAAGACCTATCCCCTCCGCTCCAAAGTTCAGAGCAACCGTGGCGTCTTTAGGTGTCTCGGCATTTGTCCGCACACCCATATTGCGGCGCTCATCTGCCCAGCTCATCAGCGTAACAAAATCGTCCGACATTTTAGGCTCAATCGAGGCAACCTCGCCCATTATGATTTGCCCTGTAAGGCCGTCAATCGTGATAAGCTCTCCCTCCTTGATCTGTATATCACCGATGCGAATTACTTTTTCTTTCGAATCAATAAGAAGTTCACTGGCTCCCGCGACACAAGGCTTGCCCATCCCTCTGGCAACAACAGCAGCATGGCTGGTCATACCGCCACGACACGTTAATATCCCTTCGGAAGCATGCATGCCGTGAATATCCTCCGGCGATGTTTCCTGACGGCACAAAATAACCTTGTCCCCGCTAAGTGCACGCTTTTCTGCATCGTCCGCACTAAAGCAAACCACTCCTGAGGCCGCCCCCGGAGAAGCCGGAAGACCTCTAGCCAGCACATTACGTAGTGCATTCGGGTCAAGTTGCGGATGCAAGAGCTGTTCAAGTGATTGCGGATCAATACGAAGCAGAGCTTCATCCTTGCTGATAAGCCCTTCTTCCACCATATCTACGGCGATCTTTAACGCTGCCCCAGCCGTGCGCTTTCCTTTACGCGTCTGAAGTATAAACAGCTTGCCCTTTTGCACGGTAAATTCAATGTCCTGCATATCGCAATAATGCGCCTCCAGCTTTATGCGCATGTCATTAAGTTCGGCAAAAACCTCTGGCATTACCTCTTCCATGGAAGGCAGGCTTGAGCCATCCTTCTCGCGTGCTTTGATGGTCAAAGATTGAGGCGTCCTGATCCCAGCTACAACATCTTCACCTTGTGCGTTAACGAGATACTCCCCGTAAAAGTAATTTTCCCCATTGGACGGGTCGCGCGTAAACGCCACACCGGTAGCACAGTCATCACCCATATTGCCAAAGACCATGGCCTGCACATTTACAGCAGTTCCGCATTCTTCTGGAATTTCATGAATTTTCCGGTATGTTACAGCGCGTGGAACCATCCATGAGCCAAACACCGCCGATATTGCACCCCATAACTGCTCTTGCACATCTGTTGGAAACGGCTTGCCCTGATCGTTTACCACAAGGGCTTTATAGCGCTTAACGACTTCTTTCCAGCCTTCCGCGCTCACCTCTGTATCAAGAGAAATATCCTGCTCGCGCTTATAGCTATCGAGAATATCTTCAAAATCATAATGCTCCACGCCAAGAACAACATCGCTATACATTTGAATAAAGCGGCGATACGAATCCCAGGCGAAACGCTCATCACCGGAGATACGCGCCAGCCCTTCAACAGTTTCATCGTTAAGCCCAAGATTTAAAACCGTGTCCATCATCCCCGGCATGGAAACGCGAGCACCCGAACGTACGGAAACCAAAAGCGGATTTTCAGGATCACCAAATCCCATACCCATAGTTTCCTCAAGCAGTGCCATAGAATCGGCTACTTGCTCCTTCAACTCATCAGGATAACTATGTTGATTATCGTAATAACAGGCACAAAATTGTGTGGTAATGGTAAATCCCGGAGGAACCGGAAGCCCCAGCGAGGCCATCTCGGCCAGATTACAGCCCTTGCCGCCAAGAATATCGCTCATTGACGCATCACCATCATTATAGTCTTTGCCGAAATTATAAACCCATTTGGTCATAAGAACTCCCTCCAGCAAAATGTCTTTCATACCCACTGGTTTAGCATATTGCACTGCACTAAAGAAAGTTCTAAATCAGCTTGCTCATCATTAAACAAAGGTTCTCGTCGACGGGTCTGAACTCCCCAGAGGCCACTAACTTGCGGTCATAGCTGATTCCACTTCCATCCGGGATAAACCCCATCGACACATACAAACGTTGAGCAGCTCCAAAAGAAGCGTCCAGCCCTACTCCTATTCCTATTTCCGTATAACCCTTTTTAGAGGCCCGCCGCTCACAACATTCAATAATAGCGCGCCCAATTCCCTGCCTCCGATGCAGACTAACCACGTTAAGATCCTGTATCTCGGGAATATCAATTTTTTTAAAAAGCGCGTATTTGGGCTGCCAACTCAAAAGCGCATAGCCAACAGCTATTCCCTCCTGCCCGCTATGCCCTGCGTTTTCTTTCCATGCAATAATAATATCAAGCTCCCCAAGAGCCTGCCTCTCAAAGCATCGATCGAAATAGAGGTTCCCATTATGAAAAAACTTTTGCTCTTCAAGCATGCGCTTGAGCATCTGCCGATGCCCTTTGTGAGTTCCGAATAAATCAACTTTATAAGATGGATCTTGCATAAGGCTTCTTGTATCCTTTAAAAAAATAAATAGTTAAGCGCTTAACTATAAATAAATATAGGAACAAACCATGCCCCGTATCAATCACAAAGAAAAACACATCCACGTTATTATGTTGTGCGCCCTTCTATCGGGGCTGGTGTGGATACATGCTCCTGCACCCGCCTTTGCCCAAAATCAAATGAAAGCCGCGAGCGAGCAGCCGGAGTCTTCGCAAGAAGAGCAACCCGCCAGCACCGGATCTCCGGTAATTGATCTTATCAAAGCCAGCCAGGAAAAGAAGTCGCAAATGCGCACCATGAACTGGGACAGCTCAAAATACAAAAATAAAATTTCCAAAAAAACCGACGCGGAAGAAGATGAAGAAAAAGCCAAAAAAGAAGAAACAAAAACTACAGAAACTGGCAACGAAGAAAACCTGACGGAAAGCCAGAAAGTATGGGAACACTACGCCACCCTTGCCGGGCGCATAAAAAAGAAAAAGCAGGAACAGCTAGAAGGTGATGAAAACACCGATCAGCCAGAGAAAAAAGAAGAAGTTACACAAGAAGAAGAAACCAAAGAAAAAATAAAGGAAGAAACAGCAAGCGAAGAAAAAGAGCCTGCGCCTGAAGGTATTTCTGAAATATTAAAGCGCTATAAAGAGACACAAAAAAATCAGGGCCCCATGAACTCAAGATCATTCGGGTCGATTGACTAGATTTTGACCCTAGATTTTGACTGTCCAGAAATTTTTAATAAACCATGTTTAGCTAGGGAACAAACGAATCGGCCATAACCATTTCCACACTAATCATCCAGATAAGCGCACAAATCCCCAGCGCGTTGAGCGGGTAAACCGCCTCTAAAGGCAGTGGGTCAACGACAAACAGATAGTAAATAAGAAAATATGCAGGAAAAGACAAAATCAAATAACTGCGCATCCCATACATTTCCATCTCTGGAAACATGAAAAAACTAAGACAAATTGTAAACTGCAAAAGTGCTGCCAATATTTTGAACCAAAGATTTGCGGTATGATTAAACAAAGGATTTGCCGCCAGCAAAATCCACACGACAGCAGGTCCAGCACACCATAACGCAACCAGAAAACCTCTTATATATGCTGTGTTCTCATAGAACAAATATTCAACAAAATGCCCAGAGCTTACGGAAATGCAAAGAATCGAGATTAAATAAATAATGCTCATAACAGGAAAGAAGCGCCGAACAAGAACTCCAAAAAAATGTTTCGGCAAAAGATAATCACTGTTATCCCTTCTAAGGCGAACCACGTGCTTATATGTTTTTGGGCTATTACTGTAATTCATATTTATTCTTCCAAATTGCAAGTATTTTGCTTTATTTATTTACCATACCCCGAACACGGATAAAGCGAGAAAAGAGCCATTGCCACACCCGGCGCCGCAGTAAATTTACGATGTAGTTTCGCGCGTTTATACAAATATGCCAGAACACGGATTTGAAGCTCGTTCAAACTTGTATTTTCTGGAATACAAAAATTCATGTCCGAAGTAAGATCCATTGCCCGCAACATATTATGATAATCAATCACACCGGATATATAGGCCTGACAGGCTATTTTCCCGCCTTTTACAATCTCGCGCCCCGTAGAATCCACGGCACAAACCTTAATCAGATATTCTCCGGAAAATTGTGCAGCACTTGCGTGCCTTGCGGGAAATAAAAACAGAACAAACAGAACAACCACAAATCTCCCTATCATACGAATAAGCAGATTGCAGGTCATAAAAGCCTCCCGGATTATGCGTTATTTCTTGAGCTGTTGTAATATAGCAAAAGGATTATCTTCTTCCTTAATCTTGGCCTCCGCCGTAATAACACGAGGGCCGCGATCCCTGCTTTTATTGTTATTCTTATTTTTACTGTTGTTCTTTTCTTTTGCCTTGCGCCGCCCCTGCCCCTCGACAGGTTTTTTATTCTTGTTATTAAAAGGTTTATTAAAAGGTTTTTTATCTTTGCTGCCACCAGTTCCCTGCTTTTTAGACTGAAAAGCCTTACCTTTTTTTAGACGAAAAACAGCAAGCTCCGGCTTTTCAACAGGCTTCTGCTCCACGGTTTCTTTAACACCGTCTTTATCAGCTTCCTTAACCTCTTCGGAAAGTACTTCTTCTTCCTGCTTGGCTTCTTCGGCAACAGGCTCGTCTTTTGGCTCCGCTTCCAATACATCGGCAACTACTTCGGCGGGATCATGGATCTTTGTATGCCCCATAGCCTCCAGCACTTTGTACAAACCCTCGATTGAACACCCCAGCCATTCAGCCATTTCATGGCGAGCTTTAAACTTTCCTTCATCCGCATGGTCATAAACGCATGATATCACACGATCGAGCATATCAATACGAACCGCCCGACCTCCATAAAGAGGGTAACCAATAGATCTGTAGAAAATCGGATCGGCTTCCTTCTCTTCGATCTCTGCCGATACAATGCCATCAGCGGGAACTTGGGCGGGAAGCGGACGATCATTAAACAAAGACCACAACAAACCGCGTAGACGTACCGCTGCGGGTTTATTCAACTCTGGAATAAACACAAGAATCGGCCCTAACCTGATTTTCTTGGCTCGAAGCTCCGCACGTGTTTCAGGGGTAAGATCTCCGATAATATCCTCGACCTCTTCCCGCGGGACGATCCCCATCCCGTCATAAACCTTCGCCGCAATTTTCGAAACAGCATCTTCCTTTAGCTCAACACCTGCCGGAACTTCCAAAGCCGCCAGCGCGCCGACTGTCTCGCTCATATGCCAGTTCAGCCAGATATTGAGATGATTAGCCAACATCTGCTTCTTTTCATCATCAGCCTGATACTGCGCTGTAACTTCATTATCCAAAAGCTCAATAGAAGGCTTCAACGGATGTGATCCTTTTACAAGAACAGCCATAGCCTTGCCCGGCAATGGATTATTCATTTTCTCCTGCCAAAGGATTTGCCCTTCGGCAGACAAGGTAAATTGTGTGTTTTTAGACTCTAGCATCGGCTCCCGGCCATATTAGTTATTCGTGTTATATATATTAAATAGTATCATGAGGCATATTAATGCCGTTTATCCTTGTCCACAGCAAGTATTTTTGTTTAAATTCCTCATTCGATTACAAGTTTTTTTGCTTATACACCCCACCTTCTTTAAAAGGATAGACCAAAGGAAAGCCTATGTCTCGCATATTCACTCTTATACAAAAGCCATTTTTTGCGCTCGTTGCGCTATTTATGCTGCTTGCCCTGAGCGCACTTTTCCCAACATACACGCACGCTCAAACAACAAATGACCAAGAGGCACAAAGGCTGAAAGCCTCTTTCCAAAGGCTCCTTGATTATCAAAAAAACATAAACGAAGCTCTAGGCTCGGTTGATGTTACCTACGACGGGGAATTAACCGTAACACGCCAGCCGACATATTACACGCTTACATTTCCGCATATTTACCTGAGCAGCAAGATTCTCCCCGAAGCTACCGGTGAAGAAGCAACCAAGCCCGCCAAACAGGTTGTTGATATTGGCAAAATCACAATAAATGCCATGGCTGATGAAAAACCGGGATACTGGAAAATCGTTCTCACCATTCCTGAAAACATTACAGTTTATGACGCACTCAAAAAATCGGGAGATCCCGATCTGTTTTCATTAAATATTGGGGAGCAACGCTCCATAGCTCTTTACAGCGAAAAGCTGGGCTATTTCACAAAGCTGGACATGAATATGTCCAAGATAGATTTTCTGGTCGGAGGCCAAGAAACAGGCGTAAATATGGGCGGCATCCAGTTCTATACAAAACTGGAAGAACAAGATAACGGAAAATTCTCGGGCCCCGGCCACTTCCTTATGAATAATCTGCACATTGATCCCCCCGATCAGGATGCCCAAGTTGCCATTGAAGAACTTAAACTCGGCTTCCATGTGGGAGACATGGTTCTCCCCTCTATAGAAGAATACCAGCAAAGGATATTAAAACACAAAGAGACCATTAACAGCCTGCAATCTATCGAGAATAGCAAAGAAGGAACGGAAGATATCTCTGCCCAAAATGTCTTTGATATGCTCTCTGATATGTATAATTTTGACGTGGACAGCGTATCTTTTGACTACAGCGCCAAAAACATAAGTGTTAAAGATACAAACTCCGACGAAGAAACAAAAACCATACATATCGCAAATGGAAGTTTTGGCGCCGGAGCATCCGGACTCAAATCAGACAAAGGTTCACTGAATATTGATTTTGATTATGAGGGTTTCAAAACGACACCTGAAATTCCTGAAATCAATGATCTGGTTCCACAAAACTTTAAAATCAATCTGGAGGCCGGAAACGTCCCTTATACAACTCTAAGTGACCTCGCAAACAATACCTTCCAGAGCATCACACAAAACCCAGAGGCTGCGCAAATGGCATGGTTAGGGGTTGTTATGCGCTTACCTGCGATCATCTCTCAGGCCGGAACCCAGATCATGGTAGATCAAAATAACATAAGCAACCATATTTATGATGTTACGCTCGATGGAAAAATTGCCACAGATTTAAGCTCCGTAACCGGCTTTTCAGCCAAATTCAAACTTCTGTTTGAAGGGCTGGAAGCTCTGCTAAATGTCTCGCAAAAGCACGCATCAAAAGAAAATACAACCAATTCTGATGAGTACAAAAAGCTTATTCCTACACTTGAGAAACTAAAGCAAATCGGCCAGCCAACAACAGGCAAAAATGATCAGCCTGCCTACAGCTATGACATCGAGCTTGACCCGCAAGGATCTCTCACGATTAATGGACAGGATGCTCAAACTGTACTTGGCCAACAACAGCCACAGCAATAATCTGTTAAAGCAATAAATATCCAAGCAACGCGTTAAGCCGGAGCATTCCCTCACGCGTTGCTTTTATTTTGCCATCTTCTTTTTCAAGCCAGCCCTCTTTTGCCGCCATATCAATTTTGGAAAAATCCAGAACATCGCTCGCTTTCACACCTGACAGATCCTCACAATGCGCAAGTGACACACCATCATACAAACGCGCGCCCATCAACAGCGCCTCATAAAACTGCTCCTCTTTGGATAAAATCTCCCACTCCCCACCATGGCCATAAGAACGCACACGCTCAAGCCAACGCTCCGGCTTCTTTTCATCGCACGAAGCATATTTTTCGCCGCCCGCCATGTAACGCCCATGCGCTCCCGCACCTATTCCGATATAATCAGCCATATGCCAGTAAACCAGATTATGTCGGCATTCCTGTCCTGCGATGGCATGATTAGAGACTTCATAAGCGCTCAAGCCCGCAGTATCCATCATATTTTGTGTAAGATGATAGAACTCAGCGCCTTCTACTTCTCCGGGAGCAACAAACTCGCCGCTTGACATGCTCTTGTAAAAAGGGGTTTTTTCTGCGATCGTAAGCTGATATAGCGACATATGAGATAGGCCTAAAGACAATGCCTGCCCCAGCTCTTTTTCCCAATCATCCAAAGATTGTTCAGGCCTCGCATAGATCAAATCAAGGCTATACCGCGAGAAATGCTTACGTGCCAGATCAAGTGATTCCATAGCCTCTTTGACGCTGTGCTGCCGACCAAGAAAAGCCAGCCCCTCATCATCAAAAGACTGCACACCCAAGGACAAACGATTAACTCCAGCCTTTGCAAACCCTTCCAGCTTTGCATTTTCCACGCTTGTGGGATTGGCTTCCAGAGTAACTTCCACATCTTCGGCCACGCGCCATATCTTATGCACATGATCTATGATGCTCCCCACAGTATCCGGCTTCATAAGCGAGGGCGTGCCTCCGCCAAAAAATATAGAAACCACCTGCCTGTCATCCGCCAGCTTTTCAGCATAATAATCCAACGAACGGATATACGCCTCCAGCCAGAGAGCTTCGTCAAAGCCCTGATCCTCACGAACATATGTATTGAAATCACAATAAGGGCAACGGCTTTTGCAAAATGGCCAATGTATGTAGACGCCCATTTGCTCTGGCCGGAAAATATCCCGGAACATACTTTTTAACGCTCCTGTAAAATATTAGGGTCAGGATCCTATCTAAGGCTTTCCCGAACCAAACGATCAAAGGCAACAGCTCGGTGAGATATCTTGTGTTTATCCTCCGGGCTCATTTCACCAAAAGTAATATCATAACCATCTGGCTGAAAAATGGGGTCATAACCAAAACCGTTATTCCCGCGCATAGGCCATACAATCGTACCGTCCACGCGCCCTTCGAAGAATTCCGTATGGCCGTCAGGCCAACCAAGCGCCAGCACGCACACAAAATAAGCACTGCGATCCAGAGAATCTGCCAGCGATTCATGTACTTTTAGCATGGCCTTGCTAAAATCTCTGTTTTCTCCCGCCCAGCGCGCAGAATAAATTCCCGGTGCTCCACCCAAAGAATTCACAACCAGACCACTATCATCTGACAAAGCTACTTTATTGCTTATCCTCGCCGCAGAAAGAGCTTTGATCTTGGCATTCTGCGCAAAAGTAACGCCCGTTTCCTCAGGCTCCGGCAAACCCAGATCAGCCGAAGTATAGAACTTGCGGACATATTGCCTGAGCAAAGCCGCTATCTCTTTTGCTTTTCCTTTATTATGTGTAGCGATCAATAGCTCGTCACTTTGGAATGAGCGCATCCTTAGGTTATCCATCTTTAATTTAATAACATTACTTTAAGGAAATTATTTAAGAACGTTTTCCTGAATCACTTTTAAAGTTTCGCACCCTTGCTTGGCAAGTTCAAGAAGGGATAAAAATTCATCCTCACTAAATGGCTCTTTTTCGGCAGTCCCCTGAATCTCACAAATGCCGCCCTTGCCTGTAATTACAAAATTTGCATCAGTATCAGCCTCGGAATCCTCCGCGTAATCAAGATCACTAACAGGAACGCCGTTATAAATTCCACACGAAATAGCCGATACGCTGTCTATCAAAGGAGTACTATCAAGCGCGCCGATTTTTACCAGATGATCAAAAGCAATCGCCATAGCAACATAGCCACCGGTTACAGAGGCCGTACGTGTCCCGCCATCTGCCTGAATAACATCGCAATCAACACGAATTTGCCGCTCGCCCATAGCATTCAAATCTACAACTGCCCGTAAAGACCGACCTATCAATCTCTGGATTTCCTGAGTACGCCCCGATTGTTTACCTCTGGCGGCTTCCCTGTTCATGCGCGAATGTGTTGAACGCGGCAGCATTCCATACTCTGCGGTGACCCATCCCTGACCACTTCCGCGCATCCAGCCCGGTACTTTTTCCTCAACACTGGCTGTACACAAAACATGCGTATCGCCAAATTTTATCAAACAAGACCCTTCCGCATACCTGTTATATCCGGGGATAATTTCAATTACTCTAAGCTCATCAGCCGCGCGGCCTCCGGGACGTGTCATTATATTATTGTTCCTTACTTTTTAATTATTGTTATTAATTATTATTATTGTGCACCCTGTTTATTGGTCTAAATAACCAATAAATCAAGATAAGTTTTGCCTAAAAACGATTTCCACGTTAAAGTTATGGACAAAATTATACTATCTGAATTCGGGTATACAAACTATGTTAAAAAAATCATCTCTCTTTGCAATTGCATTATTCCACTCATTATTGCTTGTTGTAGCAGCGCTCGTGCTCTGCCATCCAATAGCAGCTTACGCAGGAATGGACACCCCTGCTCCTGAAGCTCCGCCCCCTCCACAGATGGAGATGTTTGGAACGCCCGTAGCTATTGTGCCGGATGGCTATTTTGCAATCTCTTTGTTCCAATACCCCGCATATTCAGAAGATGAATTCACGCTGCGTCTATCCCAATATGGCACAGTCGCAGGATGCACCCACCTGCAACGTGGCGGAGGCTACATAAGTGCGACAGGCCAGAGTATGGATAACACGACAATAAAATATATCAGCGACCGTATGGAAGCCATGCTCGATGTGCCCGTAATAGCATTAAATGATGGTAAGCCGCGCTACACCAATTACGACTGTAAAGCTTCAAACCTTGAATCTTACGTTAATATCGACCTTAACCGGGATCGTCTGATAAACAAGAATATTAAGAAGTTTGCTTTTAAAACTCCCTCTATTGACCTAGGGACTTATGATGTTGATATAAGAAAAGATCGCCTTATTTTTAAAAGCAAATTTGCCAACGAAGTGCCGGAAGCATGGCTGACTTTGTGGTTCTTCCCCAAAGACACTATAAAGCTTTACGTACCGGGGGCAAAATCCGATCATAACATAATAAACGAAATCCGCGACTTCGGCATAGCTCACGGACTTATTCCAATGGATGAGGTATTAAAAGGTTATACATTGCCCCATCAGGCAAATAACTATGCTTACTTCACCGATCCTAAAAGAGTATTCGTCCGCGATCTAAGCTTGCAAAATGATACAAAACAAATTGGTAAGGTTGGTATCACGAAGACTTACCAAGGGCCCCAAGGCGCTCATGATCGCATTGTGCCTATGCCAATATTTGCAAATTTGGTGGACATACAAAAAATCTATAAATAGTGTTGTCCGCAATTTTTTAATCCAATAATTTTTAGAGAATATGAATTAAATAATGTCTACACAAAACACACCCGATCACAATAATAACACAAGCCCCTCTCACCACGATGAAGAGGTTGAAGAAATAGATATGGTTAATTCTCCTAAAAACAACGATCCTGAACATGCAGCAGAAAGCTATGAAGCCTTCTCTGACGAAATAGACAGCGGCTCGGAAGATAACCACACTATGCAAAAAGAAAATCCTTCAGAAGAGCAAAGCACGCATGAGGCTGATGCTAGCCAGATCCGCATTCAGGCTCTTGAAGAACAGATCGAGAGCATGAAAGATCAAATGGTGCGCGCCTTGGCAGAAGCGGAAAACACTCGCAAACGCGCAATTAAAGAGCGTCAGGATGCCACCAAATACGCCATTAGCAATTTTGCCCGCGACATTATCAATGTTGCAGATAATCTACGCCGCGCTATTGAGGCTGTACCCGCCGAAGTGATTAAGGAATTCCCTCAGGTGAAAAACCTGACTCAAGGCATAGAAGCCACTGAACGCGAGCTTATACGTTGTTTCGAAAAAAACGGCATCGGCAAGCTGGAGCCTTTGGATGAAAAATTTGATCCCCACTTCCACGAAGTGATGTTTGAGACCCCTGTACCGGGAAAAGAAAACGGAACCATTATTCAGGTTATCGAGCCCGGCTACATGATTAACGGACGTATCTTGAGGCCTGCCCGCGTTGGCATTGCCAAAAATGCCGACATGCCCCCTCCGCCAGAAGGCACGGGTTCCGGTTACAATCTGGATACGGAAGCATAACCCGATTATTAAAGAGCTGGATTTTGGCCTCAAGCCTTGCTATAGTTCATTCCCGATATTATATAGATTATAGTATGTATAAATAACCTTTGGGGATTTATACAATGCTGCAATGGTGCAGGTTGATATAAATTCGCCACTAGAAAAAGAGGATATAAATATGAGCAAAGTTATTGGAATCGACCTTGGTACGACCAATTCTTGTGTCGCTGTGATGGATGGAAAAGAACCGCGCGTTATTGAAAACGCAGAAGGTTCACGCACAACTCCGTCAATGGTGGCTTTTACAAAAGATAACGAACGTCTCGTCGGCCAGCCTGCTAAACGTCAGGCGGTGACAAATCCACAAAATACGCTTTATGCAATTAAACGCCTGATTGGTAGGCCATTTGACGATCGTCAAGTTCAGGAAATGAAAGAAACCGCTCCTTTTGAAATTATCAAAGGCGATAACGGCGATGCATGGGTACAAGTTGACGGAGAAAAATACGCTCCTTCACAAATTTCTGCCATGGTCTTACAAAAAATGAAAGAAACCGCAGAGGCCTTTCTTGGCGAGAAAGTCACCAAAGCCGTGATTACCGTCCCCGCCTACTTTAACGACTCCCAACGTCAGGCAACAAAAGATGCAGGCAAGATCGCCGGTCTTGAGGTCGAGCGCATCATTAACGAGCCAACAGCCGCCGCTTTGGCCTACGGCCTTGATAAAAGCGCTACAGGCACTATCGTTGTTTACGACCTTGGCGGTGGTACATTTGATGTTTCCATCCTTGAGGTTGGAGATGGTGTGTTTGAGGTGAAAGCCACTAATGGTGATACATTCCTCGGCGGTGAAGACTTTGATGCCCGCATAATTGAATATCTGGCCAATGAGTTCAAAAAAGATCAAGGTATTGATCTTCGTAATGATAGTGTTGCCCTGCAACGCCTTAAAGAAGCCGCTGAAAAAGCCAAGATTGAGCTTTCCAGTTCCCAACAAACAGAAGTAAACCTGCCCTTTATTACAGCAGATGCTTCCGGTCCGAAACACCTTCAGGTATCTATAAGCCGTGCAAAACTTGAAAGCATTGTTGGTGATTTGATTAAACGTACAATCGAGCCGGTAAAAGCAGCTCTTAAAGATGCAGGCCTGAAAGCTTCCGAGATCGACGATATTGTCATGGTTGGCGGTATGACTCGCATGCCAAAAGTCATCGAAACCGTGAAAGATTTCTTTGGCAAAGAGCCTCACAAAGGCGTTAACCCGGACGAAGTCGTTGCCAACGGCGCAGCAATCCAAGGCGGCGTGCTTCAAGGCGATGTGAAAGATGTTCTCCTTCTGGACGTAACCCCTCTTTCCCTTGGTATCGAGACATATGGCGGCGTATTTACTCGTTTGATCGAAAGAAATACAACAATCCCGACCAAGAAATCACAGGTTTTCTCAACAGCAGAAGATAACCAAAACGCTGTGACAATCCGTGTTTTCCAAGGTGAGAGGGAAATGGCGGCTGACAACAAGCTGCTTGGCCAGTTTGATCTGGTTGGTATTCCTCCAGCACCGCGCGGCATCCCGCAAGTCGAAGTAACATTCGACATTGATGCCAACGGTATTGTCAACGTCTCTGCAAAAGACAAGGCCACCAGCAAGGAACAACAAATCCGCATCCAGGCCGGTGGTGGTCTATCCGACGCAGATATTGAGCAAATGGTGAAAGACGCCGAAACCAACGCCGAAAGCGATAAGAAAAAACGCGAACTCGTTGAATCACGCAATCAGGCAGAATCGCTTATCAACTCGGTTGAAAGCTCTATGGAAGATCTGGGCAGCGACATTCCTTCGGATGAGAAGAAAAAAGTCGAAGACGCCATGGAATCTCTTAAAAGTGTTCTTGATGGCGATGATGCTGCTGCTATCAAGTCAAAAACCGAAGAGCTTACTCAGGCCAGCATGAAACTTGGAGAGCTTGCCTATCGTAAAGCGCAGGAAGAAGCAAACGCCGGAAACCCCGATACTGCTGACGCTTCCTCCGGTGACACCTCTTCTACACAAGATGATGACGACGACGCGATAGATGCAGACTTCACTGATCTTGAAATAGAAGATGAAACGGATGAAAAAGGTTAAAGTCGGAGGTCAAACCGATACCCTTATCAATCGATAAATCAGGAGCGGCGCGTTTTATACACGCGCCCCCTTAGGTGATATGACAAAAAGATATCTGACAGGAAAGCTACTACATGGCCGGTAAAGACTATTACGACATCCTCGGAGTTAAAAGCGACGCCAGCGCGGACGAAATCAAAAAATCCTATCGCAAGCTGGCTATGAAATTTCACCCCGACCAGAACAAAGATAACCCCGGGGCTGAAGAAAAATTCAAGGAAATCAACGAAGCTTATGACATTTTGAAAGACAGCCAAAAACGCGCTGCTTTCGACCGTTACGGCTCCAGTGCTTTTGATGGCTCTATGGGCGGCGGTGCCGGAGGCTTCTCCGGCGGTGGCAACGGTGGCGGAGGCTTTTCCGGCGCTGCTTTCTCTGACATTTTCGAAGATATGTTTGGAGATTTTATGGGCGGCGCAGGCCGTTCCCGCCCGGGGCCAATGCGCGGATCAGACCTCCAATATACTTTGGAGATGAGCCTTGAAGAAGCTCACAAAGGCAAAGAAACAAAAATTAAAATCCCTGTAAATGATAAATGTGAACCCTGCGGTGGCTCCGGCTCGGCTGACGGCTCCAAGGCTCATAATTGCGATACATGCGGCGGTTCGGGACGCATACGCCAACAACAGGGCTTTTTCACGATTGAGCGCACCTGTCCAAGTTGTCACGGCGAAGGTGTTTCTATTAAAAACCCATGCAAGAACTGTGGCGGTTCTGGACGCGTACACAAAAGCAAAACTCTTAAAGTCAAAATTCCGGCTGGCGTTGAAACAGGAAGACGCATCCGCCTGAGTGGCGAAGGCGAAGCAGGCCTTCGCGGTGGCCCAAGCGGTGACTTGTTCGTTATGATTAATGTTAAACCTCATAAGCTGTTTAAGCGTGATGGAGGCAACCTCTTCTGCCGCGTCCCTATCACAGTCACACGCGCAGCACTTGGCGGAGAAATAGAGGTTCCAACAATCGACGGCACGCGGGCAACAGTTAAAATTCCGGCAGGAACACAGACCGCTCAGCAATTCCGCATGAAAGGCAAGGGTATGCGTATGTTACGCTCTGATGCCCGCGGCGACATGTATATCGAAATATTTGTTGAAACACCGGTCAACCTCAATAAGAAACAACAAAATCTCCTGCGCGAACTGGATACCTCTATGTCAAGCAACGGAGGCAACATGAACTCTCCCCAATCCAGCGGATTTTTCAGTAAAATTCGTGAATTCTGGGACGATTTGAGTGAATAACAATTTGAGTGAATAAGGAATATTTTTCATGAAAGTTGGAATAGCAGGCTGCAACGGACGCGTAGGATCCCTTTTAATCGAGGAACTGCGCTCCGGTGAATGGGATGAGCAAGGCTTGATCCTTGCGGGCGGCTCCTCACGCAACATTTCTGGCAACAATCATGATTATTTTATAACGGATAACGAAGAAGAGCTTTTCAAACGCTCGGATGTTGTCATCGACTTTACGCGGCCAGAAGGAACTATTAACCACGCCAGACTGGCTAAAGAACATAAAACCTCCCTGATCGTTGGTACTACCGGCCTAAGCGCACAAGATGAAGAGCACCTCAAAGATGCCGCCAGACACGTTCCCATAGTATATGCCGCGAATATGAGTGTAGGCGTAAATATCCTTCTCGCCCTTGTAGAACAAGCGGCAAAACGACTGAAAGACGACTGGGATATTGAAATATTTGAAACTCACCACAAACACAAAGTTGACGCGCCATCAGGAACAGCCATAGCTTTAGGAAAAGCCGCTGCCGCTGGACGAGGCAACAACCTCGATGATCTGGCAGACTACGCCCGCCATGGTCACACAGGCGCTAGGGAAAAGGGTAAAATCGGCTTTACTGCCGCACGAGGCGGCGATGTTGTTGGCGAGCATAACGTGATGTTCCTGAGCGAAGGCGAGCGGCTGGAACTTGGGCACAAAGCAACAAACCGCAGCTTATTTGCCAAAGGCGCTCTTCGCGCCGCTATATGGATTAAAGACAAAGAGCCGGGACTATACTCAATGCGAGACGTACTGGATATTTAGGGTCAGGACCTATTAATTATGTACAATTCTGTTCCATTATATGAGGCAAAGGATCAATTTTTTGGACTGAAGGACATGCCGTAGCATATTCAAAGGCCAAAAAAGAAGGTAATTTGTCTCATATAATGGAACCCTTCAGGGCGCCGCAAATTTTTGTATCTAATCGCCAAAACCGCTTGAACGTATCTACGGCTATGCCCTGCCCGATTTTGGCTTCCATTTACTAAAAATTTGACAGGCGCAGAATGGATATAATTAATAGGTCCTGACCCTAGGATCAAAACTCTAAAAGCCAAAAATCTGCTAACCAAGATATTTTTCAGGAACTCCCTCTTTTTGTAACAGCTTCCTTTTAAGCTCCACCCCCCAGCCATAATTCCCAATTTTTCCGCTTTTCTGGATAACGCGGTGACATGGAACAATAATAGAAACGGGGTTAGAGCCTACCGCCGTACCAACCGCACGTACAGCTTCAGGGCGATTAATCATTTCCGCAACTTCGCTATAAGCACAAACATAACCCCTGCCTATATCCATAAGAGCGCGCCATACCGCAACCTGAAATTCTGTGCCCCGCAGATCAACTGCTACAATTTTTTCATGCCCATCTTCCCAGGCACGAATAACGCTTCTCCCGACGCTTTCCGCCACTGTATCATTCCTTAACAACGAAGAATCTTCAAATTTTTGTTTAAGCTGCGTTTCTACATTCTTGTGTGTTTGCCCCTTCCTTACAAAGCCCAGCCAGCAGATTCCACGATCTGTCTGAGCTATAACCATCTCCCCAAAATCACAATTATAAAAACCGTAAATAATACGCTCTACTAACATAGTGTTGTCTTTTCTTTCCCCGATAACTTTGGTATTCCTGTTCTATCATGCCAATGAAACAACAAGATATCTATGATTTTTTTTCGCGCCTGCAAAAACAAAAC
Organism: Alphaproteobacteria bacterium; assembly: GCA_018399685.1. Taxonomy (GTDB): domain Bacteria; phylum Pseudomonadota; class Alphaproteobacteria; order Micavibrionales; family Micavibrionaceae; genus UBA1672. Next base: position 32,132 of record JAGYOK010000008.1, on the reverse strand, counting down.
CCCGCCCCCGAAAGTGAGCTGGAATATACAAACGCGTACACCCTGCTCATAGCAGTCACCCTATCCGCGCAATCAACCGATACCGGGGTCAATAAAGCCACGCGTTCTTTATTCAAAGTCGCAGATACCCCACAAAAAATACTGGGGCTTGGTATTGATGGGCTTAAACCCTTTATAAAAACTATCGGGCTTTATAACAACAAAGCTAAAAACATTATGGCCGCTGCCGAAATGCTGGTCGAAAAGCATGGCGGCATAGTCCCGGATACGATTGAAGAGCTGGTAAAGCTCCCCGGTGTTGGAAGAAAAACCGCCAACGTTGTTCTTAACGTATTCTTTAAGCAACCCACTATGGCCGTAGATACACACGTTGCCCGCGTAGCAAACCGTACGGGGCTTGCTCCGGGAAAAAATCCGGATGAAGTAGAAAAAGAGCTCTTGAAAGTCGTCCCCATAGAATTTGGCCTGTACGCACATCACTGGCTAATCTTGCATGGTCGTTATGTCTGTAAGTCACGCAAGCCCGATTGCCCAAACTGCATTGTTAGCGATCTGTGCGCGTTTAAAGATAAAACAATCTAAAAAATCTTAAGTCCATAAAAAAAACCGGATATAGCAAATATACATCCGGTTTAGAGTTTTATTTCTTTTAAACCAAGAGAACAAGCGAAGCCTTACTGCGACATAAAAGCTCCGCTTTTTTCTGGATAAGAAGACTATTGATAGCTGGCGCGAGCCTTTGAGAACAAGCCGCTGCTACCTTCTGTGTTAACAGGAGTTCTGGTGCTATCTTTTTTAATACTTGTTTTAGCCATTGCAGAAGCATCGCTACCTGCGCGATAGCTATCTATGCTTTTCTGGTCGACCTCACCTTTAAGCGGTGTCATACGACCATCAATCATAGCTCCGGCCTCGACCTCAAGCTCACGATAAGCAATTGATCCTGTAATGACGCCGGTAGATTTTAGCGTCAAACGACCATTAACGGTAATATCACCTTCAAAACGTCCTGCTATTGTTGCTTCTTCAATTTCAACAGTACCATAGAATGTTCCGCTTTCAGCAATATCAAGAACCTTTGCGCCTTTAAGAGCGGCTTCCACCGTACCTTCAACAAGAAGATGGTCACACGCATCAATTTCACCTGACATATTAATGCCACGACCAATCGTAAGCGTACGGTCTGCACTTGCTCCATACAAAGATGGGGTCATTTTTTCCTGTGGACGTTGTTGTGATGAAGAACCATAAGAAGGGCCTGAATAGCTCGGGCGAGCGATCGAAGGCTGATAGCTGCCTGCGCGGTGTGTCTGTGGTGCTGGCGCTGCTGGCGTACGAGGGGCTTCTTCTTCACGATCGCTTTTTACCGGCGCATACTTACCTTGAACGCCATCTTCTTCTTGTTCTTTCATATTTGTCTTTTCTTCCTGTGTTTTAATTGGGGTATAACCATACTTACGTGGCTGAGAAGCAGCAACCTCTTCATGAGTTTCCTGTTCTTCTTTTGCCTGACTTTGACGTTCATCGTCTTTGTCATATGCTTTTTCTGGTTGTTCTTGTTTTTGTAGCTCAGTCTCCTGAACTTCTGACTTAACTCGATGAAACATCTCTTTTACACCTTTCCGTATGAAAATTATTTGCATGAAATCGCACGGCGTAGGACGTACGTTCAACTCTCATAACCTGTTCACTGAATGGATAAAATCTAACATGACACCTTCCACGCTGCAAGGTGAGATTCGTAGTTTTCCCCATACAAAACTGCATCGCGTTGATTCACCACAATTTTAATTTTTTGTTCTCCTGTTATGGCAAGATACTGGCCGATTCTAGACAATTTCATTTTATTGGGTAGAATCGGCTTTGCATAATCTTCACCCCGCATTATTCATCATGATAAAAATCATATATTTTTTGCGCCATAGCACGGGATAATCCTTCTATTTTTGCAAGATCCTCAACGCCCGCACCTTCTATTGCTTTTGTGGATCCAAAATGCAGTAGCAGGGCTTTTTTGCGCTTTGCTCCTATACCCTCGATTTGATCGAGAGAAGATTGTGAAACCGCCCCACGCCTGCGCGCGCGATGTGTCCCGATTGCAAATCTGTGAGCTTCGTCCCGCAAACGCTGTAAATAATGCAAAACCGGATCATTAACTGGAAGCTGGAACATTTCCCGCCCATGCATAAAAAACTTCTCACGCCCCGCGTCCCGATCTGGCCCTTTTGCAATTCCAACAACTGTAAGCGAGTTAAATATTCCAAGCTCCTCCAGAACTTCCCTGCAAGAATTAAGCTGCCCTTTCCCACCATCAATCAGCAGCAAGTCCGGCCAACTTGGCGAGCCTGGTCCGTGATCTTCCTTCAAAGCTCTCTTAAAGCGCCGTGATAATACCTCTCGCATCATACCGTAATCATCAGAAGCTAAAGAATTTTTGATATTAAATGTCCTGTACGCATTTTTTACAAACCCGTCTTCCCCTTCAACAATCATCGCACCAACCATTTTATCCCCGGAAATATGGCTGTTATCATACACCTCAATGCGTGATGGTATCTCCTCCAGCCCGAACAAATCCGCGACTCCTTTCCGCAAAGCCGTTCTGGTAGTGGAGTAAGTCAAATGCCTTTCCAAGGCCTGCCGCGTATTTGCCAAAGCAAAATCTACGGCCTGCTTGTATTTTCCGCGTTTTGGTATCAAGACACGTACAGCATAACCTTCCTTGTCGCTCAAAGCCTGCTGCAACAGTTTTTCCTCCTCCATCGGCATATTTACGACAATCTGCCGCGGCACCGATTTGCTTTGATAAAACTGAGCAATAAACGCAGCAAGTACTGCAGAAGGTTCATCGTCGCTGCTATGGCGCGGAAAGTATGCTTTGTTCCCTAAGTTCCTGCCGGAGCGATAGAAGAAAACCTGAATACAGCTTACGCCTTTGTGATAATCCAGAGCCAACACATCAGCATCGCCGATATCGCTATTCACATCATAACGAGCCTGCACACTCGCCAAAGCACTGATACGATCCCTCAATAAAGCTGCGCGTTCATACTCCTGCCGCTCGCTGGCTTCCTGCATTTTCTTTGCCAAACTCTCTCGCACAGCATCGCTCTTCCCCTCCATAAAATCCTGAGCACCTCTGACCTGCTGGGAATACTCTTCTTTATCAACATAACCAACACACGGCGCGGTACAGCGCTTGATATGATATTGCAAACACGGGCGGGAACGATTTGCAAAAACATTGTCGCTACAGTTACGCAATAAGAAAATGCGCTGCAATATAGATAAAGTACGGTTAACATCTCCGGCACTGGGGAATGGCCCAAAATACAGGCCTTTTTTATTTTGCGCCCCGCGATGCTTCAGGATTTGCGGATAATCATGCTCTCGATCAATCAGGATATAGGGGAAGGATTTATCATCCCTGAGCAAAATATTATAGCGAGGTTTAAGCCTCTTTATCAGATTGGCTTCAAGCAGCAAAGCCTCTGCCTCTGTATGTGTGGTGATAAACTCCATCTGCGTGGTTAGTGAAACCATCTTTTGCAATCTTTGCGGAAGTTTCTCTATCTGGGTATAAGAGATAACCCGTTTTTTCAGAGCTTTGGCTTTACCGACATACAGCACCTCACCATCCACAGCAATCATCCGGTATACACCCGGCTTTAACGGTAGCGAACGCACATGATCGCTTATAACCTTCACACCTCTGGCGATAGAAGGATCTTTAGACGCAGCAATATTTTTAGTAACATTTTTGCTCTTTTTGGTATCGAAGCCCATTCGCTAAAGACCTGCCTTATCCGTATGCTGCATACTATTGCATATCTATAATATATAGATTTTGAAACCACGCCTCTTAAATAATAATATTTCCAGCTATTATGTTAAGTGACTGATATAACTAAACTCAGCTTTATGACAATAGGAATACTCTCCGCAATGCAGCAACTATTTTGTTTGACATAACCACAGCAATTTTGGTTATCTTATCCCTACTTTACTTGTGTGGGAAACTTTTTCGTGTGGGAGGATAACATAAATGCAACATTTTTCACTGCGTAAACATACTGACAACAACATTTTATATGAAGGAAAATTTGAAACTATCAGGCATTGTCTTGAAGATGCCGTTAATCAAAATATTCCGTTGTCATACGTCAATCTAAAAAACCAGAACCTGTCCAATGCAAATATAGACGGCGCCATTATGCCCTATGCTGATTTAAAAGGCAGCAACCTGACAGGAGCAAATCTATCAGAAGCAACCTTGCATAACTGCAATTTCAAGAATGCCAGCTTGTATAATTGCTGCATGTCTCATTCTGATTTGCATGAAAGCAATTTCACAGGAGCAAGCTTTGGCGGCACGCTCATTGACTTTGCAGATCTGGGGAAATGCAGCTTTTCAACATTATCATGTTTTGATCTGGATTTTGTCTTTTGCAAAAATCTGGAAGGGAGCAAATTTATAGAGCCGGACGGCAGATTTTTAAAGATGTCCGGCGCCCCTATCGTGATTAAAAACATGCTCAACACGCCGATAATTTTATTCGATGAGACTGTTAAGATCGGTAGTGAAGCTCCACGGGTCAAGACCCGTGGTATCACCGCTTCGCGTGTGACCTACGGTCACAATTCAAGCTCCGCTTGTCCAATATCTTCTTTGCCCTGTGTCTCAATATAGCGCTTTATAATACCCTCATCGATGCCCACTGTGCTCACAAAATAACCATCGGACCATATGCCATCTGCACCCCAATATGCTTTGCGCATATATTCAAATTTCTTCTTCATAAGCCGCCCTGTGTGCGATTTAAACGTTCGGACTACATCACTTACACGCATCTTGGGGGGAATTGATATCAAAATGTGCACATGATCAACATCGTGATTAATTTCTAAAATCTCTACTTCAGGCAACATTTCATGAAAACTCGATATCAATTCCTGCAGATAAGCATATGATCCTGAATTGAAAATCTTACGGCGGTACTTACTGGTGAAAACCAGATGATACTCACATTTATACGCACAGTGGCCTTGCTTCCTTAATCTCATAATGAAGATATTGGACGCACTTCATCCACGGGGCAAGCCCCTTGGTTTTTTCGTGCCTATAAAAGAAGAGGAGGAGTTTGTTAATGGACGGAATCGCCTTCTAAAAAGAATGGAAGAAGAGTTATCTCCCCGCAACTGTCCGGCGGAAGAAATTGTTTCCAGATTCCGATCTGTAATAAAAGATAAATATTTTCCCGTGGAAGAGTTGAAACGCCAATATAACAATCACGATTTGTTTCATGAAGCTATGGACAAACTTAAAGAAAGAGAGTGGCTTAAAGTTAAAGATTTTTTAGGATTTGCTACTGTCAATGCACCCAGAGTCCCGCCGGAAGATGCAGTGGATTTTGTCAGAACATTATTTGTGAATAATACTTTCGATATTTCGGATTGTGGGTGGTCCGAAAAAGAAGAGACAAAATTTTTTCTTTCTCATGGTATGGTTCCCCTTGCTGATAACGTCAACCCGGAAGACAAGGTAAAATTCTTTCGAGCCTGTGAAACCAAGTGGTATCTGAAAATACTGATAGAGGAAGGCAATCCTCAAGATGCCGCGGCTTTTTTATATAATGTTTTCGGAGAAATGAAGGCAAATGAGGTTGATAGTGTTCTGGCTCAATCCGACATTATGGAACTTATTCCAATGCGTGGAAACGCTGAAGAATATACTAAGGCATTTGAAGCTCACTTGCAGCCCCATATGGACTCCAGACTACCCTATGTCTTTAAAAAATCTATGGGCTGGAGTCCTGAGACTTGTGCTTCATTTGAAGATCACTATCCTTCGAATAAAGATGGCGAACCTGAAATTGGTCATCACACTTTGTAATGCTCTTGTGTAATAGCCTGCTGTAATTACCCTAATTAAGAAAAAGAAACGCCCATGATCTTTACGTGACGGGCGTTTTATTTTTGTCTGTGAACATGCACGAGCTTACTACTTGCTTGCACACGAGATGTTATTCGCGTTAAAAAGAATCACCTTGTGGGGTTTTGAGGAGTTTTGACGAATCTTGAGCAGTTTTTGCAGCAAAATATGTTGGTAATTAGTGAAGAAAATATCTTGACTCTATGTCTGCATAATTGGCTCGCCTCAGGGTTAATTTGATAGCTATTTTTCTTGTGCACCGAAAAAAGACAGACATGCCAAAGCGGTATAGATTCCACACACAGATTCGGAAAAAGTGAATACTATTCTATTCGCGATTCGTCCACTTTTTTATCCAAAAGAGATTATAAAAAAATATTAGAAAATTGACTTTGGTCAATCCCATGACGGATATTTTGTGTATTCTAGTGAACATGACCACAACATCTTGTGGTTCACCCAATAATACGACACAAGACGTTACGACTCTGCCCAAACTCAGAGCACCTTAGTTCCTGTCTTTAAGTCCTAAAATAAAAACGAGTAACAAGAGGTATCTATAATCATGGCCGAAGTCCTTGCAGCACAAAATTTATCCCATTCCAACGATTCCACGCACGAGGAAAAGAAAGTGACCAGTATTTCTGAGCACCACCCTGCTGATCCGAATACGGACAAAATAGTTCCTTTGTTTGGCGGGACGGATGTGGATTGTAGCGAGGCTGTAAGCGAGTATATTTCCGGCTCTGACTGGCGCATTAGTGCGAACGCGAATACGGGTTATTCCAATGCCGGTATGATTAACAATATGGCCGGTAAGGTTATTGCCAATTTCTGGCTGGATGAGGTTTATTCCAAAGAAGAGGGCTTGGCTCACCGTAACGGCGATGTGCATATTCACGATCTGGACTGTTTGACAGGATATTGCGCTGGCTGGTCTTTGCGCGCTTTGTTGAATGAGGGATTTAACGGCGTAGGTGGCCGCGTATCGTCTCGCCCGCCGCGTCACTTCCGCGAAGCTTTAGGCCAGATGAGCAACTTCCTTGGTATTTTGCAGTCCGAATGGGCGGGTGCGCAGGCATTCTCTAGCTTTGATACGTATCTGGCGCCTTATGTGTTCTATGACAATCTGTCGTTCAAGGAAGTTAAAAAAGCTATACGCCAGTTTGTTTATAATTTGAACGTACCTGCGCGTTGGGGGCAATCTCCTTTCACCAATATCACTTTGGATATTACAGTTCCTGAAGATTTGCAGAACCAGTTCCCTACTCACAGTGATTTGCACCTGTTCAAAGGCATCGAAAACGAGGATATGCTCTCCCGCGCTATGAAGCGTGACATGGGTATTCGCTCTTTGGAAGATATGACCTTCAAGCACTTTACCTCAGAAATGGAAATGATCTGCATTGCATATTACGAAGTAATGACAGAAGGCGATTCCCACGGCCAGCCATTTACATTCCCTATTCCGACTATCAATCTGACCGAAGATTTCGACTGGGACAGCAAGGTGGCCAATGCGATATTTGATAACACATCAAAGGTTGGCTCGTCTTACTTCCAGAACTTTATCGGTTCGCAGTTCATGATTGATGAGGAAACAGGCGAGAAAGTTCGTAATCCGGAAGCTTACTCTCCGGGCGCGGTGCGCTCTATGTGCTGCCGCTTGCAGCTTGACTTGCGCGAATTATTGAAGCGCGGGAACGGGTTGTTTGGCTCTGCCGAGATGACCGGCTCTATCGGGGTTGTGACATTGAACATGGCGCGGCTTGGATATCGCTTTAAAGGTGATAAAGAAGGCATGATGAAAGAGATCGACCGTCTGATGGATATTTCCAAATCCACGCTGGAGAAAAAACGGATTTTTGCGCAAAAGATGTATGATCGGGGTTTGTACCCTTATACAGCGCGGTATTTGCCTTTCTTCCGCAATCACTTCTCTACCATTGGTGTGAACGGCATGAATGAGATGATCCGTAACTTCACCCATGATGAGCATGACATCACCGATGAGTACGGCGTGCAGATGGGGCTGGATATTTTAGACCACATGCGGGCGCGTATGATTGAATATCAGGAAGAGACTGGCAATTTGTATAACCTTGAGGCAACCCCTGCGGAAGGGACAACATACCGTTTTGCCAAGGAAGATGCCAAGCGCTATGACGATATTATTCAAGCTGGCGAGGGTGAGAATATTTACTATACCAACTCATCACAACTCCCAGCCGATCATACGGATGATCCATTTGAGGCTTTGGATTTGCAAAACAAAATGCAGTGCAAGTATACGGGCGGAACAGTTCTCCACCTTTACATGAACGAAAAGCTCTCAAGCGCTGAAGCGTGTAAGCAGTTCGTGAAGAAGGTAATCAGCAATTACCAAATGCCATATATCACTGTAACCCCTGTATTCTCCGTTTGTGATGAGCACGGGTACTTGAATGGCGAGCAACCAGTCTGCCCGACATGTAGCAAGAAGACCAAAGTGTGGACGCGGGTTATGGGATACTTCCGCCCCGTGGACAGCTTTAACACTGGTAAGCAAGGTGAGCACCGCGAGCGCAAGCACTTTAAAGAAGACTGGGTGGATACTGGTAATTTGTTTACGGGTGTTTAGTAATAACAGTTTTAAAACCTTGTGACTAAATTAATCTGTCATGCCCGCTTTATGCGGGCATCCGGAGCTTTATGGCGCACATTCCCAGATCCCCGCACAAGGCGGGGATGACTAATTAAGAGAATATAAACCATGACAAAAACTCTCCCAATATACAGCGTAACGCCGTTTACGATGCTGGATTTTCCGGACAAGACGGCGTGCATTGTGTGGTTTTCGGGGTGCAATATGCGCTGTCCGTACTGCCACAACCCTGTGCTGGTCAAGGGTAAGGGGCGCGGCTCGATTGATGAGGTGATGGGTTTCCTAAAAAAGCGTCAGGGCTTGCTGGATGGGGTGGTGCTGACCGGCGGAGAGGCCAGCGTCTATCCCGGCTTGCCGGATTTTATCCGCGATATAAAAGCTCTTGGTTATGCGGTCAAGCTCGATACCAATGGTTTGAGGCCGGATATTATAGAGAAGTTCTTGGCTGAGGGATTTTTGGATTATGTGGCACTGGATTACAAAGCGCCACCCGCGAAATTTCAGGCAGTGACAGGTGTTGAAAAGTATGAGGCGTTTGAAAAGACGCTCTCGTTATTGTGCGCTCAGGACAAGGTGGCTTTTGAGCTGCGCACGACGGTGCATACGGCTTTGATGGATGAAGGTGATATCTCGGCGATTATCGAGGATATAGGGGAGCGGGGTTACTCCGGCACTTACTTCGTACAGAACTTTATTGATGATAATGACCGCCCTACTTTGGGAAATATCGGCGCGCAGGAACGCGTGCTTGATATTAAAAGCTTGCCGGAGCCGAAGGGCTTTAAGGTTGAATTTCGGAATTTTTAGGAGCACAAGAGATCATCCTGATCCACCGATCGAAGGCGGGGATGACCAAAGGCCAGAAGGTTTGGCGGTGTAGATAAATTTTAAAAAGCCCGGCTTGCCTTAAAAAATATTCTGGCGCCCTGATCGCCTTGCGTTTGTACATCTCTGTTTAAAGGCAGGGCAACAAACAAGTCGGTTTTAATATCATTTAGAAACTCGGCTCTGATACCAAAACCTGTAGAAGTGATGGTATCCTTTTTCTGAGAACTGGTTGTTGCGTCTTTATTCCATGTACGTCCAACATCATAGAAGCCAAAGAGCTGATAATTATCGAAGATGTCTGTTTTATACGGGTTGTTCCACTGAATCTCAGCCTTTCCGGCAACACCTTCATCCCCTGTGATTTCTGATGGATCATAGCCGCGGCCAATATTAGAGCCGCCAACGCCGAATTCTTCCGAGCTTAACAAAGGACTGGAAGACCACTGCCCCTCTGCTGCAACAAACAAATTAATACCGTTTGTGATGCGCTGTAATCTTTGTAAATCACCGGTCATTTTTGTGAATGTTGGATCACCAAGTGCGCGTGTTTTGTTCAAATCCGAGCGGTCGCTTGCTCCAAATACATCCAGACCTTTCGCGAATTCCATGCCAAAAGAGTTAATACCCAGACCAAAGAATTTGTCCATGGTTTGGAAATTACCTCCCGCGCGAAATGCTCGTATATTGTCACGTAAAGTGTCTTGAATATTATTACGGCTAGTGACCTGACGGGCATCAAAAAGTGCGTGCATGGTTAAATTTTTTGAGCGGGAGCGAATGAGCGGGTGCGTAACTTTTGCGCTTAGATACTGTGAAATACCGCGCACGTCAAAGGGCGCCAGATCATATCCGGGTGTAGTGTTGGTATAGCTGCCAAGAAGCTCAACATTTGTACCTAATCCCAAAAAGGGCACAGGCTGTTGGTAGCTAAGTGCATAATAGCCCAGCTCTAAAGAGCCTTCTGAGTCGGTTCCCGGATCAGGAGCAACAACAATTTGTGCTGAAATCCGCTCATTATTACCAAAATATGAGTTTAAAGACCCGGCGGCGGTAAGCTCCAACGGCCCGAGATAACGGCTGCCATAGTTGTCAATTCCAAGATAGGCGTCATAAGGATCACGTGACAATACGATTTTCAAATCCGCCGCCCCGGTTGTTTCGCCGGAAGGGCTGAGAATACTGCGTGCATCCACGCCGGGAAGGTCCCCGATAATTAGCAGATGCCTTTCAAGGTCTGCAATGTTTAAGGCCTTATTTTTTTCTATACCGTTGGCATAGTTCTGAATAAGCTTAAGAGAGCTTTCGTCCTCCGCCCCTTCAACAGTAATATTTTCAATAAAGCCTTCGACCACGCGCAGCTTGACAGCTCCGCTATCAATGGTTTGCGGGGGGACGATGACCTGTGTCAAAATATAGCCATCATTTCTGTATTTGGCGGTTAAAGCAGAAGCAAACCCATAAACATCTTTCAAAGATATTCTTGTGCCAAATTTATCTGCATATACGGACTCTAATTCACCGGCATCATAAACCGTCACACCTTCAATACTAACACTTTTAAGTTCAAAGATTATATTTTCCGAACCTGCGGGAGCCTCTTGAAGTTTGATATCTTTGACTTCAACGCGATCTGAAAGTGAAGGCACTACCCCCTGATCTCTAAGAGAGTCTTGAATGCGCCCGGGGTCTGCCGTTGTTGTAGCGGTTTCCGGCACTTGTGCAAAAGAAGACGTCGCAAACAAAAGGGTAAAAACTGCACTACACAATGATAGTGTGCGTTTCTTATTTGAAAGGTCAGATATGATTTTCATGGCTCGATACTGTCTCGTTTTTAAATGGTTACGAACTGCTTGGCTTTATAGTTGCATTAATTGCTAGAATAATAATAAAAATTATATGGATAGAATAATATGACAAATAATGCCTAACACCCTCATCCATATAGATCTAGCGTACTAATCTACATAGACATTTAGAACACTTAATGATGCTTTGAGCAAGCTATAATTCTAATTTTTTCCTTTTCCTTAATATATTTTTCTTGCTTTTACAGTGCAATAATGGCATTAAAATCACATAATTGATAAGTTTTTTATTTGGAATATTATAACTGGACAAACTGTACTAATTTAGTGCATATTTAATACCCGAATAAAGCTACTAAACAAAACTATAAGTACCTAATTGAAATATTTGAAAAATTTTCCTGAAGCCTTTTTGTCTATTCAGGTTTACGCAAAAGAGAGAACACCATGAGCTTATATAATGTAATTCGTAATTCTGTTTCAGCCAAACGCTGGATGTTATCCTCCGCATTAACGGCGGTATCGATGGCGGCGATAGCGGTACCTACGCAAGCAGCTGACCCGACTCACTCATGGGCTGGCCTTAATCAGGACGCAGGGAGCTTTACCACAGACGCGGCGGCGGGCAACGTTACAAATATCAAGCTAAACACTGATCGCGCTATTGGCTCTGGTGATGCAAATATTTACACAGGACATACGGTTAACGTTGATGGCGCTCTTCTGGCTGTGCGTGACACCAAATCTGACCCTACACAAATTCTGGGTAATCTGAATTCAAACGGTAAGATTATCATTATCGACGCGAACGGCGTATTTTTTGGCAAGCATTCTCAAGTTGACGTTGCAGGGCTTATCGCGACAACAGGTAATATAGATAATAGCCAGATATTGAACAATGATTTCGGTGACTATGTCATTGATAATATTAACGGTGGTTCTATCGAGCTTAGCGGGGTGGTTAACATTGCAGAAGCTGGTCTGGCGGCATTTGTTTCTCCTTTTGTAACAAACAGCGGCATTATCAATGCCAAGATGGGTAAGGTCGTAATGGCCTCAGGCGAAAAGGTTACGCTTGACCTATACGGCGATGGTTTGTTTGAAGTCGCCGTTGAAGGAGAATTATCCGATGCTCTTATCGAGAATAAAGGCACAATTAATGCTGAGGGCGGCATTGTTCAAATTTCAGCACTGGCCGCAAAAGACGCTGTAGACAATATCATCAATATGGATGGTATTGTAAACGTTTCTTCTGTGACACAAAAAGGCGGAAAAATTATTCTTTCCGGCGGTAGCAAAGGTAAAGTAGAAGTATCAGGAGCATTGGTTGCTTCCGGCGCGACAGATGGCGGCTCGGTTAAAGCTACAGGTCAAAATGTTGATGTGACGCAAGATGCAGTTGTTGTTGCTGATGCTGGTGAAAACGGCGACGGCGGCACGGCATATTTCTACGGTGATGACTATACAATTTTCAGCGGTATGCTTTCCGCACGTGGCGGATCAGTTTCCGGCAATGGCGGGAACGCAGAAATCTCCGCCGGCGAGTCTGTAGGTTACTACGGTTACGCTGACCTTAGCGCAGTTAATGGCGAAGTCGGTACACTGCTTATCGATCCTGAGCATTTGACAATCAGCGACGCTGCTTTTGATATGGACTGGGATGCATTCTGGAGCGCCGGACTGGATGGCAATATTAATATTAACGACCAGGCTTTGGCCAATACCTTACATGTGGCCAATGTAAATCTCTGGGCAACCGAGACACTAAGCACTGCAAGCGATATTAATATCAGCGAATATGATTATGATGTCCTGAACACTCACGGCACATGGAAACCATGGAAATGGACCGTTGACAATATGAACGGCATTACAGGCAATACTCTGACCGTGGCCGCTCCGGAAGTTAACCTTGTTCATGACATTACACTGGGTAACGGCGCTTTGAATGTTGCTGATCTTACGACAGCGGACAGCGTTTTGGGCTTTGACATTGTTAATCCACCCCATGACATTATTGTTGATGAACTAAATCTTGATGGCCGCATATACAAACGCGCGAGCCTTGGCGATGCATCTTTCACCACTCTGGCCGATGATACACAAATCAGCACCACAGCAGACACCATTAACCTTCTATCCAATAATGCGTCAATCCAACAAGCTGTACAGTTTGCTGATGCCTCTGGTGCGGAAGTGGAAACCGTAAACGTTGCCGCAGGCACATACACAGAAAATCTGGTTATTGACAGAGCGGTTAAGCTGAGCGGAGCTGACGGTGCTACTATTCAAGCTGCCAGTGCAGGCAAACTGATCACCGTAACGGCGGATAACGTCAATATCGATCCCTTCACCTTTGATGGGCTGGGGCTTGCTGCCAACGGTATTTATGCTGATGGCGCGGATTACCTGATTGTTGATGGAAACACATTTACAGGGTTTACGAACAGCAATATCAACATCAACAACAGCGCGATCGTCAAACTCTTTGACAACACCATGACCGGCGCGAATACCGGTATTTATGCCGATAATGCCTATGACATCAAGATCTATGACAATACTGTCACGAACGCTGCCGTAACGGGCATTCATGTTCTGAACACGGATGGCACGAACTATGTGAATGATGTTGATGTCTGGGGCAATACAATTTCAAGCTCTAATACAACGACAACCGGCGTTCTCGTGGAAAACAGCGCTTACGCTACTGTAGGCGTAACGGATAATAATCCGTTTGCCTCCGGCTATGCTGACGGAAACAAAATCTCCGGCGGTGGTGATGGAATTGTGATTGCAAATAGCGATCAAGCCGTAGCTCGTTACAACACCGTATCTAACGTTGGCGAAGACGGCATCGATATCATCGGTTCCCAAGACGTTGTTGTTACACTCAACACAGTCAACGGCACTGCTAACGGGAATCACAATGATGGTATTTCTGTTTCAGGTGGTTCTTCGAACGTTGAAGTAAGCAAAAACACTGTGCTCAATAGCGGCTGGGACGGCATTTATACAGGCAGCAGCACTGGCACTAAAATCATCGAAAACGATGTTTCCGGCTCTAATCAGGTTGGTATCACTGTCCTAAATAATAATGCAGGAACCCTTGTTCAGGACAACACCGTTTCCGATTCTCAGCGCGGTATCCTCGTGAAGAGCGGCGCTTCTGACACAACTATTATCGGCAACGTGGTATATGACCAGACACTTGATGGCATCCACGCCGAAGGTGACAGTTCGCTGGAGGTTGTTGGCAACTATGTCGGTTATACTGATAAAGCTGGAACAGCTGGTGCGTTGGGCAATATTACTGGTGATGGCATCTATCTTAAAGATACAGATGGTGCGCTGGTTAATAGCAACTATGTTACGCAAGCCAGGGGCAATGGTGTCAGCGTAACAAATGGTGATGACGTAACGGTCTCAAACAACAAAATAGATGATGCAGCGAACGCAGGGATCTATGTAACAAGCTCTGACGATGCGCAAATCCGCGGCAATGAGATCAATGACAATGGCGCGTCCACATACGCTCAGTATGGTATTTTGGTTGAAGGCGGACATAGCGTAGATATTGACAACAACAAAGTTGAAGAAACTTCAGTTGCAGGCATTGCCGCTTATAACACCTCCTACATCGATATTGACGGTAACCTTGTTAAAGACGGAAGAAGCGATGGTATCGTGGTTTCCGGCGGTCGCGGCGCAGATATCCGCGGCAACACCGTTAAGAACCACGGCGGTGATGGGATCGAGCTATCAGATAATTCTTTCGCCGATATCCACGGTAACCATGTCTATTATTCCGGTGATGACGGAATTGATGTAGATCGCGCATACCGCGTTGACATTGTTGGTAACCATGTTCACGGAACACGCTTTGGCAACGGTATCGAAGTAACAAACAGCTTTGACGCTGATGTTGCCCGTAACCATGTTCACTATACTGGTCAGAATGGCGTGTATCTTGAAAACTCGGACTTTGCCGAGATTCGTAACAATGATGTCCACAATACAGGAAATGACGGTATCGATGTTCGTAACTCTTACAAAGTTGACATTGCCAAAAATGATATCAAAGGCACACGCGGTGACGGTGTTCAGGTTCGTTACAGCAACAATGTTGATGTAGCTGGTAACACTATTCGCTATGCTGGCGATGACGGCATCGACGTCGAGAATAGCAATAACGCTGTCATTAAATGGAACAGCGTGACGGGCTCCCGTAATAATGGTATCGAAGTCAATGGCGGAAGTAATGAATTTATATGGGCTAACTTTACCGCTTGGAACGGCGGCAATGGTATCGAAGTTACCAATAATCGGGGCAACGTTTTGATCTATTCAAATATTGCTATGGGTAACCACGATAACGGTATCTATGTAAATGGCGCTCCACATGTTGAAATCTCTGGAAACTATGCATCCGGAAACTGGAGTAACGGTATATATGCCAAGAACATTAGCGCGTCTACAACACTGATCGTGAACGGAAATGTTACGCATAATAACGGTGAAGACGGCATTAAAGCCTCTAATCTTAATACAGCTTATATCAACAACAACAGGTCATATGATAACGGTGATGATGGCATTGACGTAGACTCCGCTTATCACGTAGAGATCAGAAATAACGATGTCTATGGAAACGGCTTTGGAAATATGCAGCAAACAAGATCTTCTATGCCTGAAGTGAAAATCGCTTATGAACAAAATGAAGGTCACGGTATCGAGGTCAGCAATATATACGGCAATAGAACGCTGATGATTGATGACAACAACATTCATAACAACGCTGTTGATGGTGTTAATGTTGAAAATGCCAGCCGTATTATAATAACTGATAACAACATCTTCAGTAACGGTGATGATGGTATAGACATTAACTGGTCTAACCATGCCGAGATCGTTGACAACAACATCTTTGGGAATGGCTATGGTATGCCTGCGTATACTGTATCACGGGGAATAAAGGGCTTTGAGGGGTTCCTTTACAGAGAAAACGAAGGCAACGGTATAGAAGCCAGCAACGTATATGGTCGCGGAACGCTGATCGTTGATGACAACAATATCTATGCCAACCGCTCGAACGGTATAGAAGCCACAGACGCTGATGTTACATATATTCTGGATAATAATATCTACGAAAACGGCGCTCATGGTCTTGCAATGCTTGGCCGAAATAATGGCAATGTTGTTGTAGCGGGTAATAACTTCATCAACAACCCGATCGGCGCTTTGTTCGAAAGTGGCTATATTGATATTTCAAATCTTTTGGAACCAAATAACTTCACGAACACTGATCCTTCTGCAACTCCTGTTGGAATGGTATTTGATGGTGGAAATAACGTAACCGACAGGAGCTCAAGAAGTATAGGGCCAATAGGCGGCCAGCTCAGTATTGTTGGTAATACACTTGGAGCAACCGAGTTCTCCGGTTTCCAAAATGCAGGAAGCTTCTATGTTCGCATAGAAGATGGCTCTCTTCTTGATGGATCAGGCTCTCCCATTATTATTGATGGCTTGAACGCTACGTTTGACGGTATTACTCCAATTGCTACTGACGGTATTCTGGAAGCAGCGGTTCTTAACTATATTGAAGACCGTTTGTATGATGCTGATGATAGCCCTGTAAATGGCCGCGGTCAGATATTTGTTGGCGAAGCTCCTGTGGGGATTGATAATATCGAAGACTTCTTCAATCGTTTTTTCGGTTTTAATCCCGGATCAGGAAGGCTGAATGTTACTATTGCTGGCTTGCCATTAGTTGGGCCGGGTGGAGCTGGAGCTCCTAATGCAGCAGCCTTGAACTTAATCGCTCCGGCAGCCGGTGGTGACGATCAAGATGAGCAAAGCGCTGATGAGTTGGCAAATATAGAGCCAGCAGCAGGCGAGGAAAGAGTTTCTTGTTGGAGCGATGCAATCAGTGCTGCGAGTGGTGGCGCAACCGTAAATTACAGTTTCGGTGGCTCGTTTGAAGAAGCTCTTGCGGATGCTTCCTCCTGTAGCGTGACTGGTTTGTAAAAATCTTCGGAGGTGAAGGGTGAATAAATAAACCCTTCGCCAAACGGGTATTATTATAAGAAGTCTGGGGGAAGTGGCTTAGGGTCATTACCCTGTTTATTAAGGGAGTCTATCCTCTATCTCATACCCGATTAAGTCGGGCATCTTTTCCCTATCGTCTTCCCCGCTAAGCGCAGCGCATGCGGGTATCCGGATGCCCGCACAAGGCGGGCGACAAAAGGGCATAGATTACACGGACGAGCCGTGCAATGACGGAGAGATGGGGCGTGAATGACTAAAGAGTGTCAGCAAACAATGACTGGAAAAGTTTCCCTATTTACAAACACAATCCTTAGGTGCATTGTTTTTAACATCATCACAATAAAGAGAAAGTTATGACCGAAAACGATTTTGAAGAACACGCTAAAAATCTTGCTTGTGCTATTGGTTGTTTGTTTGAGCGAGATCGTGACCTGTTAGAAATAAATATAAATGAACGAACAACTAGCTCCAGACTTGCCTATTACCTCACAGATAAGTACGAACCACTATTAAAAGTTGATTGTGAGTACAATAGCGATAAAAGGACTCCCCTGTACTGAAAATACGAAAACCGATGATATAAAAGGAAAAACTATTTTCCCCGATATTATTGTTCATTCAAGGGGAAATGACCTCAAAAATCTCCTGATAATAGAGATCAAAAAGGAAAGTAATAAAAGTAAAATAGGGAACAAAAATGACATCCTTAAACTGAAAACCTTAACAGCATCAAGATATGAGGATAACCCAGATTATAATTACAGATACCGATACGGGATACATTTGATATTTGGAACAGAAAAAGTATCCTATGTGGACGTATACACTAACCGGGACAAAGACGACGATCTTACAGAACATCTAAAAACTACCCTAAAAGACTATGGTTTAATGTAACAAAAAACCTAAGCAGCTTCGTCCGCAATGTGGAAGTTGTACTGGCCGGAGAAGAGGGAGAAGTCTTCGTTTTGCTCACCCGTAGCGATGTAGTGTGACACGCAGCCTGCCATCACCGGAGAGAGCATATAGCCATGACGGAAGGTTCCGTTACAGCGAATGTACCCTCTTTCGGCTTCCCCGTTATCATTGATGTTAATGCGCGGCAGGTTGTCCATATAAGATGGCCTGATCGCCGAGGACATATCCAGCACTTTGGCATCACCAAAGCTGGGGTGGAGGGAGTAAGCGGCGCTCATCAATTCCATAGCCGAGCGCAGGAACACCAGTCCGTCATCTTCGTCCGCGTTTTCAATCGCGCTGGCGCCGACGGCAAACACGTTATTCGGGCGCGGAATGATATAAAGCGGATAGCGCGGATGCATCATACGTACGGGGCGTGAGAGCTTGAACTCTTTATTTTCAAGCAGGATAATCTCGCCTTTAACGCCGCGTAGATCATCATCTATTCCATCAACCCAGCCACGGCAATCTATGACCCAGTCAAAGTCTTTTTCCAACTCTTTGGGATCAGCTTCTTTTTGGATTATGTTTGCGCCCATGTCTTTAAGCTTTTTGGCCAAAATATCCATGACGACCAGAGGGTGTACGTTGGCTTCGGATGGGATATAAAGCCCTCTGGTGAAGCGCCCCGCTACCATTGGCTCGATCTCGGCCAAGGCCTCCCCTTCTACCCATTGCCAGTCATCGGAGGCAGCAGGCATGTGCTGGGCAAAGCGTTCCAGCATGTGTTTATCTTCGGGGTGAGCGATGAACAAGGAGCCGGTGTTTTGCATAGCCTTGCCTTGCTCGCTACCCAGATTTTCTTTCCAAAAGGAAATGCCTTTTAAACCCGCTTGCACGAATTTTAAGGGCATGACTTCTATTTCAGAAAACGGGGCGAGCATACCCCCTGCTATTGCACTTGCATTGGCGGGGGGGAAATCCTGCATCTCGAATATAGTGACGTCCATTCCTTCGCGCGCGGATTTGTAGGCCGTGTTTAAACCGACAATCCCAGCGCCAATAACGGCAACAGTTTTTTTAGCTTTCATTTGATATCATAGATCCAAGCTTTTTGAGCCGTCCAACGATACCGCGTTCCTTGCGTTTTACTTCGCCATAAAGAATATGCCAGGTTACGCTGGTGTCATATTTTTTATTAAACTCATCACAGGCTTCTCTGAGCTGAACCATTGGAAGGGGTTTGTACCCTTTTTTCGCCTGTCCAGCGCCGATATCCTTGATTGAATGCAAGAACGAATATGCGTCTTCGTAGCTCTTGATTAAAAATTCCTCTTTGTATACATCATCAGGGATATCAAAATCAAGGATGCCGACGGGTAATTCCAGCTTGCGCAGAACGGCCTTCCACTCTTCAAAGCTGCCCGGTCCTAGTGTTGAGTAGATAATACGTCCGCCCGGCTTTAAAAGATTGCTTAGTCTTTCAATGCCTTTTTCTGCGTCTTCAAGCCACTGGAAAACCATATTGGCAACGATCAGGTCGTACTTGCCTGTCATGGAAGATGGAGGATTTTCCGCATCAAAAACAGCCCAGCGTGTTTTGTGACCATGTGCATCGGCAGCTTCCTGACCGCTCATTTGCGCGCGAACAGTCATGGATGGCGAAATATCGGAAATACAGATATTCTTGTTTTCATATTTTTCAAAAAGCAATTTAGTCAGATATCCGGTTCCGCAGCCGACCTCCAGAATATTTTCGATTTTCTCGGCGTCGCTGCCATCGGGCAGATCATTAATCAACGTTTCCGCGACAACCCTTTGAACCTGGCTTTCGCGATCATAATATTGTGCACTATCAAAATTTGTTGCTACACTTTGTTTCCAGCTCATTTATAGTTCTCCATTCTTTATTTGCCCGGCACACCATTGGGGATGGGTAAGTGGCAATGCGTGTCCCGCCTGTTCATTCATTACAACATCGTAGCCAAGATCACTCCAATGTTTATGCATTATATCCGGTGGCAATATTAAATCTTCCTGACCGCCGAGAGATAAAACAGGAATATTTTTGGTCTTTAAATCCTGTAGTTTTATATATTCATCCCACGATCCAAGCCAGCTCAGCCCCTGAGATAAAGCGCTTTTATTAAGATTAGCTTCGTATAGTTGTCGCATATTTTCGGGGAAATTGCAATTTTTCCAGAATGCTTTCATCTGCAAAAACATGTTGCGCTGCAGCGATTTAGCCATAATTTCTAATGTTTCATTGCTTACAAAATCAGTAAATCTGCCAAAACCGTTAATTGCTGCAAGGGCGCTTATTTTCTCTGGCGGGATGTGTTTAAGTACCCAAAGACTCCCCAAAGAATGTGTTACAAAGATGGCAGGATCAGAAGTTTTTAAGCTCGAGTCGTTTTTTTTACCAATAAAGCCAAGGTCGATGAAGTGGTGATTATACTCCGGCAAGTGCTGCGTGAGGCCTTCCCATATGCAGCTATTTTCGCCCCAGCCATGAACGAATACGATGTCTTTTGTGCCCATCTTATTTACCTGTTAAAGCACCTCTAATAGCTTCAAAATTATCAGGGTGAGCCACGATCCATTTGCTATTGAGCTTCCAGTTATCAGAAAAATCCTTCGCCTCCATGGCCTCCCAATAATGCCCGTCTTCCAGCGACATAATTTTATAGCCTGCGGCTCTTGCGATTGCTGCTATACCGGCGGCGTCCCATATTGAATAAAGTTCAAAGATTGATGTTCCCGCGGCTTGGTGCATAAAGGTTGAGTATCCGCCTTGCACAGCGCACTCCGGCGTATTAAGCCAGATTCTTGCATGCCGCTCATGCGCGTTCTTATAATTCTCAAAGCCATAATAGGTTTCTATGAATATTTGCGAGTTTACATCCATGGCTTTTGCTTGAGGCATGGGGCTTTTTTCACCGGTTTTTGTGTTGGTATAAACTGCCCTACCTTCTTCAACCATAATCAAGGCATTAAGAGCTGGCATGTAAAAGCCGCCGCCTACGGGCACTCCGTCCTCGATCAGCCCCAAAGATACGCTCCAGCGATCACGCCCCAGCGCATAACCCGCCGTTCCATCTACCGGATCGAGCACCCATTGATAGCGAGTTGTGGCAAAAACTTCTGCGGGGGTTGAGATTGTATCAACGCTCTCCTCATCGATCAGGACATGTCCGTCTTGACCTAACCAATGCGATAGCCTCTCCGCAGCCATTTTTGAGATATCGAGATCGGCCTGCGTAACCGCCTGCTCGCCTTGTTTATACTGGCGGTCTATGTCTTTTTGAATTTTGAGGGCGTGCGCGCCCGCCTCTAAAAGAAAGCTTTTTATGTCTTTGGCGGCGCTGGTTAAGTCAATCCGGCTTGTCTTTGGAATCCGCGGCACTTTATCTCTCCCTAACCCGTGATAGATCGTATCTACAAATTCGATCACTGATCCTTATTTTGCGGAATAATTACTTTATTATAGCGGTTCTTCCATTGCTTTTTAGCCATATCCTGCATGTTAACGATCTTGTCCGTCTCATCAACAATCTCGGCGCCCAGCAAGGTTTCTATGATATCTTCCATTGTGACAACACCTGACATGCCGCCGAAATCATCAACTACCAGAGCAATATGCTCGTGCTTTTGAATGAAGTCGTTAAAAAGTTTGAATATGCTGTAAGATTCAGGGACGGAGATAATCTCCCTTTTAAACTCTCCAAGAAGCTTGTCTTTATCATCGTCAATCAAATGTTCTAAAACCGTGTCTTTTAAAACATAACCGACTATTGTTTCCTTATCCCGGTCTTCACGAAGCGGAATGCGGGAAAAAACCATATCTTCCTGCAAGTCGTAGAACTCACGCGCTGACATATTTTGAGGCGCACATACCGCAACCGTACGCGGGGTCATTACGTCTTTGGCTTTATAGTTTTTAAAATGTAAAAGGTTGTGAATGAATTTTGTTTCGTTTTCATCCAAAGCCCCCTCTTGAGAGCCTATCTGCGCCATCGCCAGAAAATCCATTCTGCTAAAAACGCTTTTTTCCCTGTCGGAGTTAAATATTTTTGTGATCAGTTGGCAGAACCATATAATCGGAGAAATCACTTTCAGGACAATATCCAAAGACCAGGCTGTAAATGGAGCTAATACTCTCCAGTTTGTGGCGCCTATCGTTTTGGGGATAATCTCGGAAAATATCAATATGGCCGCTGTCATGACCGCAGGAACAGCAAAACCGGTGATGCTTGGGTTACCTTCCGCCCATATTTTTGTGGCCTCCTGACCAACGCCGATAGCTCCCACCGTGTGAGCGATAGTGTTCAAGGTCAAGATTCCTGCGAGGGGACGGTCGATATTTTCTTTAAAGCTTTTAAGGATAATTCCTACTTTACCGCCTTCGTTCAGCTTTATCTGCATATAGGACGGGGAAATGCTTAAAAGCACGGCCTCCCATAAAGAACAGAGGAAAGAGAAAACCATAGATACCATAAAAAAGGTAATTAGTGCTGTAAACATAGCTGATGAGTTATTCCTTAAAATGTAATCTTTTTTATATTGTAGTAACATAAGTAATTCAAGAGGCTTTGACTCAGATATTTTCTAGACAATAGAACCAAAAAGGTATAGATCGTTAAGCCCACGCCTGCTATAACCAATTTAAAATAATAAAAAGGTTATTTATTAATGATGTTCCAAGTACGCTTTCATGGCCGCGGAGGCCAAGGTGTGGTAACAGCAGCAGAGATGCTTTCGGTTGCCGCTTTTATAGAAGAAAAACATGCTCAGGCTTTTCCAAGCTTCGGTTCAGAACGCATGGGGGCGCCGGTTATGTCCTTCTGCCGCATATCAGATAAACAAATTCGTCTGCGCGATCCCATCAATGAGCCTGATGCGCTTATTATTCAGGATCCAACCCTGCTCGGCTCAGCCGAAACCTTCAGCGGATTAAGACCTAACGGTTATGTATTAATCAACAGCGGTAAAGACTTATCCGAGCTGGCATTACCAAAAAATGTTCTGGCTTTGCCTGAGGGACATTTGATGGCCATTCCTGCAACCGAGCTGGCGCTCAAACATATTGGCCGCCCTTTACCGAACGCTATTATGCTCGGCGGAATGGCAGCACTCTCTGGTGTGGTTGAACTTATATCTATCAAAGAAGCGATCAGCAAAGCTTTCCCTGACAAGATTGCCAAGGTTAATATCACCGCCGCCAGCGCAGCATATGATCTGGTTGATTCTAAAAAAAAGAATTCTCCTGTAAATAACAATCAAAGGAAATCTATTGCATGTTAAAACAAGTTGAAGGATCTCACTCCCTTGCTGAGACTATCGCTATGTGCCGACCCGAAGTTGTGTGTGCCTACCCTATCACCCCTCAAACCCACATTGTAGAAGATCTGGGCGCCCTCGTAAAAGACGGCACACTTAAAGGGTGTGAATATATCAACGTAGAATCAGAATTTGCTGCATTATCTGTAGCTATCGGCTCCTCAGTAGCCGGAGCAAGGTCATACACCGCAACCTCCTCTCAGGGGCTTTTATTTATGGCCGAAGCTGTGCACAATGCTGCTGGTTTAGGATTACCGATTGTGATGACGCTTGCCAACCGCGCTATCGGCAGCCCGATTAACATATGGAATGACCATTCAGACGCAATGAGTATGCGTGACGCGGGATGGCTTATGCTGTTTGCCGAAGATAACCAGGAAGCGCTTGATCTACACATTCAGGCTTTTCGCATTGCCGAAGAATTAAGCTGCCCTGTGATGGTGTGCGTAGACGGCTTTATCTTAACCCATGCTGTGGAGCGGGTTGATGTCCCTACACAAGAAGAAGTGGACGAATACCTGAAACCTTTCGAGCCAATAATGAAGCTGGATGTAGAAGAGCCCATGACTATTGGCACATTAGTGGGCCCCGATGCCTTCACCGAAGTGCGGTATTTAGAGCATCAAAAACAACTACGGGCTTACGATGTCATTGAGCGTGCTTCATCTGACTTCAAAAAAGCCTTTGGCCGCGATGCAGGCGGGACAATCAGAACTTACAAAGCTGACGATGCGCAAACTGTGATAGTCGCCATGGGCTCCGTCGTTGGTACATTAAAAGATATGATTGACGAAAAACGCGAGGCTGGTGAAAAAATCGGCCTTGTATCTATTTCTTCTTTCCGCCCTTTCCCCGACAGAGAAATACAGGCAGCGCTTGCGAGCGCCGAGCACGTTGTTGTTCTTGAAAAATCACTAGCTGCCGGACAAGATGGCGTTCTGACCTCACGGGTAAAGCTTTCACTGGATGCGGGTATACCACTAACGACCTTAATTGCCGGTCTAGGTGGCAGACCAATCCCAAAGAACTCTTTAACCAAATTTATGGAAGATATTAAGACGCAAGGAAAAGGCGAAATGCATTTCCTTGATCTAAAGCAAGATGTTGTAGAAAAACAACTTCAGAGTACCAGCGCTCATTACGAAGAAAAAAGATCTGCATAGGGGAAAAAAGCATGACAAGCAGTTTAGCTAAAAAAATGATGGAAAACCCGAAAGGCTTTCGTACCATCGGAAACCGTCTTGAAATGGAAATTCGCCCTACGGTGCAATCTTCTCAGGATCGTGCCAACGCATTAACCAGCGGGCATAGAGCATGTCAGGGCTGCGGTGAAGCTCTTGGGGCACGTTATGTAGTTGATGCCGCTATGAAAGCCACAAACGGCCAGCTTATGGTCGTAAATGCGACCGGATGTCTGGAGGTTTTCTCCACCCCCCATCCTGAAAGTGCGTGGCAAGTGCCGTGGGTTCACTCCCTATTTGGCAATGCTCCCGCGGTTGCAACAGGCGTAGCCGCAGCAATGAAAGTTAAGGGCAAAAAGGGCATTCGCATTCTAGCACAAGGCGGCGACGGCTCGACAACAGACATTGGGTTTGGCTGCTTGTCTGGTATGTTCGATCGCAATGACGATGTCTTTTATGTTTGCTATGACAATCAGGCATATATGAATACGGGCGTGCAGCGTTCATCCGCAACACCGCCAGCGGCTCGCACAGCAACAACACCTTCTGTTGGATCAGAGCCGGGCAACGTATTTGGTACCGGCAAAAATCTGCCGCTCATCGCTATGGCGCATCAAATCCCCTATGTAGCTACGGCTACGATTTCAAATCCGCGTGATTTGGAAGCCAAAGTGCAAAAAGCAATGAGCTTGCATGGCGCACGTTATCTTCATGTTCTGGTGCCTTGCCCATTGGGTTGGGGTTCACGTCCTGACGAGACAATCAAGCTATCGCGTCTGGCTGTAAACTGCGGTTTGTTCCCCCTATTCGAAGCCGAAAATGGCGAAGTAACCGGCTCGACCAAAATCCGCAAGCACGTGCCTGTGACCGATTATCTAAAACCCCAAAAGCGCTTTGCACACTTGTTCAAAAACAATGACCTTGCCAAAGCAAACTTGGAGCGTATACAGGCAATGGCCGACGCCAACATCGCAAAATTCAACCTTCTTAATACGGAGGACTAAAAATAATGAAACCTTATGCTATTGTCGCTAAACCCGGATCATCATGCGCGAACAAAACCGGTTCCTGGCGCACAGAACGCCCCGAATATGTTCGCAATCTACCGCCATGCAATAAAGCATGCCCGGCTGGAGAAAATATTCAGGCATGGCTATCCCTTGTCGAACTCAAGCAATATGAAGCCGCTTGGAAAGAGATTGTGAAGAACAACCCTATGCCCGCTGTTATGGGCCGCGTTTGTTACCACCCTTGCGAAACCGCCTGTAACCGCGTTGTTGTCGATGAAGTTGTCGGCATCAATTCGGTTGAACGCTTCCTTGGCGATATGGCTATTGAAAAAGCTTGGAAATTTGAAGCCCCCGCCAACGATTCAGGCAAGAAAATTCTTATCATCGGCGCAGGCCCAGCCGGACTTTCCGCCGCCTATCAGCTTGCGCTTAAAGGGCATAAAGTCACAGTACACGAGATGCACGAAAAAGCAGGGGGGATGCTGCGCTATGGCATTCCAAAGTACCGCCTGCCCCGCAATATTCTAGATGCAGAAATCCAGCGCATCCTTGATCTGGGCGTAGAGCTGGAACTGCAAAGCAAAGTCGAAGATCTAAACGCTGTTGCAAATAATTATGACGCAGTGTTCCTATCTGTTGGCGCGCATGTGGCAAGAATAACAGATATCCCATGCAGCGATGGTGCAACAATCCTTGATGCTGTATCCGTTCTAAAAGACATGGAAAGCGATACCCCACCTCAGCTAGGCAATCGCGTAGTGGTTTATGGCGGCGGTAATACGGCCATTGACGTCGCGCGCACAGCCGTGCGCTTGGGCGCAAAAGAAGTCACCATAATCTATCGCCGCGATCGTGAAATGATGCCAGCCCATGATTTTGAGGTGGATGAAGCTCTTGAAGAAAACATTCAAATCAAGTTCCTCTCAACCATCACGGACTATAAGGGAACAACCCTGACACTCGAAGCTATGGAGCTTAACGATGAGGGCTTTCCCAAGCCAACAGGCAAAACCGAAACTATGGAAGCCGACAGCGTTGTTCTCGCCCTTGGCCAAAAATCAGATTTAGGTCTTTTGGATAATGTCTCTGGTCTAACAATCGAAAAAGGCGTAGTAACCGTCGATCAGCGCATGATGACAAGCCAAAAAGGCATCTTTGCCGGTGGCGATGTTGCTCCCTATGAGCGCACAGTCACAACAGCGATCGGCCATGGTAAAAAAGCCGCCTACCACATCGACATGATGATGCGCGGCGTTAACCTAGAGGTCGTCAAACATAACGACGCTCTTAGTGATAATCTCAACACATGGTACTATGAGGAATGTGAACGCACCAATCGCAAAATGATCCCCATCGAAAAACGCACCTCCTCCTTCGATGAAGTCACCCAAGGACTAACAGAAGCAGAAGTCGCAAAGGAATCCAGCCGCTGCCTATCGTGTGGAAATTGCTTTGAATGCGACAACTGCTACGGCGTTTGCCCCGACAATGCGATCAAAAAACTGGGCTTCGGCAAAGGCTTCGAGATCGACTACGACTATTGCAAAGGCTGCGGCATCTGCGCCGAAGAATGCCCTGCGGGTTGTATTACTATGGTGCCGGAAGATAAGTGACTGGTCTTACGGTTGTTTGATGGTTGCATATATGGGATAGTTAAACCTTAAAGACATAAGGGGAAAACTATGGAAAACGAGCACCATAATCAAGCTCATGAAACGCATTCATGCTGCCATAATGAGCACCAGCATAGTGAAATGAAGTCGGCGCCCACACCTTCCAACGCTGCGAATGCCATATACACCTGCCCCATGCACACGGAAATCAGGCAAGTAGGCCCCGGCAACTGCTCAATATGTGGCATGGCACTAGAGCCCGAAACCATTACAGGCGAAGAAAGCGAAAATCCCGAACTTTCCGATATGCGCCGACGGTTCTGGATTGGCCTTGCTCTAACCCTGCCAGTCTTTATGCTGGAAATGGGTGGGCATATTATCGACCTCACCCCTTATATCAGCGCCATGATTTCAAACTGGGCGCAGCTTATATTAACAACCCCCGTAGTTTTATGGGCGGGGAAACCCTTTTTCGAGCGCGGCTGGCAATCTTTAAAAACCCGTAACCTGAATATGTTCACCCTGATTGCCATGGGCACAGGCATTGCATGGCTCTACAGTATTGTGGCAACACTTGCTCCCGATATATTCCCGCAAACGTTCCGGCAAGACGGCACAGTCGCGGTTTATTTTGAGGCTGCCGCCGTCATCACGGTTCTGGTCTTGCTTGGGCAGGTCTTGGAGCTTAAAGCTCGTGAGAAGACAGGCGGAGCCATTCGCGCCCTTCTTGACCTCAGCCCGAAAACCGCACGCAGGATTAATGAAAACGGCAATGAAGAAGATGTGCCGCTGGATCAGATCAACGTTGGCGATTTGCTGCGCGTGCGTCCCGGCGAGAAAGTCCCGCTGGACGGTGTTGTCACCGAAGGCCACAGTTCCATTGATGAATCAATGGTAACAGGCGAGTCTATGCCCGTTAAAAAAGAGCCGGATGGCAAAGTCATTGGTGCCACCATAAATCAGACTGGTAGCCTCGTGATAAGAGCGGAGCGCGTGGGCAAAGACACGATGCTATCGCAAATTGTGCAGATGGTTGCACAGGCGCAGCGCAGCCGCGCTCCAATCCAAAGGCTAGCTGATATTGTTGCAGGATGGTTTGTCCCTGCGGTTATATTATTTGCAGCAATGGCTTTTGTTTTATGGATGATTTTTGGGCCCACTCCCGCATTCAGTTATGCATTGATTTCTGCGGTAAGCGTACTGATTATCGCCTGCCCCTGTGCTTTGGGGCTGGCAACGCCCATGTCCATAATGGTTGGCATTGGAAAAGGTGCGCAAGCCGGTGTGCTGATTAAAAATGCCGAAGCACTGGAACGCCTGGAAAAAGTAGACACATTGGTGATTGATAAAACCGGCACTCTTACCGAAGGTAAGCCGACCGTAACCCGGATTGTCGCTACTGATAACTTTACTGAAGATGAATTATTGCTGCTAGCCGCATCTTTAGAGCAAGGCAGCGAACATCCTTTAGCTAATGCAATCGTAACAGCGGCAAAAGATAAAGAGCTGGATTTGGCAACGGCGGAAGATTTTAATTCGGTTACTGGAAAAGGAGTTACAGGAAAAATCAACGATCAGGCCGTAGCTCTTGGCAATATCATGCTGATGAAAGAGCATTCCGTTGATACATCAGCTTTATCCGCGCAAGCCGATGATTTGCGCTCGGATGGCGCAACCGTGATTTTTATCACTGTAGACGCAAAACCCGCAGGATTACTGGCCATTGCCGACCCAATCAAGAAGACCACGCCGGATGCCCTCAAAGCCCTGCGCGCTCAAGGGATCCATATTGTCATGCTCACAGGTGATAACTACCGCACCGCCGGGGCCGTAGCAAAACAACTGGGTATCGAAGAAATCAAGGCAGAAACCCTGCCCGAAGATAAAGGAAGGATTGTCAAGGAGCTGCGGGATAAAGGCAAGATCGTCGCTATGGCCGGAGATGGGGTCAACGATGCTCCGGCATTGGCTGTCGCTGACGTAGGTATCGCCATGGGTACTGGCACAGACGTGGCGATGGAAAGTGCCGGTATTACGCTGCTCAAAGGTGATCTGACGGGGATTATCCGTGCCCGCAAGCTCTCTGTGGCCACCATGCGCAATATCCGCCAAAATCTATTCTTTGCGTTTATTTACAACACGGCTGGCGTGCCGATAGCAGCAGGTCTCCTTTATCCATTTTTAGGCATTTTGCTTTCGCCAATTATCGCGGCGGCAGCTATGTCATTATCATCGGTCAGCGTTATTGGCAATGCTTTAAGGTTAAGATTGACGCGTCTATAATTTAACCTTGAATCTTCGACAACTAAAATCATTGTTGTAATAGTATAGTGTCCATATGGCCTATTTCAGCAATCCCTCCAATAGTTCGGCGGCCTAATAAGACCCCTCATATTCAAAAAAGGAGTGCAATACCCTATCATATGAAAGAAGGACTGTATTGGATGGGAATAAAAGGATAAATGGTGGAGGGGCATCCTTAATTTAAGGATGGTAAGTGATTGTTGTGGCTTTATTTTTGTTGATGTGAACTACAGTTGTGCCCCCATTAATGCCCCCTATGCACTTTTTCTAGGGCTATTGAGCCCCCTTATCCGGGACAATGCCCGCAAGCCCTCTTCTGAAATGTCCAGATCCCTGAGAGGGTCATCCAGTAAATAGAGATCTTCGTCGAGAGCTTTCTTTATGATTTTAGGTATAATTTCTTGCGAAAAGATTTGCAAAAATTCCACTAAGTTAATGAGGGTGTAGTGGATTATATCGGATTTAAACAAAACATGTGGCTGGATCGGCTCAGAATAAGGTGATTTTTTCATTTCACCTTCAACTTTCTTAAAAAATTCATCTTTACTTGCACCCTCAAGGCTTGCCTGAAGCATTCTGAAGCGAGTTTCGCATCTCAAAATAATCAGCAGGTCATGATGAATTAGATATCCAATAATTTTCCAAAGTGAAAGAGAGGTGCCGTCGCTGGTTTTCATGGTGGTCTGGTTCAGCAGTTTTCCTAGCCCAGCGTTTTCAACTAATCGGCGGGCATAAATGCAAAACACAATTAAATCATCTTCCGCCAGGATATCTTGCCGCTTATTTACTTCAATGGCCTCTAAAAGTGGGCTGGAAGTGACATAAGCAGCCAGCCTAGCTGTTATATCCAGGCAGCTTTCATAACTCGCTCGAACTACTTTTTTGTCCATGTGAAGACCATACTTTCTACCATAGTCAGCAAACCCTTCCCTAAAGATACTTTTTTTATACGAGAGTTCAATCCTCGTCTGGTGTTTTGTACCAACACTTATGGGGCATGGCGTTAATTATTAGAAATTAATTATTCCCTACCCCTCGTGCCCAAATTTTCGACCTACATAATTAAGAAATTGCTTTTTGGCGATCTTCGCAATCATAGTCTTTTGATTGTATAAAAGGTTTTTTAAAACTCATACGCTCAATGTTATCCGACTTAACTTTTTCCATTGTATTCAGAGCGTGAACAATCGAATGACCAACATCCTCTGCAAAATTCACAGGGACAGCATTACCAATTTGCTTATATTGTTGAGTAGTAGAACCAGAAAACTCCCAATCGTCAGGAAATGTCTGTATTCTTGCATATTCTCTAACTGTAAAAGGCCTGTTTTCTTCGGGATGGCATCTTTCCGTTTGTTTTTGCGCCGGTGCACAAGTTAAAGTTAAGCATGGCTCACTCCAACTCATTCTCCTTGCCATACCTGTCTTTCCACCACCTAGAAAATAACTACCTTGCATATATTCCCTTTGAAGCTCATCTGAAAGATCCCTCCAGTAACCGCCTTGAGGAACTTCATTTAAAATTTCTGCTTTTCTCTTAGGATATTTTTGCCCCCCTGACTTCGGCACATCACAATCATACAAGCGGCCTTTTTTCAAAGCATCTTCTACCGTATACAAATCTGGAACAGCTACTGGAAATTTAAAATCTATATCTAAATCTTTTCTTATTCCGACCAAAAGTAACCGCTCTCTTTTTTGTGGAACACGGTGAAAGATTGTTTTAAATATCTGCGGTGCAATAACATCGTAACCAAGTTCGTCTAGAACTGAAATCATCCCCTTTATGGTATCTCCACCATCATGCCGCATTAGCCCACGAACATTTTCGCCAACACAAATTGCAGGATTTGTTTCTTTTATACATCTGGCAAACTCAAAAAACATAGTTCCTCGAGCGTCTTCAAACCCCAATCCTTTTCCAGCGTAACTAAATGATTGGCAAGGAAACCCTCCGGTGACAACATCAATTTGATCTCTATAAGGTGTAAAATCTACTTCTTTTATATCACCTTCGACTACATTCCAGTGGGGTCTGTTATTTTTTAACGTAGCACAGGCATGACGATCAATTTCATTCAAGAGGGCACATTTTAAACCGGCCTTCTCGAGCCCGATAGCCAAGCCACCACCGCCAGCGAAGAGTTCTATAACCTTGTAATCTCGTTTAGGGATACTTCTTATAGGATTTGCATTTAAATCAATGTCATTTTGCTTATCAAACTTCTTTAAGGTTTTCAGAGAAAATAAAGGAGTATTGCCTCCTTTTGTCTTATCTGGGATCAAAGAGCCAGAAGAAAGCCATTTATTTACGATATTTTTGGATGTAGATAATAAATCGGCACTTTGTTCTAAGGTGTAATAAGTTTTTTTCATTTATATTTCTTTTTTTGGCTAGGATTTAGGTCTGAAATAGTAACATAAAAAAACTATTACACAAAAAGAACAAAAAAGGAACAGTAAAAAATTTCACGATGTAAATTGTATAGTTACTTACAAAAAACTATGTCGAATTTTTTCTTAATAT
>JAGYOK010000079.1 GCA_018399685.1 Alphaproteobacteria bacterium | reverse complement strand
AGGATTAAGAGAAAGAAGAATTCTAGCCACAAAGGCATCCGCCTTCGTTCCTACGGTGCGACAGGCAAAGGACACAAAGAAGAAAAGAGTTTTTTGTCAACGAATAGGTCACTTCGCTTCGCTCGTTGCTGTGAACCTCAAGACGAAGTCGTAGAGAGGCTTTTGCAACACACGACCATCGGAAGTGAGGCTTTAACTTGCTTAAAGCAACGAAACGAAGTGTAGTGGCAATAAATAAAATTGCAAGAGCAGAGAGCGCAGCGAACGTCCTATAAGATGCGTGATATTGCATTATAAATTCATAAAATGAATAGAATTTTAATACTAAGTCATCTGCACGGGTTTTAAGCAAAAACAGCTAAAAACCTTGCAGAAAAGCATAAAACATATTTAGTAAAGCATTCTCAATATGCGTTTTATGAATTAAACAGGATGCCCTAACTAATTGCAGCATATTATACCAAACTTGTATTAGATTTTATGGCCTTTGACAAACTTTCCACCATGTAGAGTGGTAGTGATATTAGCTGATACTCAACAGCTTCACCAGTGGTTGTTTTGACCTTCATATTTTGTGTAGAAGGAGGGTTTGTATCAAAGCGAACAGCTAGCTCTAGATTTTTACTCTGCATAAAAGCATGTAATGATTTCATTGAGCCGGCAGTTCCAGCTTTTACTTCAATAGGAATAATATGCCTTCCATGCTGAATAATGTAATCTATTTCTCCCTGACGTCCATTTGTTCGTTGCCAGTAAAACAATCGGGGTTCTTCAAATGGTGGTGGTATACATCGAAGATGTTGGCCGACAAACTGTTCGGCAAGTCCCCCTTTATTGGTCCATATAACCTTTGGCAGATCTGATAGAGTGAGCACAGATAGCCCTAGCTGGGCAGAAACTAAACCGATATCTACAGAGATTAGTTTGAATAATTGCTGACTAGTTTCTGCTCCCAACGGCAAACCATTGGAGGCTGTATGTTCAATACTATGGCAAACTCGAGCTAGTTCCAGTAATGTTGTCGCCGCTTTAATATTTTCATGCTTTATATCTGTTTCAACACGGCTATACATGAACCTACCACCTAGCTGACGCGGAACAGAATCCATTGCCCGACGCAAGAGGTCTGCTGATATATTTCCTCTGTATTTATTGAAATCATCACGATATGCTGCTATTAGATTTCGTTGATGTTGTAGGCATGCAGCTATGTCATTACTTAATATATACTCTTCCAATACTTCTGGCAATCCACCAATTAAGCAGTATTCGCTAAATAAAGCAAGGGTTTTATTATGAAGCCTTAAATTTAGTTCGCCAGATTCTGCAGCATATTCGAGAGCCAATCTCAGTTTGCCATTTCCTGAATTTTCTAGAAATTCATAGAATGATATTGGTTCAACATGGCAATAAGATGTTCGTCCAACCGGCATGCAGAAATTATGGTCTCGTAGTGTGAACTCCAGAAGAGAACCGGCAGTAATAACCGGGAGTTCTGGCATTTCCTCGTAAAACCACCGCAAGAATGCCAGCAATTGTGGTGTGGCCTGAATCTCATCTAGAAAAAGTAATGTTTTTTTAGGATCAATTGTTACACCAAGATCGGCTTCGAGATCAGAAATAGCCCGGCAAGGATCATTTTTGCGAAAATGTTCAGCATATTCAGGAAAACGCTCTAGATTAAGTTCGATAAGCTCTAACGAGTGTCGTTTAGCCAAATCACGAACTAACCATGTCTTGCCTACCTGTCTTGCCCCTCGCAATATCAACGGTTTTCGTTTAAGTGCGACAAGCCAGTCATCCAAAAATTTAGATACAAATCGTTTCATAATATTTCCTTTCCAGTTCTATTATTTGAACAAATATCGCATATCAGACAACTTCTGTCAAGAACAACGTGTTGTTTTAAGAAAAAAACACCAAAACAACATGTTGTTTTTATGATTTTTCGTCACAAACAACAGGTTATTTAGCCAATAAGTAGGGTTTACTGTTTAATGTGAGATGGTCGCTTCGCTACTGTTGAACCACGACCATCGGGAGTGAGGCTGGAGTATACGACAGCAATGAAACGCAGTGTAATGGTGTATCTGGAAGCGTGCGTTACCTTGCCGGCAGCTGACACGGTCGCTGGAAATTTTTTGTTCGTCGGTCAACGCCCGCCGCTACAGGTGTGGTGTCTTCCAATCAGCCTTTGTCCGCCAAAGCTCCTCCCCTTGCTAAGGGGAGGTCACCTCGCACTTGTCGCGCCGTAGTCAGGCACTGCGAAGGCGGATGCGAGGTGGGAGGGGTGTTTATTCATCATTGGACGTTGAACGTGCTAGTTTTGCTAGTCCCGCAAAGCGTGGATTGGACGTTCTTAATCCATTTTT
>JAGYOK010000078.1 GCA_018399685.1 Alphaproteobacteria bacterium | reverse complement strand
GGTCAATTATATACTGTGCCTGAATTTCGCCGCAGTTTTCCTCTAGCCAACCCGTAAGGGTGGCCATTTCATTGGTCTTGTCTGTCATGATTACTTCCCCACTTTTACTTTCTTACTCAGTTACACACGAAAATGTTTTTCACACAGTTAAAAACACTCTTTTAATATTTGTATTATGGTAATAAATAACCCAACGATAGCGTGTGTGTCAAGAAAATTTGTTAATTTAATACAGTTTTCTGTAATTTAATGACAGTTATGTAAAAATTATGTTCTTTTATACATAATATTGGTATTGACTAACAGAAAACTGTTGGATATATACATTGTGTGGGAAAAGGAAATATAACGATGAACGTATCTAAATATCAAATTTCTGCCGCGATGGCTTTATTACGTCTTTCGCAAGCGGAACTCAGTGAGAAAGCTGATATATCACCAACGACGCTTTCTAATATGCTTCGTGATGGTGATGCATATAACACAAAGCAAAGTACTATTAACAAGGTTGCCAAACATCTTGAAGACATGGGAGTCGAGTTTCTAGCAAATGACGGTGTTTGCCGCAAGTCTCAGGACGTAGAAATTTATGAGGGCCCTGATCGTTTCGAAGACTTTCACGATTTCCTATATCTTCATTTAAAGAAATATGGTGGTGAAGTTTGCCTTAGTATTTATGACGAGCCAATACTCGCGCAGCATAGGCAAAACCCGGAATTACACCGTGAGCGCATGAGAGGGCTGGTTGGAAGCGGAAAAGTTTCTTTCAGAATACTGACAACTAAAAGCAGTTGGAAGACGCGTGGATATATCCAGTTCAAATATCTTCCAGACCAGCAACCATCACCCACAGGCTTTTATGCCTTTGGAGATTGTCTGGCGTTATGCTCATTTGTAAATCCGAACTCTCCATATGTTGTAGTCCTTCAATCAGGACCTATGACCGAAGCTTATCGCCAGAGCTTTAATATTGCATGGAACGCAGCTGAGGAAGCTCCAATCCCGGAAGAGGGAGGATAAAAATATGTGCCGTATTTTTGGTCAATTAGGCCGTTCAAATATTGAAGAGAAACTATTAGAGCAGGTGGCGCTTTCAATGAAGCATGGCGGACCTGATCGGCAAAATTATATGGCTCGTAAATTTTGGTCTATGGGAACCGATCGTTTGGCAATACAAGGGATCGAAGGCGGACATCAACCTTTTATAAACCATGAAAGACTGTGCGTAGCGCTCAATGGAGAAATTTATAACCACCGCGCTCTTAGAGAAGACCTGCGCGCAAAAGGCTTTTCTTTTTCCGATGAGTGTGACGGCAATGTCATTGCGCCTCTTTTCTTGTTATATGGTTCTGCTTTTGTCAAATATCTGGAAGGCATGTTTGCGATTGCGATTATAGATGAACGTAACGTACCAACGCTTCATTTATTTTCTGATCCTTCAGGCATGAAATCTGTCTATTATCATTGGGATGATAAAGACAAAGTGCTTAGTTTTGCTTCGGAAACACAGGGTTTGGCATTGTTGACGCAGGCTCCTCTTTCAATCAAACCGGAGGCTGTCTACGACTATTTCTCGCTGCGCGCTATTTGTGGTGAGGGAACTGTCTTTGAAAATATTCAAGAGCTGGGGCCAGCCCGCACGCTACGTTATAAATTAGGCGAAGAGCCAAGTGTCACGACATATTCTTATGCAGCAAAAGCAGAAGCACCAGATAGTGATTTAAAAAAGGCTGGACTTCAATTACGCCGTCTTTTGAGTAAAGAAGTAGATCTGCAATTAGATGCAGAAGTGCCAGCATGCCTCATTATTAGCGGCGGGGTAGACTCTTCTTTGGTCGCGGCTTTGGCGGCTCAGCAAAGAGAGAGACTTCATTCTTATCATCTTTGCTATAAAGGCGATTGGCCGTTTGATGAACGAGGTTATGCGCAAGATACGGCTAAAAAGTGCGGCATTATACATCATGATGTTGAGCTTGATCCCGACGACTTCCCTGAGAATATCCAGAAGATGGTTCGTCACATCGGACAACCGAACTGGGCGCCTCATACCTTAAGCACTTATTGCTTATTCGAGGCCATTCACAATGACGGATTTAAAGTTGCCATCACCGGGGAAGGCTCTGACGAATTTTACGGAGGTTATCAATATTACAAGCACGCCCTAGATGAGGGTAACGACTGGGTTGATGACTTTTTGTATAAGCTCAGCCCCTTTGGCAAGAAGATGCGCAAGGCTGTGCTTTGCTCTGATTACAAAGAATTACTCCGCAATAAAGCAGCGC
Source organism: Alphaproteobacteria bacterium (assembly GCA_018399685.1). Classification (GTDB taxonomy): domain Bacteria; phylum Pseudomonadota; class Alphaproteobacteria; order Micavibrionales; family Micavibrionaceae; genus UBA1672. The sequence continues at coordinate 190 of JAGYOK010000078.1, read as the reverse complement.
TTGTTGACGTGTATGCAGGGCTTCTAAAAGAAACACAGCCGGGCGCGGAACGGTTAACTATCATGCAGTCTTTTGATCAACAAAAGAGATTTCCGTACTATATTCTCCGGCGTGGAGATCATTTGAGTATGGCTCATGCCGTAGAATTGCGAGCTCCTTTCTGCCAGCCTCGCATTATGGATTTTGGGCG
>JAGYOK010000077.1 GCA_018399685.1 Alphaproteobacteria bacterium | reverse complement strand
GTGGATGGTGGGGATGAGCTTGTTTATGAGCGGCATAAGCACACAGACATTTGTAGCTAATTCAGGCGTTGCATACAAGTCGGGGCTTAGCATTTTGGCGATATATATGGTTAATTCCATCTGCTATATAATCCTCGCTCTTGGCGTAGCCGCTTGGTATAGGCAAGCTCGCGTAACATCTTTTGCCGAAATTGTTAGAGAGAGGTTCGGAGCTTCATTTCAGCAGTTTTTCGCCTATTACAGTATGATAATGCTCGTGTTATGGTCGGGCTTGGGGCTTTTTCAACTTTCATTGTTTGCTCATACGGCTTTTAACTTTCCCGTTTTGGGGATCATACTTGGTCTGGGCGGAATTGTGTTGTTTTATACTCTCACCGGCGGCAACTGGGCGGTATTAGCAGGCGATTTTCTGCAAAGCCTTGTATTGCTTCCTATGATAATTTTATTGGCTGTTTTGGCATTGCATCAGGTCGGCTGGTTAGACGGTTTTTTTGATGCAATTCGTTCAAGCGAGGAGCTTTCCAAAGACTTTGCACTCATAGACAATACCAGAGAAGACGGTCTTTACGGCTGGCAATGGCTTATAAGCGTAACGATTATGCAGTTTTATGCCGTTCTCGGCATGAGCGGCGGGCATCGTTTTTTTGCTTGTAAAGATGGCGCAGAGGCAAAAAAAGCAGCATTATTTTGTTTAATAGTTTCTTCTGTTGCCGCTATGATTTATTTCATTCCGTCAATGGTTGGCAGGATTCTCTACGATGCAGAGATAATGGCTCTTGATGCTCCAAATCCCCAAGATATTGCCTACGCCTTTATGAGCGATAAATTGTTGCCTTTTGGTTTTTTGCCGCTAATGACCGTCGCTATGTTTTCAGCGCAGATGAGTTCGCTTGATACGGGACTGAATGCCAATTCCGCTATGTTTATGCTCAATGCCTATCCGGCATTTATGAGGGTAATCGGTAAAAAACCTTCCGAAGACCCCAAGACTTTGCTGTTTCTCAGTAGACTTATCACGTTTATTTTCGGCGGTTTGATTATTGCAGCAGCTATATATTTTTCTCAAAGAGTAGGTGCGCAAGGAGTATTTGAGCTTACCTTTAAGGTTAGCGGAGTTTTAGGGATACCAATGTACCTGCCGTTATTTTTCGGCTTTTTTGTCCGCCGAACACCTTGGTGGTCGGGATGGCTGTGTGTTTCTGTAACAATCTTGCCTTCTATCTACGGCTTTGTTGTAGATGTGCCTTCATATAGAATTACTATCTTCAACAGCGTCGTGGGCGTTATTTGTCTTGGTCTGTCGGCATTATTCTGGAATAAGTCTTCAAAAAGTTCGAGAGATGCGATCAATACACTGTTTAAGAAAATTAAGACACCCGTTAATATTAAAGCCGAGGTGGGAACTTATGATGACAGCAATATACTGAAAGTGATGGGCATATTGGCAACTTTTCTTGGTTCGATGATTTGGTTTTTCATGCTGTTTCCCAATAGCCTTATAGACAGATTGAGTATCCTCGCTGTGGCACTTTGTGTCCAATCGGTAGGCATTACCCTCTTGGTAATATACACATACAAAAGAAAGAAAGCCCTTCTCGATTAACTTTATACATAAATTTACACTGGATCAATACATCTATGATTTACAGGTATATAACACTATGATGACAAGAGATGCTTGTCGTAAGAATTTTTACATCTTGATATATAGGAATAAACCATGAAAAAAAGAGAAGTTGTTAGATTAGCATTAGAAGGCAAGCAAGTGCCTTATACACCTTGGTCTTTTTCTTTTACACAAGAGCCGCTTGCACAACTAAAAGAGTATTATTCTACCGACGATATTGATCAAGCGGTAGATAACCACCTGCTGTTCTTAGGAAGCCCTTGCGGATATTTTAAAGACTTAGGCGATGAACATTACAAAGATGTTTTTGGAGTTATTTGGGATCGGACTAAAGATAAAGATATTGGTGTTGTTAGTAATTGTATATTACCTGCCGCTACTATTGATGGGTTAGTATTGCCCGATGCTCAAAATCCTATTTTCTTTAATGACTTGCAGCAAAAAATTGAAGCTCATCAGGATATGTTCAGAGTTTATCCGTTGGGATTTTCATTGTTTGAGAGAGCTTGGTCTTTGCGAGGTATGGAAAACTTGCTCATGGATTTTGTGCTAAATCCTGATTTTGCAGATGATCTTCTTACATTAATTGCAGATTTCAATATATCCCTAATTGAGCAGGCACTAAAATATGATATTGATGCAGTTTATTTTGGTGATGATTGGGGTCAGCAATCGGGGTTGATAATGGGTTATCCTATCTGGAAAAGATTTATTTATCCTCATTTGGTGCGTATGTATGGTAAGGTTAGGGATGCCGGCAAGTATGTATTTATTCATTCTTGCGGTGATGTGGACGAATTGTTTGATGAGCTAATCGTCGCGGGTTTGAACTGCTTCAACCCGTTCCAACCGGAAGTGAT
>JAGYOK010000076.1 GCA_018399685.1 Alphaproteobacteria bacterium | reverse complement strand
TTATTTCTAATCGAAACTACTATAAATGGAGGCCAAACCCTCGCTTCTAACCGAACAAAAACGCTGTTCGCTTCAGATATTGGATATAAGAAAACGGGCTATGTGATGTAGCCCGTTTTGCGTTGTTAGATAATGGTTTTGGCTATTGAGCCAGAGACTCAAGCATCCACTGTGTTTTTCTGTGTATAGTAAGGCGGTCAACCAGTAGGCCGATTGTCGCTTCATCATCAAGCTCTTTTGCAAACTCAAGAGCTTCTGTGACGCTTTTCATGACAACAGCCTGATCTTTTGCAAGTTCTTTTACCATTTCTCCGGCGCTCGTATCTTCGTTGCCATCCTTAATATTGGTAAGTTCTGTAAACTTTTTAAATGATCCAGGTGCTTTTTCACCAAGCTGTCGGATTGTCTCGGCAATATCGTCAACAGCGATGGCCAGTTCTGTATATTGCTCTTCAAAGAACAAGTGCAATTCCCGAAAGCGCGGGCCTTCTACGTTCCAGTGGAAGTTGTGCGTTTTAAGGTAAAGCGCGTAGCTGTCTGCCAGAACAATATTAAGTGCTTTTGTAAGGTTGTTTTTGCTCATGTTTTTTTCCTCATATGCTGTTTTTATTTATAAAAAGCAACCCTTGGCGGCATTTTGTAGCTTATGGCACAAGTGAAGCTTTAAATTTTTTACTATTTTATCATGTCTTTATTCTTATCATAATACAGCCAACAAGGCTATCCATAGTATAAAATAATTAGGGGAAGTGTCTGTAAGACACAATACAGCCATTGATATATGTCGCGCGCATGAAGAGCATGACCGGATTGTGCAGAGCTATTTGATTTGCTGCTTGATTTTTATGGGTTTGCAGGTATCCTCAATAGATAAATAAATGCGAAAAGAAAGTGTTATAGCTTTGTCTATTGCACGGGAGGATGAGACATGAAATGTCTTTTATTGGCTACGGATCTTTGTGCAAACTCGGATCGAGCGATGGAACGAGCTATCAAGATAGCTAAAGAGCAGGGCGCGAAGCTTTGCGTTTTGCATGTAATTTCAAGAAAAAACAAAGAACCTGACGACTTGCAAGAATGCGCAATAGAGATAGAAGGGCTTATTAAAAGCTATGTAGGTGATTATGGGAAAGACAAAAGTCTTGATGTTGCCATTGATATTATCAGAAGCGTCAAGCCGCACGAGATAATATGTGAGTATGCTGCTAAAGTTAAGGCGGAGCTTATTGTTATGGGGATGCACCGTAAAGTCAGATTTATGGACATGTTTATGGCGACGACATTTTCTCGCGTGTTGCAGGGGTGTTCTCTTCCTGTGTTGATGGTTAAAGAAAAGCCGGTATCTTTATATGAAAAAGTTTTATGCGGCACTGATTTTGCTTCCGGTTCAAACAGAGCTTTTGAAACGGCGGTTGATTTGGCTCCCGTTGCGCAGTTCCAGATATTACATGCTCATGAAAAATTGTTACTTAATCCAAATGCGCAATATGCCGATGATGATAGTAAGCACCCTAAAAATAAAGAAGAGTGTGAGGCCGGGGTGCTTGAATTTATTGATGAACAGAAAAAGCGTTATAGCGAGATGTATCCGGGAAACAGCATTAATGTGAGCTATTCCCTCGTTGAATCAGACCCTTATTATGCATTGATAGAGAAGGTGAAAGAGGAAAAAATTGATCTTATTTGCGTTGGAACGCATGGGCATGAAACGGTCAAGATCGGGCCTGTGACAAATAGTCTTATGGCTGATCCTCCGTGCGATATTCTGGTTGCAGGGGCATCTGCTGAAAATGATGGGTAGTGTTGTTGGCTGATAATTGGACCAGCAAGTGACCGGCGAAAGGGGGCGCTTTCCCCCGGCGGCTTTGAATAAGGTAGAGGTCTTATTATGTATAAAATAACAAACATTATAAGCAAGAATGAAAAACTTATCGCTGTTCGTCATCCTCACTGGATTTATCTGGTTCAGGGCGTGGTCTGGTTTGTCCTTATAGCAGGCATAGGCATTATGGCTGATGCGCTTTTATACAGATATGCCGGGTCGATCATTCCCCCCGGAACATCCTGGTTTTATTTCGATTGGGGAATTTTCAAGGTTAACCAGTATCAAACGCCTATTTCACTGTTCGGCATTATAACCGGTACTGTGGTGATGTTGCCACATCTGCTGACTTATATAGCCACCGTAATTGCCCTGACAGATAAACGCTTCATTTATAAAAAGGGGTTGATTTTTGTCATTATTGACCAAATTGATCTGGAGGATATCCGGGCGGAGTACGTCGATCATGGTTATTTGGGGTGGCTGCTTGGCTATGCCAGTATCCGCTTTGATTGTCGTTTTATAAAGGATGTGCGTTTACCGGCTATTGCTAATCCCTATTCTTTGGTAAAAGCCACACATAATGTGCGTTACAAACATCCGCATATTATTGAGTATGGCCAAGATGAATTTGAAAGAGATCTGGAGAGGATAGATGAGGAAGGTCAACGCTATTCCCGTTCGGGGCAGTTTATGAAATTGAAAGAAAAGATGGCGACAAATTTTCGGAAAGCTGCTCAAAAAATAGTGAAGAAATGATTTATTTTATAGCTATTTAAGGTATCAGAAAGAAGATCGGTACCAAAAAAGAAACAGTCCCTTGAGTAGGGATGTTTTTAGTATTAGGGCCTGACCTTGGGGTTTTCTCCCGTTTTTCCCTGTTTTGTCTAGTTTGTTTTATAGGCACAGAAAAACCAAGGGGCTTGCCCCGTGGATGAAGTGCGTCCGGCCATCGAGCCGGACAAGCGTAGCTTGACAACGACGTGATACCACGGGTCTTGACCCGTGGAGCTTCATAGTATTTACACTTTATTTTAGGACGTGCTATAATGCGTTATGACC
>JAGYOK010000075.1 GCA_018399685.1 Alphaproteobacteria bacterium | reverse complement strand
GTCGAAAACCCGCAAACTGACCTGCTGGACACCTCGATAATTCAAGGATCAGTCGCTATCGGCGACCTCATATTTCTGGAAATCCTGCAAGGCATCCGCAACGACAAACAATACCGTCAGACGAAACAAAGCCTGCAAGCGCTGGATCAACATGAAATGTTTGGCAAAGCTATGGCAGCCAAGTGCGCCGACAATTATCGAGCGCTTCGTAAAAGGGGCATCACGATCAGAAAAACTGCCGACGTGATTATCGCGACGTTCTGCATAGAGAAGGAGCTACCTCTTCTGTTTTTGGATCGCGACTTTATTCCTTTTGTTGATCACCTTGGGCTCGAGCCTGCTCTGAAAGAAACATAACGCTTGCAGCATGCGCGCCTACGTAATGGAGCCGAAGGCGCAATGTAATGGGCGTCGCCGTGCCTGCCCTCGTTAGGTCTTAAGCATGCACGAGCAGTGCTGGTGCATACGCAGACCAGTACAGAGCAACTGTACCCGCAAAGCTCACGGAAATTGCGGCGAGTGGCAACCATTTGGATGCGCGGAACAGTGCTGAAAAGGCCAAGCCGAGACACAAAATAGGCAATGCCACCCACCATTGAATCGTCCGGAAAACGAACTTCGAGTACGCAGTCTGCTCTACACCAAAGCTATACCAGAGTTGCGTAAATGACTTGGCGGCCTCTGGTTGATGTAGAGCATAGATAAAGTAGGACTGCGCAAACACAAAGAGCAGAATGAACGACCAAAAAAACAGCTTCTTCATACGATGACCTAACATTTGTTTAGGCACTATGCTAGCGCCCATATTTTCCATGAACCCTCATGTAAACGAAGGTGTACGCTTTGATTCATAGCGTCTCGTTTATTGAAACGAAAGCCTTCGACCTTGAATTTGACTATCGTCTCTTCGCCGCGCTCAATGGTAGTGAGGTGTATGATTTTTACATTTTCCCACCTGCCTACCAGCTCTTCTGAAGATGCCCACATTTCTTTGTGGAATTTCTGCTCTGAATTGAGCGTGACCAATAACGTGGGATGAAGGTGGCTTTTTACGCGATGAATGCTTTTGGTCTCGTAATACCTTTGCATGAATTCGATGGCAAATTGTTCCGGGCCCACCGCTGCAGCGCTGATTGGATGTATTACCGAAACGAGCATAATGAAAAATACTGCTTTCCTTATCATAAGTTATTCCCTGATTTCTTATGCCTAACGCCTTGGTTTAGCGGCGGTGATCTTGCACCGCTTTAGTGTCCGGTAAATGACCGTCCACTAAAGCGGTGCAAGATCAGCGCCCTGACAAGGGCGTCCGGTGGAGGGCCATCGGCCCGGAACAACCTTAATGGCCTTGTTATAAGGTGGTTTCATACTCTGCGGTCGCCGTAACGTATGGGTTGGTACCGCATGAATACATGAACTTCTTCCCGTCCAGTTTCTGCACTTCCTCGATGTGGCTCGAGTGGGCTTTGGTGCCCTTTTTAGCATAACTCTTTATGATTTCTTCTTCGGTCAATGCCAATTTAGCGAACAGCATTTGCAGTAAATTTCGTAGCTGATTCTCAGTGATTTGCCCGACGTAAATCTTGTGTTCAAAGAGCGTTTCTAACCCATCACGGCCTACAATCTTCCAATATTGTCGCCCTTGTTTCGGTTTCATTGCTCTACCTTATAATGCCTCAAGCAGAGGCGTCAGCATCGCTGGCGTCCTGCTGACTTAATTTGTTAGGTTCGTTTTGCATTTTTTTATGCATTTCAATCATCTCAACGTGAGGATCTTCCTTATCTTCAGGGTAGTATCTAGTCATGATTTCATCATAGATTCGATCAACCTCAGATATATATTCTCTATCAGGATTATATAGCTCCAACACTTCTCGTCTTATTGACCACGAACCTCCGCCATACGGTCTAGCCTCGACTTTTAGTTTTGCTTTAAGGTGATCAGAGACGATCTTTTTAGCTCCCAGACGAACACTTCCCTCGTCATCAATGAAACTTGACGTGGTGACCTGCATAATTCCCAATGTCTTCGCCAACCCTATCCGGAAAAGAACATTTTCAATAATCCGGTATGCCTTAGGTCGATTGAAGGCTTCATAAATTAGAACCGCATATATTAAGGCTTCCTGTCGTTTAGTTTCGGCTGTTCCTTCTATTATTGAACCATAGATCGATTTATACTTTAAATACCTATTTTCTAAGTAATTTGCTTTGCGCGCCTTGGTCCGTTCATCAGAAAGCTTCACATTATTAAATGTATAATAAGCGTATGCCACAATAGCTAGCCAAACAGCGCTACCAAGCTCTTTTGCTGTTGGAAAAAGAAATTCTTTATGGATTATTAGCTTATCATAGACATAATAGGAAGCTGGAACTGAAACCAATACGTATGCAGCTTGAGTCATCCAGTTTAATAACAGGCCTCTTCCAGTTATTAGATTAAATAAAATCCTAAACAAAAAATAATAAACTACCACTAAATAAATATTATGTACCAACCATTCTTGGTCGGTTTTGTAAAAAATAGCAGATGCAACTGTTATAAAGGCAACAGGTGAAAAAGCTCTGTATAGAAAGTTGAAGGCAGGTGCTTCATCAGCTTTTACCAGGATTGACATCCTGATATATCCCGCATGAATGGAATGGCTCCCAATCCAGTTCAGCAGGAAGAATAAAATAATCGCCAGCCCAAAATGGTAAAATAAAATGCTCAATGAATGCTCCTATTCTAGGGCAGCTTATTTGCCTAACAGCAATTAGGTAGAGCGCTCTGCGATTGCGAAAGTTTGACCGCTGCATGATTACGGCTCGCCTTAGCGTGTGCGCTCTCTCAAAAAGTTTATATAACAACAGATTAGCCCAGCAGCCTCATCGTTGCCATGGAATCATTTGACATCTGTGATTCACGCCACCAATA
>JAGYOK010000074.1 GCA_018399685.1 Alphaproteobacteria bacterium | reverse complement strand
GCAAAGCATTTACGCTGCAACGGGTGGCGGTATGTCCTCGGAGCAAATGATACTGATTGGCAAATTTTTGGATCAAACCCCACAAATTAAGCGCGTTCTTATCATTACCGACAATGATGAAGGCGGCGATCGTTTGACAGACAAAATTCAAAGTGCTGTAGAGAAAAGCGGATTTACCGGAGATGTGTCGCGCCACAGCCCAAGCGAAAGAGGACAAGACTGGAATGATGTTTTGCAAATAGCTAGAAATTTTGTATAAATATGCTACAATAATTGTATTAATTTTGTTTGTTTTATGATTATGGAGGCTACAATGCCAAATATTGATCTTGGTGACCCTTATGAATCCTACGTAAAAGGGCTTATCGGTACAGGGCTTTATAGTACTTATGCGGAAGTGGTAAAAGATGCTTTGCGTATGCATATGAATAGCGAAACTCCCTCAAAACAAATGGCAGTCATTCATAGTGCTATTATGGAAGGAGAAGCTGATATTCAGGCGGGTCGTGTTACGACTTATTCTCCTAAAGTTCTGGATAAACTAACGCAAGATATTTTGAGTGAACATGACTAAAAAATATACGATCCAGCTATCTAAGCGTGCCCAGAAAGATTTTAAATCCATTCAACGTTATACGCTTAAAACTTACGGAGAAAAGCAGGTTTGGGTATATACAGGTATGCTTAAAGAGGGGCTCTATAAATTGGAAGAAAATCCGAAACTTTACGGTCATACAAGACCCGATATCCCTCAAATCTATCGCGCTTATAAAATAGGTGGTCATAGTCTGATCTATCGTATTGAAGAGCAAACCGTGTATTTGGTTGCAATATTGCACGGTAATATGGATTTTCCTTCGCAATTGGAATGATGTTTTGATGCAGATAAGTAGCGAAACATAGTGAAGCTCCACGGGTCTTGACCCGTGGAGCTTCACAAATTTCTTGAACGAAGGAGGGCAAAAAAATGCAAATAATCTGGGAGGGTAATACCCCCATATTTAGAGGGTTTGAGAAGTAGAAAATTATTCGCGGGCTTTTGAGAAAACGCATAACGAAAAATTATCACATATCGAGATCATGGCAGATGAAGAATTGCCGATAACGGAAACAGGCTATAAGTCGATATTTATCCATCACAGCAATCTTATGCGGTGGGGTGGTGTCGAAAAGTACATTATTGAAGAGCTGCGCCATGCAGCGAAAAGTGAGGCATGGAAATTTAAGCAGGAAAGCAAAAATCAACTGTGTTTGTTTTGAAGGAATATTGACAAAAACGCTTTTTTGTTATAACATATGTACTAACATAATGGAGTCGAAGAGATGGAATTAAAAGTAACTAAAATAGGCAATTCTTTAGGTGTTATTTTACCTAAAGAGCTATTGGCGAATCTGAATCTGGATAAGGGTGATGCTCTTTGGGTGAGTGAGTCTCCTGCAGGGTATCGTATTTCACCTTATGACCCTGAATTTGGTGAGCAAATGGAAGCTGCCCGAGCGATTATGAAGAAACGCCGTAATGTTTTACGTGAGCTTTCCAAATGACTCAAGATTATAAATGGATATTGGAAAGTGCTGTGCATGCTATTCATGACGAACAGTTGGCAGAGCATGGTGGATTGCAAGGAACGCGTGATTTATCTTTGTTGCAATCGGCATTAAGTCGTCCTCAGAATCTTGTAGCTTATGGCTCTCCCGATATCGCTGAGCTTGCGGCTAGCTATGGTTATGGGGTATCTCGTAATCATCCGTTTAATGACGGCAATAAACGCACAGCTTTTGTGGTTGTTGAATTATTTTTAATGCTAAATGGATATGAACTAATAGCGGATGATAGTGGATGCGTTTTAGCCATGCTTGATGTTGCAAGCGGGGAGATTCAGGAGGAGGCTTTTGCGTCTTGGATTAGAGAGCATATTAAGCGAATATAGTTCACAGTAATTTCCTAGATGAAAAACCCTTGTTCTTATGAATGAGGGTTTTTTGCTTTGTGTATCAAAGGGCGTGGCTGTTTCAAAAATAATTCCGACCTGCTTTCCTGTTTCTTCGAAAGCAGCAACAGAATTTGAATTTGTTTTATAATTCCCCCGATGCCGTTCATCTTTTTGGCTATGAGCTAGTAAATCATGATGAAGCTGTTTTATATGGTTTTCAGTAATGAGTATCTCTGCCCAAGACTGAAAAACCGTTTCCATGACATCGGCATAACCAGCAATTTCTTGCTCGTCTCTTGTTTCAAATGATTTCATCTCTTTATTGACGAGAAGCTTTTCAACATCACGATCGGAAAGTTTACTTCCTTCAATACGTGTTGATGATCCAATGCTTTCAATGGTTGCCACGCGCCTTAGCGCAGAGAGCCTCTCTGGCGCTAAAGTGCCTAAAGCACGCCATGCGCCTTTGAATTCATCTATCGCTGAAATCAAAGAAAGGATGTTGATTGTGATGTTTAAATTGCTTGTTTTAATCATGACAACCAATAATACACCTAATTACACCCAATTTAAAAAGCGGTTTTTTGATGCCGTTTTAGATCTCAGCTTCTTGCGCATCGCTTGGTGTGCGCTGCGGTTGATCTTTATCACTGTCATGAGCGCCGGATTTCATGTTGAAAGTATCGCTCATTCTTGGCCTTGTGGTTTGCTTGGTTGATTAAAGGCTGTAGCGCCTGGATTATATGCTCGAAGGTTAATCGTTTTGTCTGGCCGGGGATTAATTTAAGTAGAATTACCGGAGGTAAGGAAACGGCATATTGCTATGGTATACTGCCGCCAAAATTATTGACGAAGACAACAAATACAATCATTAAATCTTTGGCAAAAATCGTAATGCGGACAGAGTAATTATCTGAAGTGGTTTAAACCTGATCTGACAGTTTCTTGTTTATCTGGTAGTATGAGTCCAAGAAGATCTCTTTTTTAAAAAAGGGGAGTGAAAAGATCTTCCTTATACAATCCTTATATCTTCTTATGGTTCT
>JAGYOK010000073.1 GCA_018399685.1 Alphaproteobacteria bacterium | reverse complement strand
GAGGCATTATCTCTGATTCACAAAAAAACAGGCAGTTTAACGATTATGTGGCGTTGCTAGTTATGTGGTGTTCTTTGCTATAAGCTGTTGCTCATATGAAATATTTCTGTTTCTACACCACATAATTTTATCTAAATCATTTCCATTTTTTAGTATAGTAGAACCAAGCCAACCATAAACCAAGGAGGTTCTACTATGATTGAAAAATCCTTTCAAAAATCTTTTATCCCACCGCAGGTTAAAAAATTTGTTTACTATATGCGAATAGAGCGAGATTTATCTGAGACAACGATTTATTTTCGACAAACTGAATTGCGAAGGTTCTTCAGTCAAATCAAGCAAGAATCCGGGCAATTCCTTGCCCATCTTACACCTGCACATCTGGACGCCATTCTTATTCATAAATTCAATCAAAGAATTTACGCGCCAGCTACGATAAAAAACTTTGGACACACTCTACGTGTATTTTTTCGTTATGCAGAACATCAAGGCTGGTGCCGTTCTGGAATAGCAGATTCCATCCAAACGCCACGCATCTACAAATATGCAACTCTTCCTGTAGCTCCAACTTGGGAAGAAGTTCAACGTCTTATTAAGACCACGGAAGGTAATCGCCCCTCGGACATTCGTGCCAGGGCCATTATATTGCTTTTGGCAATTTATGGTTTACGAAACAGTGAAGTCAGGCAATTACGTCTTGAAGACTTTGATTGGGAACAAAAGACATTTCGTCTTAAACATTCAAAGCGCGGACCCACACAACAAATGCCGCTGCTTCCGACTGTTGGTCAAGCATTAATTCGATATATCAAAAATGTTCGACCAAAACGGTCAGCCAAGCGCGAATTATTTCTGACTCTTCACGCACCTTATCGGCCCTTAGGTGACATTTGGGAGCTTGTTTCCTCTCGATGGAGAAAACTTAACATCAGTATCAAACATCACGGCCCACACACCTTGAGACACGCTTGCGCTACTCGACTGATAAATCGAGGAGTGCCGTTTAAAACGATTGCAGATCAATTGGGACATCGCAGTTTAGATACAACCAAAATTTACGCCAAGGTTGACCTTCCAAGACTTCGAGAGGTCGCCAACTTCAACTTGAGAGGTGTATTATGAGGCTTCGCACCGCAATTAATCAATATATCTCTTTCCGACAATCCTTGGGCACATGTTTTAGGACTAACAGTGAACGGCTCAATGCCTTTGTCCGTGCCGTTGGGCCAAGTGTTAACCTTCCTGATGTTAAACCTGAATCTGTCAGTAAGTATCTCATAGGTAAGGCATCAACAGTTACAACCACTTGGCATGAAAAATATTATGCACTACGTGGATTTTACAGATATGTGATCAGTCGGGGTTACACAGAAATATCACCTTTACCCGTCGTTGTTCCGAAACGACCACAAGCATTAATTCCTTACGTTTACAAAATAAAGGAACTCCGTGTTTTATTTAATGCATTTTTCATTTATCAAAAGAACAAGAGTAATCTTGATCCCTTCATGGCTCGAACCCTTTTGATCCTTCTCTATGGAGCGGGCTTGCGGATTCAAGAAGCGATCTCTTTAACTCTGGCTGACGTTGACTTAAATCAAGCTTGCATCATAATTCGTGAAACAAAATTTCGTAAAACCCGTCTTGTTCCTCTTGGTGAACAACTTATGCAAATTCTTCTAAAATATGTAATTCATCGTCAGCAGAATAAATATCCTTCAAGCCCAGAATCATTATTTTTTACTGGTCGTAATGGAAAAGCTATTAGACGAAAGAGTTTTGAAGCTGCTTTTCGGCGTATTTGTAACAAGGCAGGCATTCATCGCACAGATGGAGCTAACTATCAACCTCGCCTTCATGATCTACGTCATACTTTTGCCGTTCACCGCATTACGGCATGGTACAAGGCAGGGGCCGATGTGCAAAGGCTACTGCCAGTGCTTTCTGTCTATCTAGGGCATGCTTATCTTTCAGCAACTTCAACTTATTTGACGATGACACCCGCGTTACTGCAAGAAGCAGGACGTCGTTTTGAACAATATGCTTACAAGGAGACTTCTCATGAATAACCATACATTGTTGGGTTTTTGGCTAAAACGTTTTTTTATTGAATATTTGATTAGTGTTAAAAATTTAGCATTAAACACACAGCACAGTTATCGCGATACATTTCGTTTATTGCTTCCATTTATAGCTCGTCACGCACGAAAAGCGATCGATCAACTCACTGTTGAAGATATTTCACCTGAACGAGTACGGCTTTTCCTTTTAGATCTTGAACAGAAGCGCGGCTCAAGCGTTGTAACCCGCAACCAACGACTAGCTGCAATCTGGTCTTTGGCTAAATTCATTGGACTCTATAGTCCAGAGCATCTGCATTGGTATGGACAAATCAGAGCGATCCCAATTAAAAAAGCTCCTCGCGTAATAATTCCATATTTGGAAAAGATAGAAATGGATGCTTTGCTAAAGGCTTCGGAAGGTCCAATGGCCCAGCAATGCCGTGATCATGCACTTCTTCTCTTTCTTTACAATACTGGAACGCGTGCAGATGAAGCTGCACAACTCACTATTGCCAATCTCGATCTAGCTCATGCACCACGACGAGAGCATTCTTTGGTTATCATTAAAGGAAAAGGAAATAAACTTCGCCGTTGCCCACTATGGTTGCAAACAGTCAACGAGCTCGCACCTCTTATCGCAGAGAGATCTTCCACAGAACACGTTTTTCTTAATCGTTGTGGACAACCAATCACACGTTTTGGAATTCATGCGTTAGTAAAACGATATGCACAAAAAGCATCAACAAAATATCCATCCCTAAAAAAGAAGCGAGTTAGCCCGCATACTATCCGGCATACAACCGCCACTCATCTATTACGGGCGGGCGTCGATATCAACACCATTCGTGCCTGGCTTGGTCATGTTTCTATTGACACAACCAACATCTATGCGGAAATAGATCTTGATATGAAGGCTAAAGCTTTGGCTCTATGTGAAATTAAAACCAATTCGGTAAAACGTTGGCGTATTAATGCAAGCCTAATGAACTATCTAAAAGCGTTGTAATCCGATTAGTTATGTGGCCTTCACTTTTAGCTTTAAGTCGAGATGGCTTATAGTTTACGGGGGAAGACCACATAACTGGCAACGCCACATAATCTTTATTATGTTGTTAACAACATAATAAAGACATACCCGGGTCTCAACATTCAAATATTCCAAAACACATAAACA
>JAGYOK010000072.1 GCA_018399685.1 Alphaproteobacteria bacterium | reverse complement strand
TTTATTTCTCTCAGAATGGAATTGCATTGGAGATCAAACCCAATAGGAAAAGTGTATAACAACCTGCCATTCTTCAAAGAATTAGCCTATGATAAATTCACACAAAAAAGTTGACAGTACCCCGTCTGACTTCCTAATGATCATCTCGATTTCCTCGCTTTTACACTTGTTGATCGGTACTTTCTTCCCTGAAAGAATCATTAGGACCTCCCACGTTTATAAAGTAACTCTGTTTACATGCCGAGCTCTACGATCCCGGAGGTGTCATAACGTCCTGCCCATTTAGCGTCGATTATGATGTTGCCTTCTGGTGCCGCGAGGCCATCGGCCACCTCACATGACAAAATTAACGGGACTCAATCGCTTCAACATAGGTTTTCTCCCTGTAAACTCTCTGTCTACGCTTTACAGTGGCTGTTACCAGGCACTGCACAAGACTCGATAATCGATGTGTTTGGGTCCACACTTTCGATGCAATCACTTTCAGATGCCAGTTACTTTACACTTCGTGGCACACCGCGGCTTTTTGCGTCGGCTGTATTTATCAGTTAGTTTTTTTGTGTTTTATTTCTTTGTCTCAGAAAAAGTCATATAAATTACTGTTTTTCGATGGAGTTCAATAGAATGAGAATTTCTTCGAATCCTTTTTCTTTAGCTAAATCTATTAAGCTGCGTCCATTATTATCAGTCTTATTTTGTTTTTGAGCGCCCTTTTCAATTAATATCTTGCAAATATCATAGTGACCGTTAAAAACAGCATAAAAAAGCGGAGACCAGCCAGAGTTGTTGACTGCATTAATATTGGCGCCTTTTTCCAGCAAAAACTCAACGGTTTTGGGATATCCATTTTGGCAAGCTGCCATCAGCGGAGTATCTCCATGGGAATTAATTGGATCAACTACCGAACCATGATCTAATAAAGCCGAAATAATTTCAGTTAGTCCTCTGGATGCAGCCATGAAAATTGCACTTTGTCCCGAAACATCCCTTTGATTCACATCGGCTCCTCCGTCAAGCAATTCGGTAACCATTTCGATGTTTCTTTTGTAAATTGAAATCATTAAAGATGACTGCTTTTCTTTGTGATCAACCGCATTTATTTCCGCACCTCGTTTGATGAGTTCTCGAACAACCCCTATATTTTCATAATCAACTGCCCGCATCAAAGGGGTGTAACCTCTTCTGTCGGTCTCTGTGATTTTTGAGCCATTATCCAGCAATAATGCTGTAATCTCTTTGCTATTCACCCCATATATCAGTGCGGTGTTCCCCATACTGTCCTTCAAATAGACTTCGGCTCCAGATTCCACCAGAAATTTGGCTGCCTGGTAGTGTTTCCCTTTTGCAGCGTACATTAAAGCAGTCAGACCCTGCCCATCTTTATCGTTAATATGATTTTTGGAGCGATCAAGAAGCATTTTAACTATATTTGCTTTTCCGCTGTCTGCGGATAGCATTAGGTAGGTTCTGTTATATTTGTCTCTAAAATTCATAGATGCGCTACTCTTTATTAAAACCTCTGCTGTTTCATCAAGTGCCTGCAGATACTCAGACGATGTACTTGACGCTCTGATTACTGTTAAAAGAGGAGTTGCGCCGGATCTGTTAGGTATGTCTGGATCAGCGCCATGCTGAAGCAAAACTCCAACAGCATCCGACATCCCACCCTGGGCGGCAAGAAATAATGCTGTTTCTCCATTATTGTTAATCGCATTGACGTCGGCGTGAAAATCGATTAACAAAGAAACAATCCGGGCATAGTTGCAGGCTGCGGCCAAATGAAGCGCTGTATTGCCATTATTTTGTGATTTGAGATTGACATCTGCACCTTTTTCAAGAAGAAATCCGACCATTTTAATCTGCTCCGGCGAACAAATCGGTATTTTTGCCAAACCGGATGAAAGGGGTAAGTGCGATTGATGGGTAGATTTGAATTTATAAATGGTTCGGATTAAAATCGAATCTCCCATGGTGTTTTCAACAGCGTTCACATCAGCGCCATAGGTAATTAAAACATCTGCGGTATCGATATCTCCGAGGCAGGCCGCATAAAAAAGAGGGGTTAAACCCCATTGGTCCGCCATGTTTGGATCGGCGCCCTTTTCGATAAGCATTTTTGACATAGCAGGTTTATTCTGTTTTATGGCAACTCCAAGTAAAGCATAACCCTGTTTATCAGTAATGTCAGGGTTAGCGCCATAATCCAGGAGGAGTTCTGCAACAAGTTTATGGTTTCGTGTTACAGCACATATCAATGGGTTGTCACCATTTTTATCTTTTGCATTCAAGTCAATCTTTATATCAAGGGATAGCAATTGTTTGATGCGCTCATAAGTCCCTGCACAGGATGCCTCCACAATAATCTCTTCAAGGACTCCAGCTTCAGCATTCATAACGGAAATATAAAAACCAAAAAGCAAGATCAAAAAATAGATAATGGCTTTTTTCATTTTCATGTACCTTTATACCTGTATTGAGTACTGTGAGCTAACGCCGCCACTCTGCGGCGAGGGAACCGAGTCCGCAGCAGTGGCATGTTGGGCCATCTATGTGTTTACCTGCACAGCTTCCGCATGCAATTTTAAGCCAAGTGCGCCGACGACCTTAAGTATGGTATCAAACGCAGGAGTACGTTCACCAGAAAGTGCTTTATAAAGGCTTTCGCGGGATAAGCCGGCATCACGAGCCACTTGAGTCATACCCTTGGCCCTAGCGATATCCCCCAGGGCCTTGGCGATAAACGCTGCGTCGCCATTTGCTTCTTCCAGGCAGGCTTCAAGGTATGCCGCCATTTCCTCTGGGGTGCGAAGGTGTTCAGCTACATCATATTTGGAAGTTTTTGTCTTTGCCATGATATTCTCTCCTATAAATTACGGGATAGGCTTATGGCGGTAATGATGTCCTTAGGCTGGGTTTTTTTGTCACCACCAGCTAAGAGGATGATCACCTTTTGTCCCATCCTTTTAAAATAGACCCGATAACCAGGGCCGTAATCAATCCGTAATTCCGATATTCCTTCACCGATTGGTTTAACGTCTCCTGGATTTCCAGCCTTTAGCCTTTCAATCCTGACCAGTATGCGAGCACGCGCACGAATGTCCTGTAACCCATCGATCCATTTAGCAAAACTGTCGGTCTTACGAATTTCGATCATGGCAATACTGTATCCATATGGCTACATTTGTCAAGGGGTTTGTGGCAACACTGGTTAGGCCCTCCGCGGTAGGAATGCCGGTTACCCGGCACCCCCCGCACAGACCCGGACGTGCAGTTTTTCCGCATCCGGTTCCTCGGTTGTACTCGCCTCCGCGTAACGCGAGCCTTATGCAAACAGTTTCCGCATCGCCCGAACTTCCGTT
>JAGYOK010000071.1 GCA_018399685.1 Alphaproteobacteria bacterium | reverse complement strand
CGGAGTTACGAGCAAGGCCGGTGGCGTGATTCGTGACCCTTCAACGAAAATTGCGAGCGCTAGGCGGTTCCAATGCAGTTCCAGACCGGCACGAGCGTGCTTGGATGCGAGAAAAGATGTCTTGCCATTGATCGGGGTCAGCTAAATGGAGACCCCTTTTAGTCAGAACAAGCTGGTCGGGAGGCGTGATCTCAAGTGGCGTTTGGGCGTCCGACTTGGCTGCGGCTTTCCAAAGCCAAGCAGTACCTTGGTACACCTCGGTGAAGAGTGTCTGATCGGGCTGTGGTCCAGCTTGACCTTGGGCAGCGGGTTAGAGCACCTATCAAGAGACATGCTATAACCCCTTGTAACGCTATGTGATTCATAGCGTGGTGGGCGTCCCTTTCGTCCCGCTGTCCCGGTCTAAAGGGCGCCTATTAAAGACTTGCCCGATAAAACCAATTTCAGACGCCCCCTTTATCTACTTCACGAACAAGTGCATCCAGTAGCCCTGAAAATGAATCATAAACTTGGCCGCAATCTTTACAAGATTCATCCGTTGGATCAAAGAGAACCACTGGATAGTCAAGTCCTGCTTGATCTTTAAACAGTGGATTGTTAGCACGAAAGCAATAGTATGATTCGTCATCTCTTGAAAAAGCGAAGATAATCAGCCCTTTTTCGAGCAAACCAAGACTTAGTGATTGATCTCTCATCCATTGCATTAGATTAAAAAAGCCATTATCTGACGGAAGAGGAATAAAGCGTAACTGGTCGTACTCAAGACTTAATGTACTTTTATAGGTAATTAAATCGACAAACAAAGCAGGAAGAGCATAACCTAAAGCTTTCTCAAGTTCGGCGACTTGTTCGCCGGTTATTTTAGAGGCAATCGGTTTCCAAGGGATCATACCATCATCGTCTTCCGGTCCAGAAACCATATCAGCTGGAACAACGGGACTTAACATCAATCCAACAGAAGCAAGCTGATTATGTGTTAAATCCACGAGAGTCTTTACCCTTGGATCAATGCCATTTTTCACTGTTTGTACCCAGACGATGTAGAGTTATAGGCAAGGGAACTGCCTTGCCTCCGCTGTTAAGATGATGGTGTTCAATAACCTCACCCATGTAATCTTTATGGCTAGGATTAAATTTAATCCATTGCTTGTTCACTACAGGAGACCTTCCGCCTGCGATTGCCTTAAGATTTGCCTCATCTAGAGCCTCCGCACCTTGAGCCTTGTACATACCCCAGAACTTCTTAGAATCTCTTAGAAAGCCTCTCGCTGTAGTTTTGGCACTAGAATTTTGCCCAACGTATGGCATTTTTACAATATTTTTTTTGTCATAAAAGTCGGCCAGTTTCCCACTTATTGTCGCCCCATTTTTAGCTACGAAGGTAAAAGTTTTTCTACTTTTAACGAATCCTTTACTTGCCAGATCTGCAGACTTTTTTAAATTTTTCGCTTGAGTTCCTATGCTGGCGGCAGCTCTTGCTGTTGTAGCCCCTACAGCAGAAAGAGTACTCACAACCGCTTGTCTTGCGCTTTGCATTGTCGCAGAGTCCTGAGTTGCGGCATAAGTCGCAACAACCGCGACCACTACAGCAGCGCCAACAATAACACCTCCATGCCTTTCCCAAATACTACCCTTAAGTATTTCCTGCTCCTTTTCAGGTATATACAAGCTTACCTGATTTAAATTGTTATTAAGGTTTACAAAAAACAACAAGGCACTAACAAATGGTATTAAGGAATCATCATTAATCCGTGACAACCTCACTTCCAATTCTTCGTCATCGTTAATGCGCAGTTTCCATCCTGTCAGAGACAATCCTTTTCCGTAATTAAGCGTTATAGTTTCGATTTCCTCGAGGCTTACTTTGTGAGTTCCGCCTGCGAGATTTTCATAATAGAGATTCTCATCCGTTAGCAAGATACCCCGCGAGCCTGAAACCAACCTCGATGTGTCGTAATAAAAGTAGGCAGTTTCTTCGGGTTGCCTTAAATCTTCAAAAACTTCAAATTTCTCATCTATATCAAGATCTTTTGTCAAAAAGTAAAAGTCTAAATTTTCAAAATAACGTAGTGATAGAACCAGCTTAAAATTTTCATAGAGGTCAACGAATTCATAATCATAATTTGTGACTAACTTCTCAATACTTTCTGAGAAACTTTTTTCGTCTGCGTCCGTGAAATGATCAGGAAAGTAATACTTCAACTCGTCCTGCATCACGACCTTAGCTTGCTCGTTTCCACTAGATTCATAATCACTATTATTTCTACGATATGTTTCTAACGCTTTTTCGATGCACTCTTCGCTTTTTAAAACAGAACATACTTTGCTTGAAAATTCGAGAGAGTCGGCTACGCTTTTAGTTTCTAATAAATAGACGGCCTGATTGATGGCGAGGTTAGTGACATAAGTTCTATCTTCGTCTGTTGCGCTTGCTTCTCTGAAGCAACGATAAATATCTTCGATTTTATTTCGTTCATTTTTGAATTTTTCTTCAAATTGAACGAGTACGCCAAATGCTTCGGAAGTCGCCCCATACCCTTTTAAATACCGACAATAATTATCGGAAAAGATATGAACATCATCGGCAAGAAGTGATTGAAGATAGGAAAGATTGTATTTCACCACCTCATTTTTGAGGTTTGGATCAAAAAACAAAGCATCATTAAGGACTGAATTGGCATCTTCACTTAGAACAGATACATAATTATCATTAGATGCCAGTTTTTTTGAATATTCTAATAATTCTTGAGCAATCTTTTCCCCAACGGAGGGGTCATTCTCGAAAGCCTCCTTAAATTTGCTTCTAGCGTCTACCCCAAAAGTTTTGATATATTTTCCTTCGTTCAATAACTGCAAACCTGTTTCAAAATCAGGGTTAGCAAGCACAGTAAATGTAGAGAAAGCTACTAGCAAGCATAAACAGGTTTTCGCAATAGCTTTTTTCATCATATTCTCCGTAATATATCTTTCAATATTATTAAATTTCAGCCAGCGATTAGTGCGATCCATTTTTTGCTAACCCAATCTGTCTTGCAATCGCCTGTATTAGGTTGTTTAGGAGCGACTGGCTGACTCACAACGCAATTGATGAGCGGATTGTTAGCTTAAACGACGACTCCATATCATCATGAAACCTTGTCACAGAGGTAAACCTCTTAGCCTTCTTGAAACTTGGAAGGAACCGGTTCGAAGTGATCGTTTGAAGGCGTGAAATGCCTGAGTGTTTCGGTTGACCGAAAACGGCGGACTGAAACGGAATGCGTAAATTCCACCGACCCAACGAGAGTGGACGGCGTGTAAATCCTGAGGCTGTTGGGTAGATGCGTCGGAGGATCGCCCGTCAGACGGACAACAGGTCGTTGCGACCTGGGGAAATGGTCGGAAATCGGAAGACTGCGCGAATCGGGACACTGATCTGGTTCCTTGTGCATCCTGTACACCCACTACACCACGCGATTTCCGGCTG
>JAGYOK010000070.1 GCA_018399685.1 Alphaproteobacteria bacterium | reverse complement strand
TCATCTGAAATTGGCTTATAGCAAGAAAGTGAAGTTTCTCCGTAAAGCGTTACCAATTCCGCCACGCGAGCTTCGGCGATATCACCCTTCTGTTTGCTGGAGATATCTTTTGAAATTGCGTATCGCTTTTCTTCTTGCTTTTCTTTTTTAATCTTTTCGGATGTTTCCGTAAAATCGGGGTTGATAGCAAATGTTGACGGCGCTGTTTTAATAAACCGCGACTTTTCTTTTTTTGTATTTATATCAACAACAAGCAGAGCGTTCATTGTCGCTTCCGGAGTTTTACCATCCGTCACCAAACCACGCCTAAGCGCTTGCTTGGTAATTTCTTTGCTATGAAGCGGTTTTCCCGCTTCTTTCAAAATTTGATACGCGATTGATTTAAATGTGGTCATATTTATTTTGACTCCAGTGCCCCCAAATAACCAAGCAAACTATCCTCTACTGAATTTATAAATGAAACCATCATGTTTATTTGCTCTCTTTCTGATCTGTATCCCGTGTAGTCAAGCCGATGAGTTGATGCTACTTGAGGAATCTTCAAAGGATCTCGTTCTCTCAAAATCCCATTTAGTCTATCATTAAACATCTGCAGTGACATAACATCATCTTGCCCAAAAATCCTTTGCCCTCCCGTTGGGACTGACACCATTCGAAATTTAAAATTTAGTAAACCGTCTTTTATTGCAGGAAGTTTTCGTATCATCCATTTGCGTAGCTCTTCGTATTGAGTCATCTGTTCGGCGTCAATGCCCTTGGAAATAGCTGTAAGTATTAAACTTTTGTACTCGGCGAATTTTTCAGAGAATTCTTGGGCAAGCACGACCTGGTTCGCCTGCAAATTGATATACTCAAGCGCTTTCTTTGGGTCCATTACTTTTATACCAATACTAGACTCAAGTGTCTCGGCTTTTTTAAGTATTTGTTGGTCATCAGTAACAAAAACATCTCTTTGATTAATTTTGTGTCCGATTAAATGATCTACGTCATTAATCTTGTTGCTGTAATGCGAATCGTCTTTTTTAAGATTTGGAAAAACTATTTTTTTAATCTCATCCTCTAATGATTGATGCTCTTTACCTGACAAAACATCACCGCTATCAAGTTTAGAGATATCTAGCCGAGCAACAGAACCGATGATTGGGAACATAGAAATTCGTTTGAGAATTTCATTCTTGCGATCCTGATTTTTGTCTTTACTGACATCACTATCCACTCTCGTAGTAATGGCAATATTCACATCACCCTCTAAGCCATAACGTAATATTTCCGCAAGTTCATCCACTGAAATTGCAGATTTTGATTGATAGTCTAGAAGATTTATAATGCAGTTTGTATCGAGTGTAAGTTTAATCATAATCTATATCTCTGCTAATATTTAATTAATTTTACGCTCCATAAGGTCAATGAGGAGGCAGTTGGATACGATAATTAAAATTTACTTCTTAAACGAGTAAACACTCTCTCTAAGATGATGTATAAAACCATAAAGTCCATTTGGATATTTAGATTTTATTACTTCTTGTTTGGCGCTCATATTCGGCAAGCGGAATACATCCGTGGAAAGATTCTCTTCGCCAGCATTCTTGTATTTTTCCATAATATCGCGTATTGCTTCGCCAATCTCTTTTCCATACATATCAATACTCTTGACGTTTTGCCTCATGAAGTGGGTTACGCGATCCTCACGTGTTAAAAGGGGTGCATTGAAGGCAATGTGAGCAATAATGTCAAAAGTATCTATATCCTCAAGATTTTCAATGGCTCTGATAAGCGAAATGTTCACTCGCTTGTCTTCAAGATCCGAAATAAACTGTTCGCGTTTCTGGGGATCAATCCAGACAGTCCTCAAATCATCCGAAGAATGTATCGCACGCCCTATTTTGTCTTTTGAGTATTTTCGATATTCAGCGTAGGAGAGTTTAATACCATCAAACTCAACTTCAATTTCTTCATCAATCGTTACCTCAACACCTTTAATAATAATCTTTTTCGGCACCGATTTCCACGCTTTCAGCCGAAACTCATACGGAGTTTCTTCTTCCGATGCATGAGGTTTAATTTTCTTGCTCAGCTTTTTGTAGTCCGCGTGTTCAATGTGCAGATTAACCCCTTCGTTTGAAGGCAAGCCAAATAGTTTGAACACGCCTCTCTCATCCGTTTTACCAAGCTTCTCCCAACGTCCAAGTTTTACCCTTACCACTGCACCAGCAACCGGCTTCTCATGCTTGTTGTCTATGACTAGACCCATAATGAGCTTGTCATACGGCGGAATTGGTTCTTCTGGTGGCACAGGCGGCTCCGGCGGTTTTGGCGCAATATCCCATTCATCAATCAACCGCGTGGCATTTGTAAAATCAATGATTCTGAAAAATCCTTTGCCTTCAAAGAGCCGAGAGCCACGACCGATGATTTGTTTGAAAAGCACTCTTGAAGCAATGGGTCGCATAAAAACGATATTTCTAATGTGAGGAATATCAACGCCGGTTGAAAGTAAATCAACGGTTGTGGCAATAACGGGCATCGCTCTCTCCTTATCGCGGAAACTCGTCAAATCATCCTTGTCTTCGGCAACCACACGTGAGGAGTATTCTTCGTTGTTTTTAATTTCGTTAAGTTTGTCTTTAACGGCTTGAGCGTGAGCCATATCAACACAGAATACAATTGTTTTTCCGTAAGGATCCGTTTTATCCAAAATTTCAATAATTTTCTGTGAAAGCAGATTAATTTGCTCTGGGATGGTTATGTCTCGCTCGTATGCTGACGGCTCATAAAAATCTTTAACTTTTTCAGGTTCAATTTCATCGTCATAAATAACTTCTTCTGCCGCAGAAATATCCAAACCTTCGCGATAAAGATTGCTCGTAATTTTGTAGATTTTGTATGGTACAAGGTATCCGTCTTCAATAGCTTGCCCTAGCGAATACTCAAATACTGGTTTACCAAAATACTTATAAACATCCTCGTTGTCGCCTTTACGTTCTGGTGTCGCCGTCATTCCTAGATGTTTTGCATTCTGAAAGTGGTCAAGAATAACACCCCAATCCTTATAGCGAGAGCGATGACACTCATCAATAATAATTAAATCAAAAAAATCCGACGGTATTTGCTTGTATAGATCGTTGGCGTATAGCGTTTGATAAGTAGAAAAATAGATGTCTCGGTTTTTGTTAAAATTACCACCCTCAATCTTGCATCGCGCTTCGCCGAATGGTTCAAAATCACGACCATATGCGTCATCGCGGAGAATAATCCTGTCACAAAGAAAGAGAACGCGGTGCATTGTCTTTGATTTGACAAGCTTCCAAGCAATCTGAAAGGCGGCGTATGTTTTACCAGTACCGGTTGCCATTGTAAGAAGCGCGACTTGTCTACCATTGGTAAATGCCTCCACGGTATGCTTGATTGCAGCTTCTTGATACGCCCGAGGACACATTGAACCCTTGATATAAAACGGATAAGCAAGCGCGTCTAAGTTTTTGTTTCCAAGTCCTTTCCATT
>JAGYOK010000007.1 GCA_018399685.1 Alphaproteobacteria bacterium | reverse complement strand
CCTTAATTGTGGAACAGGGCGGGGGTTTTCCGTACGTGAAGTGCTTCAGGCCGTTGAGAAAATCGCTGGAAGGTCCCTTGATATAGTTTCTGCGCCGCGCAGGGCAGGTGATCCGCCAAGGCTCGTAGCAAACGCCGATCGCTTAAAGGAGTTGACGGGCTGGTCTCTTAGATACGATGATCTGCAAGAAATTGCCCGTTCAGCTATCGAGTGGGAAGAAACTCTGGCAAAAAGAAGCTAATTCAAAATAAAACAGGAAAGAACATGTACCCAGTTATTCTATCAGGCGGATCAGGAACGCGGTTGTGGCCGCTTTCGCGTAAGCTTTATCCGAAGCAGTTTCTTCCTCTTCATAGTGACAACACATTGTTTCAGGAAACGCTTTTGCGTCTGGAGCCGCTTGACTTGCAGGCTCCGATTGTCATTTGCAATGAAGAACATCGTTTTATTGCTGCCGAGAATATGCGCGGTATTGGCGTTAAGCCTAATAGAATTTTTCTTGAGCCGGTTGGACGTAACACCGCCCCTGCTATAGCCGTCGCCGCTCTTGAGGCGCTACGGCAAGATGAAGAAGCAATATTGCTGGTCTTGCCTGCCGATCACGTTATTGAAGATAAAAAGGCTTTTGCCAAAAGTGTAAAAGCCGCAGAAAAACTTGCCCGAAAAGGGCGGATTGTAACGTTTGGAATTAAGCCAACGTCCGCCCATACGGGCTTTGGATATATTGAAACAGGCAAAGAAATATCCTCTGATGCCTATGAACTGGTGGGATTTAAGGAAAAACCCGATGCCGGTACGGCTGAGAAATTTATTAAAAAGGGCTGTTATCTGTGGAATAGCGGCATGTTTTGTTTCAGGGCTCGCACATATCTGGAAGAGCTGGAAAAACATCATTCTGATATAATCTCGTGCGCAAAAGCATCCACGAAAGGGGCACAGGAAGATCTGGATTTTGTCCGTCTTAGCGAAGAGTCTTTCAAAAAATGTGAGGATATCTCCATAGACTACGCGGTTATGGAGCATACGCAGCTTGGGGCTGTTGTTGCTCTTGATGCGGGATGGAGCGATGTAGGTTCGTGGGACTCGCTTTGGGATGTACGCAAAAAGGACAAGAATAATAATGCTTTGACGGGCGATGTTATTGCCAAAAATACGCATAACAGCCTGATTCAGGGCGAGAATAAACTAATATGCGCTTTGGGGATGGATGATGTGATTATTGTTGATACCAAGGATGCATTGCTGGTAGCTCACAAAAACCATGTTCAGGATATCAAGCATATTGTGGATGAGTTGAAAAAATCTGCCCGCAAGGAAATAATGCATCACCGCACGGTTTATCGTCCTTGGGGGCACTATGATTGTATTGATGTGGGTGAGCGCGATCAGGTCAAACGCATCACGGTCAAGCCGGGTTCAAAGCTTTCCTTGCAAAAGCATTTTCATCGCTCGGAACACTGGGTTGTTGTAAAGGGAACTGCGGTTGTTACGCGCGGGGAGGAGGCTTTGACGCTTTCCGAAAATGAATCAGTTTATCTTCCTGTAGGCACTACCCATGCTTTAGAAAATCCGGGTAAGATACCTTTGGAATTAATAGAGGTGCAGACTGGAAGTTATTTGGGGGAAGATGATATTGTACGCTTTGAGGATTTATACGGGCGCGCGTAAAGTAAGCCAAAATTTATAAAAGAGGATGTAACTTTGACAAAAAAAACAGCATTAATTACGGGAGCTACCGGGCAGGATGGAGCTTATCTGATTGAATTATTATTGAGCAAGGGATATGACGTACACGGCATCAAACGCCGTTCGTCCTCGTTTAATACGGCGCGGATTGACCATTTGTATCAAGACCCGCATGACACCGATCAAAAATTCAAACTGCATTATGGCGATATGACAGATTCCACAAATCTGATCCGCATTGTGCAGGATGTACAGCCTGACGAGATATATAACCTTGCCGCACAAAGCCATGTAGCGGTGAGTTTTGAAACGCCGGAATATACGGCTAATTCCGATGCGATGGGTACTTTACGTCTGCTTGAAGCCATCAGGATATTGGGGCTGGAGAAGAAAACCCGCTTCTATCAGGCTTCAACCTCAGAGCTGTTCGGGAAAGTTCAGGAAACCCCGCAAAAAGAAACCACGCCCTTTTATCCGCGTAGTCCTTATGCAGCCGCAAAACTTTATGCATACTGGATCACGGTTAACTATCGCGAGGCGTACGGCATGTACGCGTGTAACGGGATTTTGTTCAACCACGAAGGACCGACCCGCGGGGAGACTTTTGTTACCCGCAAGATTACCCGCGCCGTTGCCGCCATTGAGCTTGGGATGCAAGACAAACTCTATATCGGGAACATTGATGCAAAACGCGATTGGGGGCATGCAAAGGACTATGTCGAGGGAATGTGGCTCCTCTTGCAGCAAGATGAGCCTGAAGACTTTATTCTTGCCACTGGCGAAACGCACAGTGTGCGCGAGTTTATAGAGCTGGCCTTTGCCGAGCGAGGCATAACTATTGATTGGCAAGGCTCCGGTGTTGATGAAAAGGGGATTGATGCGGCGACGGGGCGCGTGCTGATCGAGATTGATCCGCGTTACTTCCGGCCAACCGAGGTTGAGCTTTTGCTTGGTGACCCCTCCAAGGCGCGGGAAAAGCTGGGATGGTCACATAAGATCGGGTTCAAACAACTGGTTAGGGAGATGGTGGAAGCCGATCTTAAAACTGTGGCCGAGGAAAAAGGGCGGCGCAATCATGGAAATGAATAAGTTTGACATATCAGGAAAAAAGATTTGGGTAGCAGGACACCGTGGCATGGTAGGCAGCGCGCTTATCCGCCGTTTGGCCTCCGAAGATTGCGAGATTATCATTGCCGGACGCGATACGCTTGATCTTCTCGATCAGACACAAACCCACGCTTGGCTGGCCGAAAACAAGCCAGATGTGGTTTTTTTGGCTGCTGCCAAAGTTGGCGGCATCTGGGCGAATGACACATATCCCGCAGATTTTCTCTATGACAATCTGATGATTGAAACCAACGTTATTCATGGTTCTTATCTGGCCGGAGTGGAGAAATTGGTCTTTTTGGGCTCTTCTTGCATTTACCCTAAAATGGCCGAGCAACCAATGAAAGAGGAAGCTCTACTCACCGGCCCACTTGAAGAAACAAACCAGTGGTATGCGATTGCCAAAATCGCCGGAATAAAGATGTGCCAAGCCTATCGCCGCCAATATGGCTGTGATTTTATTTCCGCTATGCCCACGAATTTATTTGGAGCGGGGGATAATTACGATGAGAAAGGCTCCCACGTTGTTGCTGCGCTTATCCAAAAAGCCCACCGCGCCAAATTGGCGGGGGATAGCTCTATGGAGCTTTGGGGGACAGGTACGCCTCTGCGTGAGTTTTTGTTTGTCGATGATCTGGCCGATGCGCTTGTGTTCTTGCTCAAGAATTACTCTGATGAGCCGCACATAAATGTTGGTTCCGGCGTAGAGCATAGCATCCGTGAATTGGCCGAAACTATCGCCAAAGTCATTGGTTTTGATGGGGAGTTTATCTTTGATACCTCCAAACCCGACGGCACTCCGCGTAAATTGATGGACAGCACCCGCCTTGGCAATATGGGCTGGAAAGCGGACACATCGCTTGAGCTTGGCCTGAAAAGTGCGTATCAGTGGTATTTGGAGAATAGGGCTTGGAAAAATGATTAATAACAAAGAAACATACTTCTATCCGCTTTTGGGAGCAAATAAAGATTGTTGGCTATTTCGCGTAGCAGGGCATGGCATTGGTAATGGTTTATATAACTATTTCCATGCTTTTGTTTTAGCCAAGAAGCATGATGGTAAACTTATTAACCCTCCGTGGCCCACGCTAAAAGTGGGTCCCATTTTACGTGGAGAAAGATCTAAGAGATTTTATTGGGGGATATTCAAGCCATCATTACAAGATATTTCTGGTATTCAAAAAATATTGTTATTGATTAATAAATGGATGAGCAGAAATGAAATATTCCTTGGTGATAATCAGAATATTAAGGTTAAAAAAGGTGCTCTGAATATTGTTTCTTTTCGTGACTTTAAATTTACTTTTGATGGGTTATATGAGTACAGAAACGACATAAGATCTCGCTTTATTGAAATTATTCGCGAGAATTATCAAGACAAAATCAGCTGGGGTAAAGGAAATTATATAGCCGTTCATATAAGATTGGGAGATTTTAAGGTTGTAGAAGATTTGTCATTAATAAAAAAAGGTGCTGTAAACACCAGAATCCCTTTTCCTTGGTATAGCAATATTATTGATGCTTTAAGTAAAAGCTATCCTGATATGCCTGTGAGAATCTTTTCTGATGGAAAAGAATCGGATTTAGCTCCGTTACTTAACAAAAATAATCTTGAAATATATAGAGGCTCTACGGATCTTGATGATTTACTTACAATGAGTGGGGCATCTATTCTTGTTGGCTCCAGATCTACCTTTTCTTATTGGGCTGCCTTTTTAGGAAATATGCCTTCTATATGGCTTAAAACAGAAATAATGGATCATAAAATTTCAGATCAACAGCAAAAAGAACAATTATTTATATCTATTGATGAAACTATAGAA
Source organism: Alphaproteobacteria bacterium (assembly GCA_018399685.1). GTDB lineage: Bacteria > Pseudomonadota > Alphaproteobacteria > Micavibrionales > Micavibrionaceae > UBA1672. The sequence continues at coordinate 71,670 of JAGYOK010000007.1, read as the reverse complement.
ACGATTAGTTTTGATTGATGAAGATAATTACGAACTTATATAAAAAAATATTACAAAACAAAGCTTATAAACAGCTTGTCTTGTCTTTATTATTCAATGTTTTTGCAAAAAGCCCGGGCATATTATCAATATTTTTCATATTGCCAATGATAAGTGATGCTCTGGGTTCGGAGATGTATGGTAAATTACTTGCCGCGATAGGACTAGGGGCTTCTTTGTGCTTCCCTTTTGATGGAATAAAAACAGTTGCAAGAAGGGATCTTGCTAAGGCCTATGGAGCTAAGAATAAATCAGAACAAGCAAATATTTTTGTTACTGCGACACTTTCCATTTTTTTCTTGTCGATAATATTTTTGGTTGTTGTCGGAGGAATATCATTTAACTCATGGGCTTCCAAAGTTTTAGTTTTAATTGCTATTTTGCCCGTTATCTCGGCTTTTCTTAATACATTTGATAGTATGAGAGCTTCTTTCAATGAGCATTATATAACTGCAAATTTTCAATTAATTGCACAGGTAGTTATATATGGGCTTGTTATAATATTTGGTATTCCTAAAGGATATGCATTGCTCTCAGGCATAATTATGCATCCTTATGCAATAGCTAGCTTGGCAACCATGTTATTTCTATTATATCAACGTAAATATTTATTATCCGGTAAAATAAAAGGCTTATTTCTATTATTCAAAACATCTCTAGCAGTTATACTTTCTGCTGGGATTTTATCATCTATTATGGGGTTCACCATATATTTTCTATCTCAGGCAGCCTCCGCAGATTATTCTGCATGGATTGGAACAATTTATAGGCTTTTTATGACCTTCTCATCGCCATTCATGCTCATTTTATTTCCATTAACAAGCTTTATTTCTATACATTGGGAAAGTTTATCCAATAAACGTAAACACATGATGTTAAGGTTATTTGCGAGTTCTGGTATTGGATTTGGTATTTTAGTTGGATTATTAATAGCTATCATAGGCCCCTTTTATGTAGATGCAATGTTTGATTTACCAGTAAAAGGCAATTTATGGGATCTACTTTCATTAAGTATTTTCTTAGGTGCGATAATAGCTCAGAAAGTGTATTCGATGCTTTTATATTCTTTTTGTGAAGGTTTATTTATTTCTTATAGTAGTATAGGAGCAATAACACTTGGCTTTGTTTGTGCCGCAATTTCTTATTTCTGGCTTCCCCTAAAAGACACCGTTAATATAATGTTTTGCACCATAGGGTTTATAATACCAATAATTATTCTCTATGAAAATTACCGCCAAGAAAGAATATTGACTAACCAAGGTTAATAAGAGCGTTCCTAACCCCCTCTAAAATCTGCTCTGCGGCTTTTTGGGGAGTGAAGCTTCTCATCAACCCCAGACACGCATACGCGGTTTTCTCAACATCTGCGAAATGTTCTGGAGCGGCGAGCATCTTACCCGTCAAGTCCTGAACATCAAATGGATCATGGGTAAAGCCCGTCTCCCCTTCAATCACAAGCTCCGGGACGCAGCCGCAGCGCTCGCTCACGATCACCGGGCAGCCATAATGCAGTGCCTCGTTCACCACCAGCCCCCAAGGTTCGCTAGTGCTGGGCAGCACAAAACACGTAGCCTTTGCATATTCGTCAAACAAATCATTTCCGCTTTTACTACCTACCAAAATAGCGGCGGGATCAAGCCCCAAAGCTCCGGCCCGGCGCTCCAGCTCTTCTTTTTGCGGGCCACCACCAACGATAATTAACTCGGCTTTGGGGGCTTTCTTTTTCACAAGCGCAAACGCCTCTAACAAACGCAGCAGATTTTTTTCCGGCGATAGCCTGCCGACATATAAAAAGCGGGGAGCCTCTTTTGGCGCTGCCATTTTTATACGCTTTTGCAAAACCTGATCGGCATTATAATCATGGGGCAGGGCGGCGGCTTGGCATCTCATGTGCCAGTTTTCCGGCTTTACGCCATAAGACAGAGCATAGTCCCGTGAGCGCTGGCCATAGCCGAAAACGCCGTTTGCCAGCCCGAAAATAACCCTCTTGGCCAGCCCTTTGACAATGTTTTGCGGTTGATCGTAAATAGTCGCATCACAAAACAGCACAATCTTTTTCCCGCGCAGCTTTAAAACAAGCATCTGCGCCCAGACTTCCGGTTTTTCATAGCCTGTAAGTATCGATAACTCAGCATCGGTTTTGAGCGCACATTTCGTAATAACGCGCAGCTTGTCCCAAAAGCCCACCTGATCGAGAGATCCCTTGAACAGCAAGGTATAAGGATAGGTGTGATAAGAGGTGTCAACTTCGCTTAGCCCTTTGCGGTCTCCGCCGGTTTCCGCCATCTGGTAAAAGCGGATGTCGAATTCCTCTGCGTCGGCCAGTTCGTGCAGCGCGGAAAACACTCTGCCCTTGTACCGCGACCAGAGGATATTATGCCATATGTCGATGCGTTTTGGTGATGCGGTCATTGTGGCCTTATAGTTTGAGGTTCAATCATCAACATGTTATGTGCCGCTTCCAAAGCTTTTGCACGATCATCAAGAAACGCTTGTTTAGAAGCCGTCTTTAAAGCATCTAATTTTACGGCATTTCCCTTGATCCACAAAACAGCTTCATTGATAAAATCTTTGTCTTTTGAAAAAACGGAGCCACACCCACCGACTTGATCGCATATGCATCCTCTTTCACAGGAAAGCACAGGAATGCCGTAAGACATCGCCTCGGCAATCACGGTCGGCTGGGCTTCGTTGGAGTATTGAGTGGGAAACACGAACACGTCGATATCCTTAAAGAACTGCGCTTTATCCTGTTCATAAACAGCGCCGCGGTAATCCAGTTTTCCCCCCAACCGTTCTTGAGCAATTTCGATGGTTTTGCGATCATTTTCCGAAACAGGAGGGCCGGCGAGGATGCCCTTGATATTTAGCCCCTCATTTATAGCGTTTTCCAGCGCGCCGATAAAAAGGGACAGCCCCTTTTCCTCGTTAAGGTTGCTTAAAAGGCCGAGCGTTATGACATCGCTCTTTGGCTTAATTGGCGCATCGACCTGCGGAACAAAGGCACTGTTTGAGATAACAACGCTTTTAATTGTGGCTTGGTAACGCGCTGCAAAACGCTGTGCCATGATAGAGCACAGGAAGATGTGCGTTGCGTTCTTGCCGAGTATTTTTAAAAGCAGAGCCATCAAAAGGCTGTACTCGTCAATGAAATTAAAGTTGTGATAGTGAATGTATATCGGGGATTTTGTTATGCGCGCGCTTGCGGATAGTAAAATTGTGTAGAGCAGGCCTAAATGGCTTTCACACGCGATATAGACAGGGGTTTTGCGTTTATGACGCAGGATGGTAAATGCCCCTTTAAGAGCCAGTAAAGCGCGCCGCGCATGGTAGAGCGCTCCCCCGCGCTTTGTATGGGGTACGAGGTCTATGATCGTGGTGTTATATTGCTTTGATAAAAGCTTGGCCATTTGTTGTGTGATGTAGGAAAACCCGTGCAGCGGCGGCGGAAACTGCCCGGCAATGATGAGGGAAGGCTTTTGTTCTTGTTTTGGTTGGGGCATATGCTAACCTCATCATGCTTTTAGCTGACCTTTCATATCATATTGAAGAAATAGATTAAATGAGAATACTGTCTTTCAAAATTCTTTTTTTATTGTGCGCCCTGACTGTTTCCGGGAATGCTTTTTCTCAGGATCCATGTTTGCCGTTTTCTATGCCATCCAGAGAAACCATCCTTACTTCGGAAAAACTGGTTCTGGCGCATTATTTTAATAGATTGCCTATGTCCCTTGATAACAGGCCGTTTGATTGGGATTACTATTCCAAACAATATTTAAGGCCGGATGGAGAGAAAAATAAATGGTTAGCGCAGGGTGGATATTTGCGTAGTCGCCCTATGTCCGTTTTACCCAAAGCAGAAAACTATAAAGTCGAAAATTTAAAAAAAGAAATTGAGCTTGCTATTGCAAGAGGAATAAATGGATTTACGTTCAATATTCTTTCATTAGAAGATTTGGATAAAGATAGTTATCTTGACAATATGCTTACTGCTGCAAAAGCTGTAGACCCGCGTTTTAAGATCGTGCTTATGCCTGATATGTCGGCATTTAAAGGGGATACGAACAAAGTTAAACAGGTTATTATAAAGACATATCATAAAAAAGGAGTATATCGTTTTGATGATGGTCGGCTTGTGCTTGCTCCGTTTTTGTCTGAAAAAGTGCCCTATAATGAATGGGAAGATTTGCAAGAAACATTAAAGGCAGAGGGCTTTGATGTTGCTTTTCTTTTTACTTTTTTGAGTTCAAAAAAAGAATACATAAATAATTATTTACCAATAAGCGAAGGCGCAGGAACGTTTGGAACACCGCTTCCTAATATGGGAAAAAATCAACAGAGCGCTATTGAAACAACGCATTCCAAGAATAAAATTTATATGGCAGGAATAAGTCCCCAAGGATACAGGCCAAAATCTTATGTATTCTGGGAGTCTCAGGGTAGTTTAGCGTATAGAAAATCATGGGAAGATATTATTGAAGGCAATGCAGATTGGGTGCAATTAACAACCTGGAATGATTTTGGCGAAACAACCCAGATTATTCCTTATACCGATCTTTATGGTTCATCTGGTACAGGGTTTTATAATCTTACAGGATATTACAGCACATGGTTTTTAACGGGTAAACAGCCGAAAATTACGCATGATGTGCTATATTATTTCTATCGCAAACAGAGTGTTGATACACCGTCTCCTAAGGCAGGTCAGAAAACCAAAGCATCACATTCCTATATCAAGGGCGCAGATAACATTGAGCTTCTTGGGTTTCTTACAGCCCCTGCGATGCTTGAAGTAGAAATAGGCATAAACAAATACACAAAAAAAATTGATGCGGGGATTCATTCTTTTTCTATCCCTTTGGAAGATGGCTATCCAAGATTTTCTTTAATCAGAAACGGTAATAAAGTCGTATCTTTTGCAGGAACAACCAAAATCGATACTATGCAAGGCGTACCTGACGGGTATACTGATCTGACTTACTGGAGTGGAAGCGCCTCTGCTGCGGGAACATGCTTGACAAAAAATTTTGAAGATATTCCATGATTTTAACGGCACATAAAAATATTAAATCACCTCAAATAATAGAAAAACAAAAAATGAGCTTTGTTTCATTTTTTAATTTTGTTTATGGGGTTTGTGCAAGCGCGCTGCTTTTTTACTGCCTGTTTTTTGCCGGAGAAAAGATAGGAGAATTCCCCGTAGAATATTTTTTGTTATTCCTGAATGGGGCATTTTCTATTTACGGGATGATAGCTTCCATAAGGCGCAATGCTTCCATCCATTTCGTTTCTTTTTTGTTTTGCTATTTGTTTATGTCATTGGCTCCCATAGTTCAGGCCGGTGCAGAAATTGATCCTGTATTTGAGATGGATTTTATTCTTCTTATTGTTTCAAGTATTTCTCTTATTTTTACACTAACGGGCGTTCTTTTTTTACAAAGATTACCAATTAATCAGGATGTTAAGAAAAAAGAAAATGCAATTGATTTTGATAATTTAAACAAGAATTACAATCTTTTATTTTGGGTGACACTTTTTATTTCATTAATAAGTATTTTCTTGTTTAAAGATGGTCTTTTTACAAGCCGGGAAGGCTTTGGCAAGGTAATGGCGCAAATTTTTACAGATCAGGCAATAGCTTTGGTTTGTTTGACTTTGTTGAAACTAACGCCATTTTATGGAGCAACAATAGGACTGCGTGCCGCATGGGAAGAAAAAAACACACGGAAAATAATATCGTTCTCATTTCTCTTTTTTTTGGCTTTGATAATAAACAACCCAATTAGCAGTCCACGTTATTATTTAGCAGGCGTAGCGTTCTTTTTTATTGATTATGTGACCAGAGGTAAAAAAACGCATTTGTTGGCAATGTTTTTGATACTGGGTGTAATCGCTGCGCCGCTGTTTCATGTGTTCCGCCGTGAGACTCCTAATCCTATGGCTGTTAAACAAGAAAAAACATTAATGGAAAAAACACTTCTTTCTATGGATTATGACGCAGTCCAAACAGCAAGTTATGCTGTTCTTACAGTAAGAAATGATGGAATTGTCTGGGGTGAAAATATTGCAGGATCAATTTTGTTTTTTGTTCCTAGAAAATTGTGGCCGGGTAAACCTACACAAACTGCATTTGTGGTCTATGACACAATGATTAAACACAGGACTGTAGGAACAAATAATCTCTCAACACCACTGGTTGCAGAAGGGTATTATGCTTTTTCTTGGTTTGGTGTCATTGCGATCAGCTTAGTCTATTGGCTGCTTGTCACAAAGTTGACCAGCTTATCGGCTGGCGCTCCGCGTTCGCTACCTTTTTTGTTAAGAGCGGTTTATACGGGGCTTGTCCTGATCTTTTTACGCGGGATGCTTATGGTCGCTATGTCCGCTATCGTAGGCTTTTCGGTAGCAGCCGTAATCCCTTGGTTGTTATTCACTTATGGCTCCGATTGGAAACGAAAAGATATGCACGAAAAAACAAAGAACATATTTATAAAAAGGGTTTAACATCCTCTCCCCAAAAGTCTTCCAGCACCTTCTCCGCCTTATCCTCTCCGTCGGTGATGGGGGTGAGGAGCCTTACCATCCCGCCGTCGGTTCTGCGTTCAAAAACGGCGCGTTTGATAATAGAAAGCCTTGAGCCTGCTGCATCTACGGTAACTTCATCGCCTTGGAAAAACCAGTAATAAACAAGCTGTTTTTGTAATCCTTTGGCGATAATCAGCCGGTTAACAGGCCGGGAATTTATCACAGTTGTAGTGTGAGAGACAATCTTCCACCCGCCGCCGGGGATGCAGACTTCGGGAGTGTGTACGGCCTGATTGCTGGTGCTGTCTTGTTTGGGGAAATACAGCATATATAAATTCACTAACTCGCCTGCCGTATTTACATAATCAGCAAGCAGATACTCATCCGTGCCCAGAACATCCAGAGATGCCTGATCCATTGTGCTGCGCGTGCCGCGCCATTGGCCGATTTCCATAGGAAATTCGCTCAAGGGTTTTTCGAGATATACAGGGTGTATTTGTGCAAAATTGCTCGATATCAGGGCGGTCTGGAGGCCTAAAGCCACCAAGAATAATATAATGGATGCTTTAACCGGCTTTTGCCATGGCACAGGGAAAAAGACACAAGCTGCCTTTCTTGAGGGTAGGGAAATCACGTCAAAATCAAAAACCTCTTTTTTGCTAAATTTTTGCATCAAGGTTATTTCACCGGCAAGAATCAGCAAACACCCTAAAAATACGATCCAGCCCTGAGCATCATGAACCAGACCTTCCGCTATTTCTGCGCCCCATAAATTGGCGCTTAAACCAACAATAAATATACGTACGCTATTCATGAAAATTGTGACAGGAATTATTGATAAGAACAGGATTGCACGCTTTATGAAAGAGGTTTTATACATATAGACGAGCAAATATCCCAAGGCCAGCAAGGGGAACAAGTATCGCAACCCGTTGCAGGCTTCTACAACCTCAAGTTGGATTATGCCCAAATCGATTATGTTGCCATCTTGGAAAACTGAAAAACCGGCGAGTTCAAATAAACTCCTGCTGATGCTTGTCGAAAGCATCTGCATTTTGAAAGAAATCGTGTAGTACAAAAATTTTGGCAGAGGCGCCAGAAAAAAGAAAAAGGCAAGTGGCCCGGCTACAAAAAGCGTGAAACGCAAACCATAGAGCAATAGAAAAAAGCTGATCATAAAGCAAACAAGCAATAGTGGTTGCAGCCCTTGAATGCCTGAGAAAGAAAACAAAAACTCGAGAATAATACAAGTAAGAATTGCGGCAAACCCCAGCCATGAGTTTGCTTTTTGGGGAGGGGAGTGCAAGACTTTATTGGCCAGCAAGACAATCCCGATCAAAGGAACAAGATATCCGTGGCTGTACTCTTCTTGCTGCCAGGATTCCCATGTTCTTTGCAATGCCGGATAGAACAAAAACAATAACGTAACGCAAAATAGTCCGAATATCAGAAAATCTTTCCAATGACGCCGGGCTATTTGTGTATATTGCTGTGATAACATGAAAACCAAAGAGTTTTAATTTTATAAATCGAGCGTAATATTATCCTTTTTCCTTGCAAAAATACAACCTTTAAGCTTTAAAAAGACGTTATAAAGATTTCTTTTTTTAAAGATCGACGCAAAATGAAAATCCTCCTTTATTCGCTAAATCATTTTCCCGAAAGAACCGGAATAGGTAAATATCAATCAGAGATGGCTGCATGGTTTGCGGAAAAAGGCCATGAAGTTGTTGTCGTATGTGCTCCGCCATATTATCCGGAATGGCAAGTGGGAGAAGGTTATAGTGCGTGGCGTTATAGGCGAGAAACTATTGATGGGGCAAAGGTATACCGCATTCCGCTATATGTTCCTGCAAAACCATCCGGCCTTAAACGGCTTATTCATCTAGCCTCGTTTGCGCTGCTTTCTGCGCCTGTTATGCTTTGGCTGGCATTTCGGCAGAGGCCTGATGTTATATTACTAACAGCTCCGCCTTTAATGTGCGCTCCAATAGCCCTTCTGGCTGGCTGGTTAGGAAAATCAAAGACTTGTATGCATGTTCAGGATTTTGAAGTGGACGCCGCCTTCCAGTTGGGGATGTTGAAAAAACCATGGCTCTATAAATTAGCATTGAAGTTGGAAAAAGCCGCGTTACGCTCTTTTTCTCATGTTTCAACAATTTCTCCGAATATGCGCAGAAAACTTATTGAAAAAGGCGTTGCAGAGGAAAAAGCACTGTTAATCCCAAACTGGGCGAATACCAGCATGTTTGATCCTGTAAAAGGTGGCGGAAAATGGGAGAAGGAATTTAGGAAAACTCCTGATAGTGTTTTGGCAGTTTATTCGGGAAATCTTGGCAAGAAGCAGGGTTTGGAGACACTGATAGACGCTGCTAAAATTCTAAAAGAAGAAAAGAACATACATTTTGTGATATGCGGCGATGGAGCAGGGCGTTCCGATATGGTTGAAAGCACGGAAGGCATTGACAACATAACCTTTTTACCGCTCCAGCCCATGGATGATTTTGTGCACTTGATGATAGCCGCAGACATCCATTTATTACCGCAAAAAGCAGGGGCGGCGGATCTGGTGATGCCCTCAAAGCTTGGAAACATTTTGGCTAGTGGCCGTCCGGTTGTCGCCGGAGCTTCTGAAGGTACGCAGGTTTACGATGCCGTTGAAGGTTGTGGTCTGGCTGTGCCTCCGGAACAAAGTGAGTTATTTGCACAAGCCATATTGCATCTTGCTAAAGATAAAAACCTGAGAAGTACTATGGGCAAAAAAGGGCAAGAGCGGGCAGCGTCTGAATGGAAAAAGGAGAGCATTATGGCAAGTTTGGAAGAGGTGTTATGTGTTTGATTATTGCTAAGTGATAATGTATTAATTGATGCCCCATTTTTTAGCAAGATACTTACCAATATTATTACGCTCGAATTCGGTCAGAACGCGATCAAAAATAATAATTTCTGCAATATCACCTTTAAAATAATTTGCTCCGGAAATGCCTCCAATTAAAGAGAGGCCTGCCCCTTCTGAGGAAGATGAGCCAGAGTGAATGCTTGTGTTGTTGCCGTTTGCGTAATAGTTAATATTAGAACCATCACTGCTACATGCGTACACAAAGGGTTCTTCGTTTTGTGGTGTCGAGTGCGCTCTATTTGCAATTTGCCAGTTAGCTTGCTCTTCTCCTCCCGAAGAAAAATTCAAAGCTGGGGCATTTTCCGAGCCATCAAGCCAGCCAGATCCATTAATCGCAACAGCGAAACCAAAACCGCTTGTTTTCTCAGAACATCTGGAGTTTGTTACAATAAATGCCGTCAAACCGTCATATAACCCTGTTATATGCTCACCTAAGAGCTTGTCATCAACACCGTCAAAAGTCAGAGTGTTTTTGCCATTTATTGTTTGGTTTCCTGTAAGGGGCTGGCTTGAAGCCGTCGATTGGGTAAAGTTTTGGCTGTTTCCGCTTTTGTCCTTCCATTGGCTGACTTTCCCTGCATCTTGCATGATCGAAAGGGTATCGGCAGCATCAAGCCATAGGGCAGGGGACATGGCTGTGATTGAACAACGCTGCTGATACAGCCCCATTCTGCTCAATCTTCCGATTTGTACAGGTGGTAAATAATGCATCATTTTTCTCCTTATCTAAAAAACGAAAATCCGCCGTTCCTGTAGCGGAAGGCGGACACAATAATCCCTATTTGTTCTTAATGTATATTCTTGTTTCTCTAGAAAGTCAAGATAATTATGAATAAATTCCTTATTTTTTATATATACCCATATCAAAAATGGCTCCCCGGGCCGGATTCGAACCAGCGACCAAGTGATTAACAGTCACCTGCTCTACCACTGAGCTACCGGGGAACATCAAAGACATTCGATAAAATACAGAAAGCTATCGGCTTGTCAATTTTTTATTTGCCGTTTTCTTCCCTTTTTTGCCTGCCAAGCGTTGACAAGTCATAGGGCGTTCCCTGATAGATCATATCAATCCAGTTCGCGTATAATAAATTTCTGTGAGCACGCCAGTTCATAAGAGGAATATCTTTTCCAGAGCGTTCAATATAATAGTTCACAGGCTTGTTAGCACCCAGCCCTTTGGAAACGTCTCTACGGTATTCAAAGTCCAGAGTTTCACGATCATATTCGAGGTGGTTGAACATGAACAAACGATGATGCACATCATCGGCAGCCATACAAATTCCCGTTTCTTCACAATCGGCAAGAGGAACCAAACCCGGAGTATCCTTTATTTGCTCATAGTTCGAAGCTGTATAGCGTGAAACAGGAACGTTAAAGACATCATCAAAACCACGTACAAGCGGGTGTAACATATGCAATCTACGCTGAGGGTATACTCCAAAGAGTTTGTCATTATGTTCTTGTTTTTCAATGCCATAAAAGTGATGCATCGCGGCCTGAGCCCCCCAGCAAATATATAGCTGGCCATAGGTGTGCGTTTGCGCCCAGTCGAAAATATTTGCTAATTCCGGCCAATAATCAACATCCTCAAAGTCAATAGTTTCTACCGGAGTACCGGTGACAATAAGTCCGTCATAGTTGTTTTCTTTAATATTCTCCCATGTTTTATAAAAGCCGATCTGGTGCTCTTGAGATGTGTTCTTGCCCATATGAGAGTTTGTACGCAACAATGTCAGCTCTACTTGCAGCGGCGTTGCCCCCAGTACTCTGGCAAGCTGTGTTTCTGTAGTGATCTTGTCCGGCATCAGATTAAGCAGCAAAATCTGTAGTGGACGAATATCCTGTCTGAGAGCGTCATTCTCACGGATAAGCGGGACATTCTCTTTTTCAAGGACTTCAAAAGCCGGTAAATCGTTTGCAATTTTTATTGGCATACTGGCACTTGCTTTCTTTGATTATTTGTTTAAATAAGTAACGGTTTGTGCACTGTGCTTTATTAGAGCACTAAAAGGATAGGCTACTTCACGTTAATAGAAGTATTTTGTCAATTTTAAATTATCTTGATGCGGAGAAAAACGTTTAGAAATGAGTGAAGCAAGAGAAAAAGTTCCGGTAAGCTGGCAAGAAATAAAACGCGATAGCGCGGCGCTCGCTGAAAAATTGAAGAAGGAATTTGATGTACTCCCTGCAAGAATACTGGCGGTTAGCAGGGGAGGGTTAATTCCCGCTGCTCTTGTTACCAGAGCACTTGGAATTAAGGATATCGAGACAATAGGGCTTGAAAGCTATAACGGGCAGGATCAGGATGAGACTATCTCCATTATAAAGAATGCTAACCCGGAATATCTGGAAAACTCGCTGGTTATTGATGACCTGGTTGATAGCGGCAAAACCTACGCTTTTTTACGGGAACGCACGCGGAATTGTATTTTGGCTACATTGTATGCAAAGCCTTTGGGAATTCCCTATACAGACTGTTATGTCCGGTCGTTTGCTCAGGAGAGCTGGGTTGATTTTCCATGGGAAGTCTAAAGAAGAGGCTTTTCTTTAGGATATAATGGAGGCACGGACCGGAGTCGAACCGGTCTACACGGATTTGCAATCCGCTGCATAGCCACTCTGCCACCGCGCCTTAAAGCCAAAGTTCGAGGTACACTAGTGGATTTTGTGCCATAAAGTCAACTGTGATATTGCTTATACGTTCACTTTCTTCTACCTTCACCAAGAGGCGTTGGTTTTTGCATAAACTAATGTGTGCTTCTTAAACGGTAAAAGCTGGACAGGCTTTCTATGACAGATTTCACAAAATTCAGACAAAATATGATTAAGGGACAGCTTTTGCCCGGTGGCGTTGTTGACCCAAGAATTATTGATAGTTTTGCAGCATTACCCAGAGAAATGTTTGTTCTTGAGAAGATGCAGGAAATAGCCTATCTGGATGAAAATATTCCACTGGGGCAGGGGCGATACATTGTTAAACCGCTTGCTCATGCTCTCCTTATACAGCATGCAGCGCCGAGAATGGATGATATAGTTTTAGATGTTGGCAGTGCCAGCGGCTATTCCTCGGCTGTGCTTTCGCCCTTGGTTACAACCGTTATTGCAATAGAGCACAACAGACGTCAAATGGATAAAGCAAGCCGGATTTGGGAAAAGCTGGAGCTGTGCAATATTGCGATGATTGAAAAGGATGATTTGAGGAACGGCTATAAGGAAGGTGCTCCTTACAGCTTGATCATAATCAATGGCAGTGTTCCGAAAGTGCCCGATGCTATTTTGGATCAGCTTGCTCCGAAAGGGCGTTTAGCCTGTTTTATAAAAGAAGAAAATAACTCTGAAAGCCATGCAGCTCTTTATTACAAAAGCCATAATGGTGCAGTATCCAGCAAAGTATTGTTTGATGCTGCGGTGCCGTATATTGGCGATTTTATTGAGCCTGAAGCTTTTATATTCTAATAATCATTATGTATAAACTACGTATAGCACGGTGAATAAACTTGTGATAATATGTGGATAGGCGTGAATTTCTTTTGCATCAATGCTTTGACAAGTGGCGAGCAATAGATCACACTGTTACGAAGTGATTCCTAAACTTACTCAAGTAAAACACTCCGCACATGTCAGAAGAAGTAAAAACAGAAGAAGAACCATCTATCGAAGAGATTCTCGATTCAATTCGTCAGATAATTTCCGAGGATGAAGATGCAGAAGCAGAAGATGCTGTAGAATCTGTAGATGATGGTTTAACAGAAGAAGAGCAGCCTGATTCTGAGGCTTCTCAGGAACCTGAGGCCGAACCGGAATCAGAGTCTGAGCCTATGGATCAATCGGCTATTGATGATATGGATTTTGACTCTCCGATGCCTGAGGCCGAAGTTGAAGAACCTCAGCCTGCTGAAGAAGGAGATGTGCTGGAGCTTACAGAGCTGGTTAATTCTGATGAAAATAATATAGATATTGATATGATAGAAACTGATGAGGATTCCGAACTTACTCCCGAAGCCGAGCCTTTGCCTGAGCCAGAACAAATATCGGAACCAGAACCTTTACCTGAACCAGAGCCTGTTTATGTTCCTGAGTCCGAAGATGATGATGGGGATTCCTTGCTGACAGGTGCAGCGGAAACAGCGGCGCTTTCTGCTATATCAAACCTTGTTCGTAAAACTGCTGTAGGTAGCAGCAGCCTAACGCTTGAGGATATTGTCAGGGCAGAGCTTAAACCTTTATTGCGGAGCTGGCTGGACAAACACCTTCCAATAGTTATCGAGCGTTTGGTAAAAGAAGAGCTAGAGCGCGTGTCTAAGCGTGTGCTCGACGAATAATTTTTCTTCCACTTGTGATCTTTTTTATTTGAGAACCCTTGCGTTTAAAGGAAAATCCCTTATGATTTTTCCTTCGCACCAGTATGTGTAAACAGGTTTCATAAAAACTCAAATATGGATGGCAAAATAAATGCTCGATAAAACATTTGACCCAAAAGCAATAGAACAAAAGCATTACAAAGATTGGGAGAATGCAGGGGTCTTTGCCTGCGATCCTTCATCCGATAAAAAGCCATATACAATTATGATGCCTCCGCCAAATGTCACAGGCTCTTTGCACATTGGTCATGCGCTTAACCACACATTACAGGATATTTTGATCCGTTATCACCGCATGAAAGGCCGTGACGCCCTTTGGCAACCGGGAACCGATCACGCCAGTATTGCCGTGCATATGGTTCTGGAAAAGCAGTTTCAGGAAAAGGGGATTACCCGTTTTGATCTGGGGCGTGAAAAGTTCATGGAAAAGGCATGGGAATGGAAAGAATATTCTGGCGGTGTGATAACATCGCAACTTCGCCGTTTGGGAACCACTCCAGACTGGGAGCGTGAAGCTTTTACCATGGACGAAGGCTTGTCCCGCGCAGTTCTCAAGTCATTTGTCGAGCTATATAAAGGCGGCATGATTTATCGTGCCGAGCGCCTTGTTAACTGGGATACTGAACGCCAAACTGTTATTTCTGATCTGGAAGTTCTTCAAAAAGAGCAAAAGGGCAAGATGTGGCATATTCGTTATCCGATCGAAGGGGAAACCGAGCAATTTATTACGGTTGCTACAACGCGCCCTGAGACTATGCTTGGGGATACTGCTGTGGCTGTGCATCCCGATGATGAGCGCTATAAAGAGCTTGTCGGAAAATTTGTTGTATTGCCGATTACCAATCGTCTTATTCCAATTATTGCCGATGAGTACTCTGATCCTGAAAAGGGCAGCGGTGCTGTTAAAATTACTCCGGCTCATGACTTTAATGATTTTGAAGTCGGGCAACGCCATAATTTGCAAATGATTAGTGTAATGGATTCATATGCACGGATTGTTAATGATAACGAGGATATTCCTGAAAACTTGCACGGACTGGATCGCTATGATGCCCGAGAAGCTATTTTGAGGGAGCTTGAAGAACAGGATTTACTTGTTGAAATTGAAACGATTAAGAACACTATTCCTGTGGGTGAGCGCTCTGGCGTAGTCATAGAGCCTTTTATGACTAAACAGTGGTTTGTGAATACTCCAGAGCTTGCCAAAGAAGCTTCTGCTGCCGTACGTGATGGCCGGACACGCTTTATTCCCCAGCAATATGAGAACATGTATTTTGCATGGATAGATAACCAGATCCCATGGTGCATTTCCCGCCAGCTATGGTGGGGGCATCAGATACCGGCGTGGTATGACGAGCAGGGAAATATCTATGTTGCCGAGAGCGAGGAAGATGCACAGGCTCAAGCCGGAGCAGGTGTTGAAATTACCCGCGATGAGGATGTGCTTGACACATGGTTCTCTTCGGCATTGTGGCCATTTTCGACAATAGGCTGGCCAGATGAAACTAAAGAGCTGGGGCGTTATTTCCCCGGAGATGTTCTCGTTACCGGTTTTGATATTATAACATTCTGGGTATCGCGTATGATGATGTTCTCTCTTTATTTAATGGGAGAGGTTCCGTTTAAAGACGTTTATATCCACGCTTTGGTCAGGGATGCCAAAGGGCAAAAGATGTCCAAATCCAAGGGCAATGTTATGGATCCGATCGACCTTATTGAAAAGTATGGAACAGATGCTGTCCGCTTTACGTTATGTGCCATGGCAGCGCAGGGGCGGGATCTTCGTCTTTCTGATGACAGGCTACAGGGCTATCGCAATTTTGCAACCAAGCTGTGGAATGCTACCCGTTATTGCGAGATGAATGATTGTTTGGTTCCTTCCCAAGATTTTGATCCTTCGGGCGTTTTTTATGCACCTAACAAATGGCTTGTTCATGAGGTGAGGAGCGTTGCAGAAGAGATAAACCATACTTTGGATACGTATCGCTTTAACGAATCCGCCAATGCGATATATGGCTTTGTATGGGGTACGTTCTGTGACTGGTATCTGGAAATATCAAAGCCGGTGTTACTCGCCGGTGGGCAGCAGGCCGAAGAGGTGAGAAAAACCACAGGATGGGCTTTAAAGCAAATCCTTACGCTCCTTAATCCGTTTATGCCATATATTACCGAGGAGCTATATGCTTCGTTCTTCAAGCAAAATGCAGATGATCGCCTGATTACAACACAGTGGCCGTCATATCCTGAAAGCTATGCCGATGATGCTGCAAAAGAAGAGCTGGGCTGGCTGCAAGATATTATCGGAGAAATACGCTCTGTTCGTGCAGATATGAATGTTCCTGCCGGAGCTGAAATCTCTGTTTTGGTGAAAGATGCTAATGATACTACAAAGAAGCGTATTGCTCTATATAGCGAGGTGATTTGTAAAATGGCTCGTTTGGAAAGCATCAATCTAACGGATGTTATTCCATCCGGTGCTGTGCAGACAATTATTGGGGAGGCTACTATCATACTGCCGATTGCAGATATTATTGATCTGGGTGCGGAGCGCTCCCGCCTTGCCAAAGTTATCGGCAAACTTGACTTAGATATCAAGAAGATTGATGCCAAACTGGGAAATGAGCAGTTTGTCCAAAATGCCCCCGAAGAGGTTATTGCAGAGCAAAAGTCCCGTAAGGAAGAAGCTCTTGGAAAACGCGAGAAACTGGCCGGAGCTTTGAAGCAGCTTGAAAGTGCGGCTTAAACGCGAAGTTAACAACATATAATAATAACTACAACAAAACGCCCTCATCCATTGGAAAGAAGGGCGTTTTTTGGTATCTAAAGATAAAGTGCTATAGAGCTTACTTGTCTTCTTTTTTCTCGGCTGCATTGCCAAGACCAAAGCTGCCGTAACGGCTCTGGAATTTATCTAGCTGACCTTTTTCAACAACGCGGCCAGTACCGCCTTGCCATGCGGGGTGGCTCAACGGATCAACGTCAAGACGAATAACTTCGCCTTCTTTGCCCTTGGTGGAGCGTGTTTTATATTCTGTTCCGTCTGTCATCACTACGGTAACTTCATGATAATCAGGATGTATATCGGCTTTCATATTCTTATCTTTTCTATTTTTAAACAGATTCACTCTTGAATGAAGCGCATTTTTAGCGTTACTTAGCGCTAAATGCAAGTATTTTTTGAAAAGTTTATACATAGATAATCCGATGAGTTGGTGGACGCCCGATAATTTTAGCAAAAAACGTGTGTTTCTGGAAAAGCGCACACAAGTCATAAAAGCTTTAAGGCATTTTTTTGATACACGTGATTTTACCGAAGTGCACACTCCGGCTCTGCAAGTTTGTCCGGTGATGGATGCTTATATTCATGCGTTCAAAACAACGCGCTATGGTGTGGGGCGGATAGGTGTGCAGGAGATGTACCTACACACCAGCCCTGAATTTGACATGAAAAAGCTGTTGGCTGCCGGTATGGAGCGGATATATCAAATGTGTCCGGTTTATAGAAATGCTGAAGGATCGGCCAGACATTTACCCGAGTTTATGATATTGGAATGGTATCGTGCTCATGCGGATTATCATGCCATTATGAATGATTGTGAAAGCATGCTTGGTGAAATTGCAAAGGCGCTGGAGATTACGCACTATCGCTATAAGAGCAATATCTGCGACCCTTTCCAGCCCGCGCAGCGTCTGAGCATAGCCGAGGCATTCGATAAATACGCGCATCTGGATATATCAGCATTTCTAAACGATCTCGACGGATTCGCAAAAGCGGCTGAAAGTATTGGTGTGCGCGTTATTGATAGCGATAAGTGGGATGATATTTTTCATGCCGTCATGGCCGATAAGATAGAGCCTTATCTAGGGCAGGGGCGAGCCACTATTTTGTACGATTATCCAGCGTCTATGGCTGCTTTGTCGCGCAAGAAACCAGATAACGAAGAGTTTGCAGAACGCTTTGAGCTTTACGTATGTGGAATAGAGCTGGCTAATGCTTTTTCAGAGCTTACCGATGCAAACGAGCAACGTGAAAGGTTTAGGAGCGAAATGGCTCTTAAAAAAGAATTATATGGCGAAGAATATCCTGCTGATGAAGAATTTTTCAAGGCTGTTGGTAATATGCCGGATAGCGCGGGAATCGCTCTGGGCGTTGAGCGTCTTATTATGCTGGCAACAAACGCGCCTGATATAACAGATGTTATATGGGCGCCACCGCAGATTATTAATTAAAATAAATACAGTTGTTATATTCTAATTGTTGTATTCGTGCTGCTTTTTGGTTTTTATTTCCACGCCCTTTAAAAGATTGTGCAGCGCTGAATCTTCGTCATCGTCCGTAGCTTTTGCGCCACCTTCTTTATATTCATTCATGTCGTCATTTATATTATCATTCGGACATGGATTGCGATCTGCGTTTAGTGGGTATGAAGTAATCACGAATTCACGCTCCGCATCCATTACAACACGGACAAGGATTCCTTCTTCTAAATCCTGAGCATACATTTTACCACTTTTGAATTGTGCCCATTCAAGATTGTCGTTTGCGGCAATTTTTTCAGTAACCTGAATAATTTTGTCTGGCCCCCAGCTCTTGGGAAAAAGTGACTTACACGGCGTTGTTACAGTATGGAAGTGTGCTCCTCCTGTTTCATCTCCGTATAATATATGGATTTTTGCCTGCTGAGATATATGGGGTGTCACCCATTCGGAATCTATTTGTGCTTCTTCTTTATATTCTTCATTTTCTTCGTAAGAAGGATTTGCATCGAGAGCTATTTCTGATTTGGCATACTTATCAAAAAAGCCGCTCTTACTAGTTAGTACAAGAAAAGCAATAAATAAAAGCAGCAGAATAAGAGTATTAATAATACTCAGGCAGGAAACGCAACCGCCGCCTTTTGTTTTTTGTTTTTCGTTTAAGGCCGTATCTTCTTGTTTGTTATCTTCAGTCATAGTCATTTTACTTTTTAATCTAATAGTTAAACACTAAAGCGTGGCCACTTTACGCATAATAAATACGTAGCGGCCACAGCAAATAAACTTAAAAACACGCCAGCCGTGCCTATGATTTATAGATGCCCATGATTTTTGCAAGCATCTCCAGTCCATCTTCTTTTTTACGCTGGAATGAGTTACGGCCAATGATAGAGCCATTACCGCCACCAGCTTTGATGGCCTTTGCATCTTCGAATACGGCATCCGCGCCTTTAGCTGCACCACCTGAGAAGACCACCATACGGCGGCCATTAAAGCAGGAACGAACCACTTCTTTAACGCGCGCGGCTTGAGTGGAAATATCAATGTTATTTTCTTCGAAAACCTTACGGGCTTCGTCCTGCATGATATGTTCGCTCGGAAGCTTCACTTTAACGATGTGTGCTCCAAGCATACAGGCCAAGTGAGCCGAATAAGCAATCACGTCCATGGCTATCTGACCTTCTTTGGTCACGCCTTCGCCGCGGGCATATGCCCAGACAACACTTGGCAAGCCATAGTTCTTTGCTTCACGGATCATATCACGGACTTCTTCCATCATTTGGAATTGATTGTCGGAACCCGGATAGATTGTAAATCCAACAGCGCTACATCCCAATTCCAACGCATCCTGAACAGAAGCTGTTATGGCCTGATTGTAGTCCTGGTTCTTTGTGGAAGCCAATGAGTTAGAGCTATTATATTTCAGGATAGTCGGGACTTGTCCTGCGAATGTGTCTGCGCCTGCTTGCAAAGAACCTAAGGTCGCTGCGTAGGCGTTTGTCCCTGCATCAATAGCCAGTTGATAATGATAATGTGGGTCATACCCAGCAGGATTTTTAGCGAAAGATCTGGCCGGGCCATGTTCAAAGCCCTGATCAACAGGAAGAATTACCAATTTTCCTGTGCCGCCGAGTGTTCCATGATTCAAAATACGAACCAGATTACCCTTTACTCCGGCATTCTCATTTTCGTATCCGTCTATAATTTTTTTTACGGCAGGTGTTAAAGCCATAACTTGTCCCCTATGTGTTTGTTTTAACAAATAGATTAACTCTTCCTTTTTATAAGAAGTCGTTAACAAACTCTCAGCTTTTTATGAAGCTTATTTGTTTTACCAAATTTTACGAAAAAGAAAAGGCCTCATGTGATTTGAGGCCTCATATACGAACATTAATGCAAATATATACTTAAATCAGAGATCTAACCCATATTCATTGTCGGAAGATGCGTTTCCTGCTGTGGAGCCAGGTTTCTGGCAGCATCTATAAAATTCTCGGAAATTTGTGCTTGAGCGGCAAAGACATTTGATAGTTCTATCTTTGGATCTACCACTTCACCAAATGCCAATCGCAATTCACGATCCAGTCCACCTCTTACGTTTTCATCAAGTACAACAAACGAACCCGCGGCTTTTTCAAAAGCTTTTTCAATATTGCGAGAAACCGACTGCGCGGCACTTTCAAATGCCGTGTCATGCTGATCCAACTGGTGTGTGATTGTTCCATCACCTGTCATCTTTTATTACCCCATCGTCATAGAGCTTTTTATATGCTCTGTTATCTGTTGTTGCAGGACCATTGTACAGGCTGTCAATCAAATCCGCTTTAGTCGCTTTGCCTTTATCATAAAGAGAAGAAACCAATCTTGCATCTCTAAGGGTAGGGCGATCCTGCCTTAACTCCTTTATATACCGATTCAAAAAATTTTGCAAACCTTTGTGACGTTTCGGAAAATAATCCAGTGCTGAATCGATGGCTCTTTTGGTGTATCCACACGTTTCAAGCTTAATGGCTCGGCCATCTTTTCTGTCCTGATTCCTTTGGATACAGCCATAATTGAATAACCATTCGATTTCCCTGTTCATTGTTGTCTTACTTTTTATACCAAGCTCTTTCATTATTTCGGTCTGGGTAATGCCAGGGCTTTCATCAATATGTGTAAGAATCAATGCCCGCTTCAGTGAAGAAGAAGGGTCATTTGCCAATGCCTCGACAAGGTGATCGATGACAAGGCAGGATTTCTGCCCCCTTGTGTGCATTGCGCGCTTAGCATGTAACTTTATGGAATCCATGGGATTATGTTATCGCAAAGTTTTAAATGGTTCAATAAATCCTTAATACAGAATTGAATTTATTGGTTATTTTAAAAAAAACAAACATCTAAGATTGCGGGAAATAAAAAAGCTGGCTCAAGTTGATACTTGAACCAGCTTTGCCACGGAGAACGGTTTAGACATTAAGATATAAAATGTTCTACTTAAAGTGTCAAAGATTTTTTTAAAATCATACTATTTTATGCATAGCCTTTTTTGTGCATTTCCAGTGCTGTGTCAATCATTCGGCATGAATACCCCCACTCATTATCATACCAGCTCATGACACGAACAAAGTTCCCGTCAATTACTTTTGTATCTTCTAATGAGAAAATGGAAGATCGGGGATCATGGTTGAAATCTATTGAAACGCAAGGATCGTCATAAACGCCTAAAATGCCTTTAAGCTCGCCTTCAGCATATTTTGTAACGGCGGCGTTTACTTCCTCTACTGTTGTATTTCTGGATGACATGAAAGTTAAATCAACCAAAGAAACGTTTTGCGTAGGCACGCGAACAGACACGCCATCAAGCTTGCCTGCAAGCTCTGGCAATACCAGACCGACAGCTTTAGCAGCACCGGTAGATGTCGGGATCATGCTTACAGCAGCCGAGCGCGCCCGGCGCGGGTCTTTATGAGATCCATCAATAAGGTTTTGACCGCCAGTGTAAGCATGGATCGTGGTCATAAATCCTTTTTCAATTCCAACGGTTTCGTGCAAAGCTTTTGCCAATGGAGCCAGACAGTTCGTCGTACATGATGCATTGGAAACCAGCTTGTCTTCTTTCTTCAATGTTCCATGGTTAACGCCGTAAACTATTGTTGCGTCGATGTCTTTACCCGGAACAGAGAGAAGAACCTTTTTTGCTCCGCTGGCCAAATGAACGTTCAGACTTTCGCGATCTTTGAATTTTCCTGTACATTCCATGACTATGTCTACATCAAGAGAACCCCAGTCAATATTGCTTGGATCACGATCACGGAAACGTGTGATGCGCTTACCATCAATAATGATTGCTTCATCGCCATCACGCTCGACCGTAAAGGGTGCGCGACCATGTGCGGAATCATATTTTAGCAGCGGATCAAAGCTCCCGCTTGGGTCTGTGATTGCAACGATCTCTATGTCATCACGTTTTTGTTCAAACACCGAGCGGGCAACCAAACGCCCGATTCTTCCAAAACCGTTAATAGCAACTTTTAAAGTCATGATGTCTACTCCATTTTTGTTAAATCTGGTTTACTATGGTTAATTATAAAAAAAGGCAAACCCAAGCCTGCCTTTTTAAATAGTTACTTATCTTTTTTCAGATAATACTTTTTCGACACTTTCAATAATATTAGCGGAGGTAATCCCGAAATATTCGTATAGAACCGGAGACGGGGCAGAGGCTCCGAATCCTTTCATTCCAATGAAAATGCCATGCGAGCCAATAATTCTATCCCATGATTGGCGAATGCCTGCCTCGACAGCAACCTTGATACTGTCATTACAGACTAGCTCACGGATATAGTCTTCGTCCTGCTCATAAAATAAATCCATACAAGGTACAGAAACCAGCCGGACTGCCTTACTTTGAGATACAAAATGTTCGTATGCCTCGTGTGCTATTTCAACTTCCGAGCCTGAGGCAAATATTGTGATCTCCGGTTTGCCTCCTGTTTCCTTTAGAATATATGCGCCTTTGGCTGTTTTATTTTCCGCGCGATTATCAGAAAGAGTAGGTATTCCCTGTCTTGTAAGCGCGAGAAGGGAAGGGGCATCTTTCTTATTAATAGATAGCTCCCAGCTTTCTGCGGTTTCGATGCCATCACAAGGACGGTATGTGTAACAATTAGGAATGGCACGCAAAGCAGATAGATGCTCTACCGGCTGGTGCGTTGGGCCATCTTCGCCCAAGCCTATCGAATCGTGTGTAAGTACATGGATAACGCGCTGTTTCATCAAAGCAGCCAGTCGAATAGCCGGGCGGGCGTAATCCGCAAACTGCAAAAATGTACCGCTATAAGGGACAAAACCGCCATGGAGTGCCAGACCATTCATTATTGCAGCCATACCATGTTCACGTACGCCGTAATTAATGTAATTCCCGCTATAGTCATTTGAATCAATTACTTTTGAAGCGGCAACCTTTGTTTTGTTTGATCCGGCCAAATCAGCGGAACCGCCAACCAGCGTGTTCAAAGCAGGGATAAGCTTTTCAAGGCAGGCGCCAGAGGTCTTACGCGTTGCTTCCTTGGCGTTTTTGGCAGCGAACTCAGCTTTTAGCTCTCTAATCACTGGAGCAATGATGTCGCTGTAATCGCCACTTAGCTGGGTATCAAAGGCTTGTTTGTCACTAGATTCGTTATATCTGGATTGCCATGATAAAAGCGCGTCATTATTTTGTTTTCCAACTTCCCGCCATAATGAAAGCACATCTTCCGGTACTTCGAACGCGGCGTATGGCCAGTCTATATTTTTACGAGCGCCCTTGATTTCTTCTTCACCAAGAGGGGAGCCATGACAAGATGAAGTTCCTTCTTTTGTAGGAGCTCCAAACCCGATCTTTGTTTTACAACAAATCAAGCTTGGAGTTTCTGTGGCTTGCGCTTTAGCGATGGCTTCTTGAATTTGTGCATAATCATGACCGTCAATGGATTGAACATCCCAGCCATAAGCCCTGAAGCGTGCGGGGGTATCATCGATAAAGGTAAGGTCTGTGCTGCCATCAATACAAATGTTATTGTCATCATACAGGAGAATCAATTTTGAGAGCTTTTGATGTCCCGCCAAAGAGCAGGCTTCATGGCTGATACCTTCCATAAGGTCACCATCGCCACACATTACATATGTGTAGTGAGAAACAAGATCATCGCCATAACGGCCATTAAGGATTCTTTCTGCCAGAGCCATACCAACGGCGGTGGCTATGCCCTGCCCAAGAGGGCCGGTTGTCGTTTCTATACCTGCGTCCTGCTCAACCTCAGGGTGACCGGCGGTTATAGCTCCTAATTTACGAAAGTTTTTGATTTCCTCGATTGTAATTTTTTCGTAACCGGTGAGGTAATTCAATGAATATAAAAGCATCGAGCCATGGCCACCTGACAGGACAAAACGATCCCGATCCGGCCATGTCGGATATTTGGCTTCAAACTTTAAAAAAGATGAGTAAAGAACTGTGGCTACATCAGCCATCCCCATAGGCATGCCCGGATGACCAGAGTTTGCCTTTTGTACGGCATCCATAGACAAAGCGCGGATAGCGCCTGACATTTTCTTTAGTTGAGATTGTGAAAAACTGTTTTGTATTGATGATGTTTTTTTCTGCGCTAAAGCAGTGGTATTCGTCATAAGTTAGAGCCCTATTTATACTGTGTGAAACTTGTGAACACATTGCATTGAGTTGGCATCAAAATCAAGTCAAACTCTTATAATTTTGTATTCAAAATATTATTTTTTCCGCCCTTCTATATAAGTAGAGGGATGTTTGTACATAATATAAAAATATAAAATGCTGTGGTTTAATTCGCAAAAAACGGGCTTTATTCTTGACCCTGAGAAGAGGTAGCGCATAATAAAACGACGTCGGCACTGCGCAATATGGTGCAATAAATTTGCAGCATAATTGCCTAACGCTCTGAAAGGACATGCCGGTAACTCTTTGAATCATATAACTTGTGACTGTTAACTTTAAGTAACTTCTATTAGGATTTTAAATGTCATTGATACGTAACGCCTTGGAAAGGCTTGATACCGTAGTAGGGGAGCTTGATGCTTCCGTAAGTAATGTACAATATACCATGCAGGATTATGTTCCTGCCAGTGAGATGGTACGTCAAGTCGACGCAGCCCGTTATGAGGCTCAGTTGCGTGATTCTGATGGAAATGTTGTGGATGTGGATTTTATGGCTCATCGCCTGGATAAAGCGATTGAGACCGTCGAGCATTTGTTGGGTAAACGATAAAAATATTAAGGATAAGCGTAATGGCTGAAATTACACTGAAAATTAATCACCGCGGCTATAGCATGTATTGTGATGAGGGGCAGGAAGAGCGCTTGAATGAGCTTGCTTCTTATGTAGACTCCCGTCTGCGGGATATTGCTGCGGCAGGTGCTGCCACAAATGAATCACATTTGCTTGTTCTAACTTCGCTGGTTCTCGCGGATGAAGTTTTTGATATGCGCGAAGAGTTAAGCTTATTAAGAGAAAAACTTCAGAGCAAAACCGGCGTTCAGCACTCCCATACAGAATCTGCTGGTAACTCTGAAGAAGAGATGATTGTTGAAGCTATTGAATATTTAGCTAATAGAATTGAAAGAATATCCTCGCGTCTTACAATATCAGGACAGGGAGAACGCATGCAGGAAAGAGCTGCATAAAATAAATCAGCGTTGATTAATATTAGAGATGCTTTTGGCATCTCTTTTTTTGCGTATGCTCTTTTGAAAATTTTTTGCTTATAAGCGTCAAAGCGTGATATACAAAGAGCCTTGTGCTGCGGAGTGCGTGAGACGGCTTTGATCTCGGAGGTCGATGCTTTTCGCATAGGGAGCTGTCCCTGTCTTTATCCAATCGGTTCGCCCGGGGGATCTTGATACTTACGGTGCCCACCTGGTTATACAGGACCCGCGAAGATACAACATACGTACACGGCTTGCGCGGCACATCCTTACGCTATAGATTGCTAGCTGATGGATCTTGATATAAAAGAACAAAAAGAATCAATGAGGGAACTTGCAAAACGTGCGCGCTGCATGTTAGGCAGCCTTGATACGCAGCAACACAAGAAACTATGTGAAAACTTCTTTGATAATATATTTGACAATATAGAAGTAAATAAAAATCTTTGTGTTGCTTCTTACTGGCCTGTTAACAGGGAAATTGATACTTCTATACTCACGGAAGAATTGTTGAATAAGGGCGTTAAAGTCGCTTTGCCAATAGTTCAAAAAGGCTCGAGAATTTTAAAATTTGCGCAATGGGACATGAATATGCCTATGAGCATTGGGGCTTATAACATTCCACAGCCAGAGATTAGCAATCATACTGTATGGCTTGAACCGGATATCTTTCTTGTACCCTCATTGGCTTTTGATAGGCGCGGATATCGGTTAGGGTATGGCGGAGGGTATTACGATTCAACCCTTGCGCAATACCGTAAGAAGAAAGATATTGTCGCTGTTGGTATTGCTTATGCCGAGCAAGCTTGCTTGTTTAACTTGCCAACAGAAGAGCATGACCAGAAAATGGACTGGATTATTACCGAGCAAAACGTTATGCGCGTATAGATTCTAGACTTTTTAAAAGTCTTATGAAATTTGAATAAATAATAAAAACGAATAAGAGTAATTTAAATATGATAGTTTTGTTTATTGGCGACGTTATGGGTCGATCTGGCCGTGAAGCTCTCGAAAAATATCTACCGCTTTTAAAAGATAAACTTACTCCTGATGTCATTATTGTTAATGGTGAGAACGCGGCACACGGCAGGGGCATCACCGGGAAAATTTGTGAGAATTTTTTTGATCTGGGGGTGGATGTTATTACAACCGGTAACCACGTTTGGGATCAGCGCGAGGTTCTAAAGTATATCAATAAGCAGCCAAGATTAATTCGTCCG
The DNA here is from genome assembly GCA_018399685.1 of Alphaproteobacteria bacterium. GTDB lineage: Bacteria > Pseudomonadota > Alphaproteobacteria > Micavibrionales > Micavibrionaceae > UBA1672. The sequence goes on along the minus strand of JAGYOK010000007.1, from coordinate 45,168 downwards.
GCCAATTACCCGAAACAAACGACTCCTGGCAATGGCTTATATTTGCATGAATTAATGGACGGGCGGAAGATCCTTGTCGTAAACATGCTGTGTAGATTATTTATGGATCCACTGGATGATCCGTTTGCCTGCATGGAAGAAATTCTTTCTGAATATAGGCTTGGGATTAATTGTGATGCTATTTTTGTAGACCTCCACGGCGAAGCTACATCCGAAAAAATGTCTTTTGCTCACAATTTTGCAGGGAGAATTTCTGCGGTTATTGGTACGCACACTCATATTCCTACGGCTGATGCCCATATTATTGAAGGTGGTACAGCCTATATGAGCGATGCAGGAATGACGGGGGATTACGTTAGTGTAATCGGTGTAAAAAAAGAGACAGCTATCCCAAGATTTACTCGTAAATTACCGGGGGAACACTTTATTCCGGCCAGCAATAATATGACGCTGTGTGGTGCTCTGGTTGTAATATCGGGCGGAGCTGGTAAGGCCACGAAGATCATGCCAATACGTATTGGCGACACCTTGATAGAAGCTATTCCAGAGATTTAAGCTCTATTTTTTAGCTATTTCTTCTTTTCAATATCCAGCTTGTGCTTTTCAAAGTAACGCATGCATGCCCTGTTAAGCTCTTCAACAAGGGCTTCACCGTGTTTAGCTCCATCAGTTTTGATTTTACCTGATATAACAATAGTAAGTGCCGTTAAAAAAGCGTTGGAAATATCAATGGTTTCTTCATCCAGACGTTCTACAACTTCCATAAATTGCACAAAGCGATCTGCTATACGTGTGACCAGCGGATAATGAAACATTGTCCCATTAGCCTTGAGCTGCACACAGGGCATCAAAATCTTTTCAATAGCCTCTTCTGAATCTGTAGCCTTGCCTAAAGCTGCCGCAGCAGTAATGCCATCTCTCATCTGGGAAATATAGATCTCTGCCAAAGGCGCAAAATCAACTGTATGATTCTCTAAAAGGTCTTGTGAGCGATCTAAAATAGCTTCACTCAAACCACCAGAACCAGCTTTTGCCTTCAAAGTATTTGGCGGATTAAAGAACTTTGCTTTTCTTTTAGGTTTTTGATTGTAATGTTTTATGTCCATTTTATTCCAACAATAATAGTCTGTTTGTTCGATTATATGTTTAGTTTAAATAATGGCCAGATCATCTGAACACAATATCATCAGGAGATATAGGGCCATCTCTGTTTTCATCAATGTCTCTGCGGAGTGGCCCGTTATAATCTTCCACACGGCGGCGGCGCCTGTCGGGACCGAAAAAGTCTTCTGATTCCACAAATTGGCGGGGAGACTCAATAATCTTATATAACCTTCGGTATAGGTCACGTGTGTTAAAAGGCTTAACCAAGAATTCGGTTATTCCTTCGTCACGGGCGCTGATTACGCGGCGCTCTTCACTAAAGCCTGTCATAAGTATAATAGGGACGAACTTATTTGGGCTAGCCGGGTCAGTACGTATCCTCTGGCTAAGTTCCAGGCCATCGCATGGTGTCATCAACCAATCCGTTATAACCAGATCAGGGTTATGCCTGCAAAATTCGTTAAACCCTGAATCTCCATCCAGTGCAGTAATAACCTGTCCTACGCCAAAAGATTGTAGAACAGCCTTAACAAGGTGTAACATACCCCTATTATCTTCAACGAGCAGTATTTTTATATCTTGTAGATTGTAAGCCATAACTTAAATACAGTCTTGATTAAGCATTAGAATTTTATTTTGTTTATTGACTTCAGAAACATAAGTATCAAAATTCAGCTTTGATTCTTATTCCTTGTCCATGTGACTATAAACAGTTATTCGAGCCATTCAATTCCAAAATAAAACAAAAACAGGTTTTGTCTCTTTTCTTTGGATATTGTGGTCTTTATAATCCCTTAACATGCAAGACAATGAAATTTTTTATAACCAAAAGGATAGAAAAACATGGCGGGTCATTCCAAGTGGGCAAATATTAAGCACAGAAAAGGCGCACAAGATGCTAAACGCGCAAAGATTTTTTCTAAGTTGGGGCGTGAAATTACCGTTGCTGCCAAGCTTGGGGGAGAAGATCCCGATATGAATCCGCGCCTCAGGCTTGCAGTATTAACCGCGCGCGGCCAGTCAATGCCCAAGGATGCTATAGAGCGCGCTATTCAAAAGGGGGTTGGTGCTAGTGATGGTGATAACTATGAAGAGATTCGCTATGAGGGTTATGGAGCCGGTGGCGTTGCAATTATTGTTGAAGCTTTGAGTGATAATAAAAACAGAACAGCCGCCGAGGTGCGTTCTGCCTTTACGAAATGCAATGGTAATCTAGGTGAAACAGGCTGTGTGAGCTTCATGTTTGACCGCATGGCCGAGGTTGTCTTTCCGGCTGACATAGCAAATGCTGATGATGTATTTGAGGCTGCTTTAGAGGCTGGCGCTTCAAATGTAGAAAGCTCGGAAGAGTGCCATGAAATTCACTGCTCTGTAGAAGATTTTGCAACAGTACGTGATGAACTCGAAAAACGTTTCGGAGATCCTGAACGTCAAGGCCTTATCTGGCAACCAAATATTACAACCGATGTTAATGAAGATCAGGCGAACTCGATTATGAAGCTGATTGATATACTTGAAGACAATGACGATGTCCAAAAAGTTACAGCAAACTTTGAAATCAGTGATGAAATCATGGAAAAGCTTGCTGCTACGGAATAATTTTTTCTTCTTATTTTTTAGGAGCCGGATTATATGAAAATTCTTGGCATAGATCCGGGATTGCAAAAAACGGGCTGGGGCATAATTGAAAGCTCTGGAAACTCTCTGAGCTATATTGCCAGCGGCCTGATACTTCCTAAACGAGAAGCGGAAATGTCCGAGAGATTAGCAACATTGTATCATGAATTAATAAGTGTGATTGAAGACCAGCTACCCGAAGAAGCTGCGATTGAAAAAACATTTGTGAATAAAAATCCTGCTAGCGCGCTGAAGCTTGGTCAGGCGCGGGGAGTTTTGTTAATGGTTCCTGCTATTAAAGGAATTTCGGTGGCAGAGTATGACGCTAATAAAATAAAAAAATCAATCGTGGGAAGCGGGCATGCGGCAAAACAACAAATGGGAATGATGGTTAAAACCCTTCTTCCAGCCTGTGGAACACTTAGCGAAGATGAGGCCGACGCACTTGCGGTAGCAATCACACACGCGCATTATAGATCTTTAAACATAGTTTTATCCGGGCGTTGAGTAGTTCATTATGATAGGCAAACTATCAGGCATTATTGACAGTTTTGGCAGCGGCCATCTTATATTGGATGTGTCGGGTGTGGGGTATCTGATTTTTGCCAGCGCCCGCACTTTGACGCGCATCGGGCAAGTGGGGGATGCAGCCTCTTTGCTGATTATTACCAATGTCCGTGAGGATGCCATTACGCTGTTCGGGTTTGCCGATGCTGCAGAGCAAGAGTGGTTTAAGCTTTTAACCAGTGTGCAAGGTGTGGGGGCAAAAGCCGGTTTATCTATTTTAGCGGCGTGTCCAGCCGATCAGCTTGGCTTTATAATAGCTTCGCAAGATAAGGCCGCTTTAACCCGTGCAGATGGTGTCGGGCCAAAATTGGCAACGCGTATATTAACAGAGCTTAAAGATAAAGCAGGAAAGATAGATTTAGGCAGTGGCGGGGTTTCTTCTTCTGATCCTGTATCTCAAAATCCTTCTATCGGCGGGATAGAGCAAGATGCTGTATCCGCACTTACCAATTTGGGATATGCCAGTAGTGATGCTTTGCGAGCTGTAACCGTTGCAGGAAAAGACGCGCAGGACTTGCAAAGTTTAATAAGATTGGCATTGAGGGAACTTAGCTCATGAGTGTTAATTTAAATACAGCTAATAACCCGCAGCTGGAAAAACAAACCCAAAAGGGGGAGCGTCCTATAGAAGGGGCTTTGCGCCCGGAAACGCTTAGCGAATTTATTGGACAAAAGCCATTATGTGAAAACCTGAGTGTTTTTATAAAAGCAGCAAGGGCGCGCGGCGGGGCTATGGATCATGTGCTGTTTTTTGGCCCACCGGGGCTTGGGAAAACGACACTGGCACAGATTGTTGCCAAAGAGCTTGGGGTCGGGTTTCGCGCAACTTCGGGGCCTGTGATTGCCAGATCAGGAGATTTAGCCGCTATTCTAACAAATCTACAGCCTAATGATGTTTTGTTTATTGATGAAATACACCGCCTTAATCCGGCAGTGGAGGAAATTCTTTATCCGGCGATGGAAGATCATAAACTTGACCTGATTATAGGGGAAGGGCCAGCCGCACGCTCGGTACAAATTGACCTGCCACCTTTTACTCTGGTTGGAGCAACGACGCGCAGCGGGTTGCTGACTAATCCATTGCGTGACCGGTTTGGTATCCCCATGCGCCTTGAATTTTATGCTGCCGAGGAACTCGCTTTTATTGTTGAACGGTCGGCGCGGCTGCTTAACATGCCTCTTACTCGAAGAGGTGCAGTGGAAATTGCCCGTCGCTCTCGAGGAACACCCAGAATTGCAGGGCGCCTTACCCGACGTGTAAGAGACTTTTTTGATGCTTCGGAGCTGAAAGAGGCGAATGCTTCTTTGGTCGATCAGGCTTTGTCGCGACTGGATGTAGATGGTGCGGGGCTGGACACTATGGATCGGCGCTATATGAGATGCATTGCCGAGAACTATGGCGGGGGGCCAGTCGGCGTTGAGACGCTGGCAGCGGCATTGTCAGAACAGCGCGACATGATTGAAGATGTTATCGAGCCTTATCTAATGCAACAAGGTCTGGTACAACGTACTCCGCGCGGGAGGATGGTGTCTGCAAAAGGATTCCAGTATTTAGGGATAAGCGCTCCTGAAAAAGCCTCTGAACAACTTGATTTACTTAGTGAGCAAAATGACAAAGCATAAGGTCAATTTTCGTGTTTATTATGAAGACACCGATGCTGGCGGGGTGGTTTATCATGCGCGCTATTTACACTTTGCCGAACGCGGGCGAACCGAGCTTTTGCGCTCTCTAGGTTACGAAAATCAAAAGCTATGCGATGATGAAGGCCTGGTTTTTGTAGTCCGTAATATGGATGTTCACTTTATCAAACCTGCGCGATTGGATGATATGCTGAGCGTGGAAACCAGTGTATCGGAAATTAAAAACTCCAGTTTTGTAATGAACCAGCATCTCAAGCGGGGCGAGACTTCTATTTGCGATATAAATGTTTTGTTGGTTTGTGTTGAATATCAGAGCTTTAAACCTGTACGTATGCCGCTAAGCATTAAAGAAGCTTTCCTTAAATACTCGGAGATCATAAATTAAACTGGAATAAATTTAGTAAAAAACGGAAGAGGAAGTTATTTTTTCATCCGTACATACGAATAAGGTATTTGGTAATTTATAAATAAGGACAAAAAACATGACGATGGAAGTAGTGGCAGAAGGCCTGGGGGCTGTGGCAACACATGATATCAGTGCAATAGGGCTTTTTATGCAAGCGGATATCATGGTTAAATTTGTTATGCTCTTGTTGCTCGGCTGCTCGTTTTGGAGCTGGACGATTATCATTCATAAACGCAGTCTTCTGGCTGGCCTCAATCATCGGGCAAACAAGTTTGAAGATTCTTTCTGGTCGGGGGAGCCGCTGGACAAGATTTATGCTCGCGTGAAAAAGAGCAAAGAAGACCCCATGCTCAGGACATTTTCAGCCGGAATGGATGAATGGAAAGCCGGAGTTATTGGAGGGGTTCCCTCTAGCAAGACGCTGCAAGCGAGTTTAAAGCAACGTGTTGAAAGATCAATGAGCGTGGCTATTGGCCGCGAAATGAATCAGTTGGAAAGAGGTATGACTTTCTTGGCCAGCGTCGCATCCACTGCGCCTTTTATAGGTTTGCTTGGGACTGTCTGGGGAATTATGAACAGCTTTACCGCTATTGCCAGCTCAAACAATACTTCACTAGCCGTAGTCGCTCCGGGGATTGCCGAGGCGTTATTTGCTACTGCGATTGGCCTTGTTGCAGCTATTCCGGCATCTATTGCTTTTAACGTTCTGTCCAGCGGGCTGAATAGTTATGCCGACAGGTTGGAAGCCTTCACTGATGAATTTTCGGCGATCTTATCGCGTCATCTGGATTCACACGAGGTGAGCATCCAAAACAGTAAGAAGAAATAACTTAAGGAGTATTTCGATATGGGCGGTTCAACCGGAGGCTTTAGAAGTCGGGCAAGCGGTCGCAAGACAGGCGGGCGCTTTCGTCCTATGGCAGAAATGAACGTTATTCCGATGAATGACGTAATGCTGGTTTTGCTGGTTGTTTTTATGGTTTCCGCACCACTTATGACAGCCGGTGTGCCTATTGATCTTCCTGATAGTAGAGCCAAAAGCATTACCACAGAAGATAACAAGCCAGTTGAGTTGACAATGGATAAAGACGGCAATGTTTATCTTTCCGAAACCCAAGTTAAACGCGGGGCACTTGTTACCATTCTTAAAGCAACGATTGAAAGCAATGCTGGTGAGCAACCGCGCATTTATGTCCGCGCGGATCAGGCTCTTGATTACGGCAAGGTCATGGGATTGCTCGGAGAATTAAATGCGGCGGGCTTTAACAAAGTCGCGCTTATTACTAAACAAAAATAAAATTGAATCTTATGAAGAGTATTGCATTACAAAAAACTTACAAAGATTTTGTGGCTTTGCCGGAAGTCGGCTGGCCAACCCTTGTTTCTGCCGTTTTGCATATTGCCGTTTTTATTTTTGCTATTGTGGGGCTGCCGCAAATTGCTGACAGGAATGACATATATCTGGCATCTGATGAGATGGTTATGGATGTAGAGCTGTTTGATAATTCTGGAATTATCAAAGATGAGCAAACAATAAAAGAGGAGGAGGATGCGCCGCTGCCTCCTGCCAAACCAGTCTATAACAATACCGACAGCGTCCCAAATTTAACGCAGCCAAAGCAACCGGATATTAAGGACGAAAGCAAAAACACTGCTAAAGATCAGGGGGTTGCTGTTCCTGATCCAACACTTATAAAAGTTCCGCCCAAGCCCACGGCTAAACCAAAACCTAAGCCATTGGAAAGCAAACCCGGAAATACTGAAGAGGTTACCCAGCCAGAGCGAAGTATTACCAGTGTTCTTAAAGATATTACACCGGTAGATTGGAACAATGCGGAAGAGATGATTAACTCCGATGATAAAAATACCGGAGGCACAACGCAGGCTGGCAATGCGGGCAGGCAAATGACGAGCAGCGATCTTGTAGCATTAAATCAAGGTGTGCAGCCATGCTGGAATCTTAATGCTGGCGGGCGTTATGCAGAAAATCTGATTGTTAAGCTTAATGTGACTGTTAATCCAGACCGCACTGTGCGCGATGTCAAGATTGTAGAACAAATGCGCTATGCAACAGACCAGCACTATAAATCCGCTGCGGATGCTGCAAGGTGGGCGCTGCTGAATCCTCAATGCTCAACGTTAAATCTTCCTCCCGAAAAATATGAAACGTGGAAGAATTTTGTGTATGTATTTGATCCAAGCCAGATGTTATAGTCTCTTAATTCTTGCTTGGGATATTTAAAACTATAGGATAAAAGACAATGATTCATCGTGGCTTTGCTAGTTTATTGCTCCTTTCATTATTTGTGCTAAGCCTTGCTGCTGCTAGTACAGCTTACGCACAAGGGTTCGAGGCGCGTATTACCAAAGGGACATTCAAGCCACGCCCGATTGCTATTTCAACTTTTCATTCTACAAGCCCGCAACATGATATTATGGCACGCGAAATCCCCCAGATTGTTAAGCGTAATCTGGAAACTTCCGGTTTGTTCCAGCCTATTAATGAAAATGCCTTTGTTCAGACGCCTGCTTCTATTTCCCAAGAAGGTGTACGTTTCCCTGAATGGCGCATGACAGGCACGGAAACTCTGGTTAGCGGAACTGTAATGACCGACGAACAGGGCAACACCCGCGTTGAGTTTCGCTTGTGGGATGTTCTGTCTCAGCGCCAGCTTATAGGCACGGCCTATACTACAACCCCTGAAAACTGGCGCCGCATTGCTCATATTATGTCTGATGAGATCTATAAACGCCTGAGTGGCGAGGACGGATATTTTGATACACGCATCGTTTATGTTGCTGAAAGCGGATCTATGAAGAAGCGTGTCAAGCGTCTGGCGATTATGGATCAAGATGGTGCTAATCATAAATATCTTACGGATGGGAGCTATCTTGTTCTAACTCCCAGATTTTCTCCAGAAACGCAGCGCATTACCTATATGTCTTATCAGGGGGGCATTCCCAAGGTTTATCTCTATGATATTAACACAGGGCGTCATGAAACTTTGGGCAATTTTGAAGGAATGAGCTTTGCTCCGCGATTTTCTCCAGATGGCCAAAAACTTGTATTCAGTCTGGCTAAAAACGGGAATACAGATATTTATGTTATGGATCTGAAAAGCAGGCATGCCAAGCGTATGACTAGTGGGGCGTCTATTGAGACTGCGCCATGTTACTCGCCTGACGGGGAAAAGATCGTTTTTGAATCCGATAGAAGCGGCGGGCAACAGCTCTATATTATGAATGTTGATGGCTCGGCCATTAACCGTCTTACATATGGTAAAGGCCGTTACGGGAATCCTGTATGGTCACCACGCGGTGATTTGATAGCTTTTACCCGCATGTATCAGGGGAAATTTTTTATCGGAGTTATTCGCCCTGATGGTTCGGGAGAACGTCTAATCACCAGCGCATATCACGTGGAAGGGCCTACATGGTCTCCGAACGGGCGAGTATTATCTTATTTCAAAGAGCAACCTTCGGGAGATCAGCGTATAGCAAAGCTCTATACAATCGACATCACCGGCTATAACGAGCAAATACTAAAAACACCGAAAGATGGCTCTGATCCGGCGTGGTCACCAATTAATCCGTGATTATTTTTAAATAATGTTCTTGAACATCGCGACTACCTGTTTATAGGTGTCTCGTTTAAAAGGCACGATAAGTTCCGGTATTTTTTCTAACGAGACCCATTGCCATGCCGAGAATTCCGGCGGCTCGAAATTGTTTAGGCTGATATCTTGATCCTGCCCGGTAAAGCGAAGGGCGACCCAGGTTTGCTCTTGCCCGCAATATTTACCATCCCATATTTTATTGGCAATTTTATCTGGAAGATCGTAGCAAATCTTGCTATCAGCAACGCATATAATTTCGGCCTTATCCGTGCCGATTTCTTCTTTCATCTCACGCAGAGCAGCAAGCTCGACGTCTTCACCCGGATCTATACCGCCTTGGGGCAGTTGCCAAGCCCCCGGAGTATCAATACGTTCGCCGACAAAAACCTTTCCCTCATTGTTGAACAAGGCAATACCGACACAAGGTCTGTATAGCCTGTTAGTAGTATTAGAGGCCATAAGGGGAATCCTCTGACGGATGCTCTAAATCTTTATTGCCCAGAGCCTGCGGCGAGGTGACAGGGTTTGTTAATGCTCCGGCTCGCGCTAGTGGCAAATCATATATTGCTGAAGCGGGAGCTATAACATAATCGATCTTTCCAACTTTTTCTATCCATAGGGCAAGGTCTTTAATCATAACAGGATAGGGAGGGATCACAGCAACCGCCTGTCCGGTTTTATGGGCATTTTCTTCGACAGTTGAAAATGGATTGATGCCGGAGACACGCTTAACATTATCAGTGGTTTTAATGTATGGTGCTGCTTTAGTGACGGCCATTGCTTCTATGAAGGTCGGAGCTTCAGGATTCATTTCAAGAGCGGCCAGCCCGCGGCCATATAACTCTTCCAAAAGCTTGGTATAGTGCTCTCCGGTTTCTGTGATTCCCTCATCCATGAACACTCCTACGCCCACATAACCAAGGCCACGAGATAAAGATGTACGCATGGTCTTGCCTTTTTCGGAAAGTGAATCGTGGTGGAAAACAGTATTTAGCCCGGAATCGGTGCTGCCTTCGCGCTGGATGGGGATTTCTATCCATACTTCATGGCCAGCAGCCCGCGCACGGTTGATCCATTCTTGTGGCAAATCTGCGTAAGGAGACAGTAAAAAAGAAACTTCCGGAGGCAAAATATCAAGAGCCGTATTTGATGCTTTAGCCGACAATCCATAATCTTTTAACACAAAAGAAATTACGGGCTTGTTTCCAATTCCGTCTAATGAGAATGGCGTTTGATAGGCGCGAAAGCTGGTAAGCTGATCTCCCGCCCTGATAACAGGTAAACGCCCAAACATACTGTCATATTTTGAAAGCCCCTCCAGCAAATTAGCTTTTGCCATTTCATGAGAACCTATATCGGGGTTGGCGGCCTTATGTGCCCCGATACCATAAGCACTTGGCGCTTTTTCCTTCAGTTCAACGCTGATGGTGGCCATGTTTTTTTCCATGCTTTCTATGGTATTTGCCGAAGAAAAATAAACGTAGCTGAAAACAATTACATAGAAAAACAAAACGCCACTGCAAGAGATTAAGAGCTGTCTTTTATCTAGGATGCTTAATCTCTCTGACAGGGCGGGAGGAACCAAAACAGGCAGCGCCCCGAAAGAAGGCAGTTTTGCTTTTATCTTTTCTATAAGTTGTGCGACGCCCATTTTGTTTCTCGCTTATTCTCCTGAAGCTTCGGCAGCGGTTAGAGATTTTGGCTGTTGGTACAAAGACAGGCCTTTCAAAAGATCGAGGGCGCGAAGAAGCTGGTAGTCTATGGCCTCTTCAACTTCTGCATCTTTCTCTTTTAAAGACATATCATCGGACTTCTTACTATCCTTCTTTTTGTCTTTTTTATTGTCGTTCGCAGGCTTTTTATTCTTATCCTTGCCGTTATCAAGAGCGCCGGGAAGGTCGGCCTCGCGCATGCGTTTGGACGCAAGAACCTCCACCATTGCAGGCTCAACAACAATATCAGGTGTTATACCTTTAGCCTGAATAGATATACCTGAAGGGGTGTAATAGCGAGCAGTTGTAAGTCGCATGGCGCCATTTCCGGGGAAGGGCATAACCGTTTGCACAGAGCCTTTACCGAAGGATTGCATACCCATTGTGATGGCACGTTTGTGATCCTGAAGTGCTCCTGCCACAATTTCAGATGCTGAAGCCGAACCGCCATTTACCAGAACAACAATCGGTAAACCGTTTGCCATGTCTCCAGAAGTGGCATTCTTGCGCTCGGTATCTTCTTCATAACGACCACGCTGTGATACGATCTCCCCCTTATCTAAAAAGATATCAGCAACTTCAATCGCTTGAGAGAGCAGGCCACCCGGATTATTACGCAAGTCCAGAACATAACCAATAAGATTATCGCCCAGCTCACTTGAAATATTTTTTACTGCGTCTTTAACTCCCGGGCCTGTCTTTTCACTAAAGGTAGTTACGCGAATATATCCGACATTTCCTTCTGTACGATAACGAACCGATTTGATCTGAATAATATCACGAACAATCGTAATTTCTATTGGCGCATCTTCGCCTTCACGAGCGATTGTCAAGTCAATAGCAGAGCCGACTTTTCCACGCATTTTATCAACGGCTTCGCTGAGGCTCATTCCCATAACGGAATCACTGTCTATTTTGATAATATAATCACCAGCTTGTACGCCTGCGCGGAAGGCCGGTGTGTCATCAATAGGGGAAACAACCTTTACCAGACCGTTTTCCATTGTTACCTCGATGCCCAGCCCGCCAAACTCACCTTTTGTTTCGACACGCATATCCGCAAATTTTTCTTCGCTTAGATAGCCGGAGTGGGGGTCAAGGCTGGAAAGCATTCCGTTAAGGGCGTTTTCTATTAATTCTTTATCATCGACTTCTTCAACATATTCAGCGCGTACACGTTCAAACACATCGCCGAATAGATTTAATTGCCGGTAAGTTTCATTATGTATAGATGAGGCCTCTTTTTCTGTTTTATGTGTTGTTTCCTGCGCATAAGAAGTGTGTATAGCAAGGCCGCTAAACCCTGTTAACAGAGTTGCTGCTATAGTCAGGATAAGAGTTTGTTTTTTCATAGTATATTTGTCCTTAAATCGTCACATAAAAATAATATTTCAAATGAAGCAGTGCTTTTAAATATTAGCCAAGTTCTGAAAACCTGACAGAAGGGTTAACCGGAGCCCCGTTTTTTCTAAGCTCATAATAAAGCTTTGGTCGTGGAATTAAAGCAGAATCTGGTAATATTCCAATCGGTTCACCAAGTTTAACAATATCACCAATCTGTGCATTAATCTCGCCCAGGCCAGCTATCAGGCTGTGATAGTCTCCGCCATGCTCAATAATAACAATATTGCTAAAGCGTTTGAAAGAGCCAACGAATTGTATTTTTCCGCTCATCGGGGCGATTACCAGACCACCGGATCTTCCTTCAATCATCAGACCATTGCTTTTTGATCCGTACTCATCATTATCATGGAACGCTGTACGAATAATTCCTGACACTGGAAGCCGGGCATTAGGGTCATTGTTATCAAACGCCGCCGAATAGTCCGGTTTACGACGAAAGATTTTTGATTGTTTCTGGCGGGCGATCTCCCGCTTTTCTTCAATGTTAATTTTGTTTATTAAATCTTCCAAAGATCTGGCTTTAAGAGATATTGCGTTTACCGATAGTTGCCGCGCCTTCAAGTCTTCATCAACCACAGCGTAAATTTTCTCTTTTTCTTTAACAAGCACCATAAGCTCTTTGTGCTTTTTTTCCAGTTTGGCAACGCTTTCCTGCATACTCATGTGCTCTGCCTTCAATTCTGCGGTGAGCTCATCAATAATCTTGAGTTTATTCATGAGGGTTCTTACATCTTGCCGGACGGAGGGGATGATGTTCTCCATTAAAAGTGCGCTTTGTGCAATATGATAGGGAGTGTCGGGGCGGGCGATCATTGCTTCTGGTGGTGTTTTGCGAATACGACCAAGCATCAAAATCAACTTCACTATCGAAATGCGTTCTTCCTCCAGACTTTGGGAAAGCTGCTCTTTTTGTGTTTCAAGATTTGCGATGCGCTCTTGTGTGTTTTTGAGCTTATCTTCACTTTCACGCATGCTGCGCCCAAGTTTGGTAAGTCGGGTTTTGATGCCCATCAGCTCTGATTCTATTTTTTCGACACGTTGCTCAAGTCTCTTTTTTTGTCTGGTCTTTTCAGACAAGTCAGCCTTGATGGATTCTAATTGCTCTTCCTTTTTGTCGGGGGCAGCGCAAGTATCGTGAGAGGGCGCAAAGACACCCCCAATAAGAACGAGCAAGATAAAAAAATGGCGTAGAATCATAGTCAATAATTGTATTGAAAACGAACGTATAAAAACAGCCCCCGTGACATGCTTATCCTAAACTCATTCACGGTGGTAAGGATGACCGGAAAGTATTTGCTGGGTTCTGTATATTTGCTCCAGTAACATTACGCGAGCAAGAGCGTGAGGCCATGTTTGCTTTCCAAAGCTTAACAGCATATCTGCTTTTTGCCGCACATCCGGCAGCAACCCGTCCGCTCCGCCGATAATAAACTGGATATGGTTATGGCCTTCATGAGCGTAATTCTCAAACTTTTTTGAAAGTTCCATGGAAGGTATAGTTTTGCCGCGCTCGTCCAGCGCAATAACAACGGCCTGATTATTTATATGTTTGAGTATTTTTTGTGTTTCATCCTCGCGGCATTTTCGAGGGTCTTTGTGTTTTGATTCAAGGGCGATAATATTCAAAGGCCAATGAATACGCTTTTTGTACATCTCGATAAGATCAGCAAAAGCGTTGTTTTTGATGTTGGCTATACAAATTATGTCTATTTTAAACACGGGGCAGATACTTTGGTTATTTAAGGTCAGGATCTATTTTAAAGCTTTAATTTTGCCAACTTCTTCTGCGCTAGTGTTTTGAGGAGGGTGACACCACATCTTTTCGATATTATAAAACTCACGCACTTCCGGGCGGAACAGGTGAACTATTACATCACCAGCATCAATCACAACCCAGTCACACTGAGCCATACCTTCAGTAGTCAATTTTTTGACACCGTTTTGATGGAGCTTTTCCTGTAGCTTTCTTGCAAGCCCGCTTACATGGCGGGAAGATTTCCCAGACGCAATAACCATATAATCCGCTATAGCGCTATTATCTGATAAAGGGATGGACAAAATATCCTCTGCTTTTTCAGCGTCGAGGGTTTGTGCGATAAGATCTTTAAGCCCCTTGGGGTTTAATGATTCTTTGTCATGGTATGTATAAATAGCTTTTATCTCCTTCCTGTTTTTTGACCTGCTAACAAAAAAAGCCAAGCCTATGCATAAGACTTAGCCGTACCTCTGGAATATCCGGGTTGCTCTGCACTTGGATGTCGAAAATGTACATAATAACGTACACAAATACCCAAAACCTGTACCTTTCTTGTCTAGTCAAACATTGCCTTGTAAATACCAACAAGTTTGTATCTGGGGCAATTATACGTTTTTTGTCTTGGCAATGGAAGATAAAAACAATTACTGCGGTGCAAAACACAAGATAGCATGTTGTTTTATATTGCTTTTTTTTCTCGTATTTCTGTAGAGGAAATATTAATTATTTTCTTTTGTAACAGCCAATATGATGTATTCGATTCGAGGGGGTAAGCACCTCCATGGTCAACAAAAACGTGACGTTGTGAAGATAGCATACGTAGTGGGCATTGCTGTATCAGTTGTACCGGAGGGTGGCGGGTTACGTGTATCATACACATCTCGGAAAGAAAATCTTTCCAGTTTTGCCATAAATGGAAGGTAAGGATATTATCCATTCCTGCGATCCAGGCAAACTGTGTAAAGGGGAATTGCTTTTTTAGAATTTTGATTGTTGCGTAACTGTAGTTTGTGCCTAAATCCTGTTCAATTCCTGTAACAATAACTTTCGGATGATTGTTAATTTCACGTGACAGTGCCACGCGTTCATCAAGCGAGAGCAGACCTTCAGATGATTTCATAGGATTAAGTGGTGTAACCAGCCACCAAACAGCGTCCAGATGTAAGGACTTTAAAGCCATTTGTGATATGTGGACGTGCCCCATGTGGGGTGGATTAAACGACCCCCCAAGAATGCCCACTCGCATATTTTTCCAGCGTTGGGAATCCAGTAATTTTGGTTCAGTGAAAAAAGTCATATGCTTTTTCCTTGAGCTTCCTTGAGTTACTTAGGGCGAGTCTGGCCATTTCCATGAACATTATACTTATACGTACATAGCTGCTCTACGCCAACCGGCCCCCGTGCGTGCATTTTACCAGTAGCGATACCTATTTCCGCACCCATACCAAACTCGCCGCCATCGGCAAACTGGGTAGAGGCGTTATGGACAACTATACCGCTATCAACGTTTTTTAGAAAATAAGAAGCCGCATCATCATCTTGAGTTAAAATGCTGTCCGTATGATGAGAGCCGTATGTATTAATATGCTCCACAGCTTCTTTTACGCCATTGACGAACTTACAGCTTATTTTTGCCTCGAGATACTCTGTCACCCAATCATTGTTTGTAGCGGGAGATATTCTTGTATCAATGGCTTGTGCCTGCTCATCCCCGACAATAGAGCATCCAGCATCTATAAGTGTTGCCAGCACATCTTTGGCAATAGATAGATCAAGATCTTTATCAAACAGCAACGTTTCGGCGGCTCCACAAATTCCTGTGCGACGCATTTTTGCATTAAGGGTTACTTCACGTGCTATTTCGGGATTAACGGCGGGGTGAATATAGACGTGGCAGATTCCATTTAAGTGGCCAAAAACGGGCATACGCGCCTCATTAATAACCCGCTCGATTAAACCGGTACCGCCGCGGGGAATCATAACATCAATATAATCTGAAGCTTTTAGCATGGCGCTTACCGCTGCACGATCTGGAGTAGGGATCATTGATACGCAGGCTTCGGGGAGGCCGTTATCTTTTAAGGATTGCTGAATAATGTTATGCAGGATAAGCGAGCTGTTCAGGCATTCCGAGCCTCCGCGCAAGATAACAGCATTATGTGATTTCAGGCACAGGATTGACGCGTCTATGGTGACGTTGGGGCGTGACTCATAGATCATTCCAAGCAGGCCAATAGGGCATGAAATACGTTGAATTTTTAAGCCGTTAGGGCGTATCTTCTCCCACAACACACGGCCGGTTGGGTCTTCCAGATTACGAACAATTTCCACGCTTTTTGCAATGCCTTCAATACGTTCTTCATCAAGCATGAGGCGATCTACCATCGTTTCGCTTAAGCCCTTTTCTCTGGCTGCTTTTACATCTTTTTTGTTGGCTTCAATAATAACTCCCGTAGCTTTGCGCAGCATTATTAAAAACGAGCTTAATGTTGCATTGATAGTTTCATTTGAGGTTTGGGAGAGGATATAAGATGCTTTTTTAGCTTCTCTGGCCAGATAATTAACCATGTCTTCAGGGGATTTATGGCTTGCGTCTAATGACATAAATAAAGCTCCTTAATAAAAAAGCAAAAATACAAAAAGCAAAATGCCCATATGTGTTTATACATATGAGCATATATTATGGCTTATGTGTATATTATATATACCCAATTAATGCACGTTTTGTTCAATACCATTAATTGCATCTTCGACAAGTTTCGCATTTGTTTTCTTGTCGAGCTTGTCTTCTATAATCTTCCTGGCCGCTTGCATGGAAAGCTCCGCTGCATAGTTTTGTATCTCACCGATAGCGCTTTGTTCCATGCGCTCAAGACGAGCTATTAACTGCTCTTCTCGTAATTTCATTGCTGCTTCAAGGTCAGCCAAAGCATTTTCTTTATACTGGCGGGCATTTTCTTTTGCCGCATCAATAATCTTTTGAGACTCTTCAAGGGCATCTCTGTGCTTGCGTTGATATTGAGCTAGAATCTCTTGCGCCTCGATACGCAGGTTTTCGGCTTCCTCAAGATTTTTTATAATTTGAGCAATTCTGGCGTCCAGCAGATTTATTATCACCGGAAGAGCATATTTCCAAAGAACCCCGACAAACATAAGAAAGGATATTGTATACCAGAAATATTCGTCTGACAGATATTCCTCCATAGATTTATTTCCTTATTAATTACTTAATTACTTTAATTTTGATTATGCCACTTTGTTTAGTGATTTAACGACAGCCTTTGCCGTCTTTTCATCAACACTAATACCGATTATTTTTTTGGAAGCCTGTATGGCAATTTCCACTGCGACATCACCCATTTCATTCATAGCGGCATCGCTCGCGCCTTGAATATTTTGTTCAAGGTCTTCTATTTTTTTACGGGAACGCTCCTGAAAATCGGCAGCTCTTTTGTCTGATTCTGTTTTAATCTTTTTTTCGCTACTGGCAAAAACCAGATAAGATTCTTCACGTGCCTGAGCAAGCTTATCTTCATATGAAGCTTGAAGCTCGGCGACTTCGTCCTTTAGACGCGCGGCTTGATCCAAATCGCTTGTGATACGTTCTGCGCGATCTTCAATCGTACGGGAATATTGGGGTACAGTCTTCTTTGAGAAAAAGATATACATGAAGGTGAACACAACAACCAGCCAGAAAATCTGACTTGGGTATGAGGAGGGATCGAGCTGAGGAAGGCCGCCAGAAGCATGTTCTGCAACATGCTCAGACAATTCCGCAGTGTCATAAGCGACTTCGGCAAAGGCCTGCGGCACTGCCGCAACTAATAAAAAGGCTGATATGCCAATACTCCTTAACATCGGTTTCCCCTGATTAATGCAAAATTTACCGTCTTGTTGGACCTGTAAACATCGTGCCGTTAATAAAATTTACAAACACACACTTACAGGTCGCAACGTAACGGGAAAAGGCCAACGATAAAAGAAAATCAAGCTTATTGAAAAATCCTTAGAACCGTCCGCCTCTTAAATTGATTAAATAATAAAACCTATATGCTTGAGAGCACGTATGCTGCCAAACCAATAGGAATAATTCCCAAAGCTTCAATGAAGGCAACAGCCATAAAGAACTTGTCGTCTATCAGTTTTTTAACTTCAGGGTTACGAGCGATAGCATTGTTATATGATATACAATACAAAGCGATACCCATTGCTGAAGCAATAGCGGGCATTGCCACCAAAGCACCGGCAAAAGCTTTTGCAGCTTCTATTTCCATTATTTTTTTCCTTTTTACTGTTTGTTTAACAACACTTTAAAAACAACGCGGGTCTAACATGTTTAGTGGTGAAGATCAACACTATCTTTGAGATAAATACATGTCAAAATCGCGAAGACATATGCTTGCAAGCCGGCAACAAATAACTCAAACGCCAACATAATTGCGTCGAAAGCTGCTGGAAGCAAACCAAATGCAACTCCTATCCACCCGGCGCTGGCCGCGGTGACAGAGAAACCGATAATAATTTTGAGCATCATGTGTCCGGCCATCATGTTTGCAAACAAACGAACAGAGTGGGTTAAGGGACGTACGAAAAACGAGACAAGCTCCAAGGCTATAATGAAAGGCATTAACCACCAGGGAACGCCATGTGGCACAAACATTGAAAACCATTTTAAGCCATGGTTATATACACCCAGCACGATAACAGTTACAAAAACCAGTATCGCTAAAGCTCCTGTCACGATCAGCTGTGATGTAGGTGTAAATGAATGTGGGAATAATCCCAAAACATTGGCGGCAAGAACAAACGTAAAAATCGTAAAGACAAACGGAAAATACGGACGGCCTTTTTTGCCGGTATTCTCATTTAGAGTTTTGCTAATAAATTCATAAAAAATCTCCGCAGCCATTTGTCCACGGGTGGGGATCAAAGCTTTTTTGCGCATACCAATCGTCAACAGTGTAATAGAGACAACTGCCGCGATTACCATCCACAATGAAGAATTAGTGAAATTGATATCATAGCCTGCGATGTTCCAGTTTTCGGTAATTGGTACAATTACAAACTGATGAATGGGGTCAACTTTTCCAGTTGGATCAGACACTCTTTAGCTCCGTCCTGTTTACTAAAATTTTATTGTTTCTAGCCTATTTGAATAGGTTAATCAATGGGCATTTTCCAGTTATTCATTTTTTTTAAAAAGGCTCTGCGCGCGATAAACTCCAGCGACGAAACCCAATATAATACAAAGCATTATCCCCCACGGTGCTGTGCCCAAATATTTGTCTGCCAAAAACCCCAGAATAAAACCGGCTATAACATTACCCAAGAACATGGAAGCTGCCGCTCTGCCGAGGCGAATTTCGGGTGTTTCGTCTTCGGCGGGTTTTCCTTCATGCTTTTCTTTGTCTTCATTATAATCACTACGAACTTTGTTAATACGCTCATCGAGCGCATCAATCTTTTCTAATATTTCATCGTCCAGTTTCTTGTTCATAACAAAAGCTTTTAGGTTTATCGAAGTACATAGTGTAGCGCTGTTGACGGGTTTAAGATATAAAAAGTCTGTCTTATGCGACTTTCTGGTCATTATTATTTTGTTCGACAAAATCGAATGAACGTTGAAGATCAATGGATAAGAGCTGTGATACACCTTTTTCTGACATTGTAACCCCGTATAGCCTGTCCATACGTGCCATGGTAAGACGATGATGTGTTACAACCAAAAATCTTGTTTCCCCGCGCTCTGCAATTTCGTCCAGCAGATCACAGACGCGATCAACATTGGCATCATCCAAGGGTGCGTCGATCTCGTCAAGCACACATATGGGAGAGGGGTTTGTCAAAAACATAGCGAAGATCAAAGCAATAGAGGCCAGAGTTTGCTCACCGCCGGACAGCAAAGATAGTGATTGAAGGGACTTTCCCGGTGGCTTTGCATAGATTTCCAATCCCGCGCCTAATGGATCATCGGAATCAATAAGCTCCAGATGTGCTTCTCCGCCACCAAACAAGCGTTTGAACAAATCTTCGAAATGCGCATTAACATGCTTAAAGGCAGATACCAGTCTTTCTCTGGCTTCTTTATTGATCTTGTTAATGCCGCCACGAAGCTCGTCAATAGCCTGAACGAGATCCTGACGTTCGTGGAGCAGGGTGGTAAGCTCCTCTTCCAGTTCTCTTGTTTCAATCTCGGCGCGCAAGTTAACCGGGCCGATAGAATCACGATCTTTAATATATTTATCTTTTTGCTCTTTTAATTTTGGCAGGTCTTCGATCGAATAATTAACAAGATCCCCTGATTGGGAATGATTAACCAAGTCTTTTGGTGGAATATCAAATCTTTCTTTTACCGAGTATTCGACCTCGGTTATTTGCTCGTTGAGCGATGAAAGAAAGGCTTGTGACTGGGCACGTTTTTCTCTTGCTTCTCCAAGTATATTTTCTGCCTGTTTAAGCGCAGAATTTGTTGAGGAGACATTTTCTTCACATGCAGCTAATTGCTCTGCTGCCTGATCGCGCTGCTTTTCAAGGGTTGTGATTTCATCAAGCATTATGGCGCGTGTATCGTCTTTTATAATCGGATTTTCTTTAAGATTTTCTAGTTTTTCCGAGAGCTTTTCCTGCCGTTCCGACAGCTCTTTCGAACGCGCCGCAGCTCTAATATTTCTGTTTTTCAAAGACAATCGCTCATCAGAAATTGCCTGTATTCTAGCGAGCCTTGTATTGCGCCCCTGAGTGAAAAGATCAAGATCACGCACTGCGTGCTGGTATTCTTCTTTTGCAATATCGAGTTTTTCCTTTGCCTGAGAAATTAAAACCTCGTTATTGTCTCCGTCTTTTTGTGTTTCCAGAAGAGCTTTTAACGAACTTTTATCGTTGTCTAGCACCTCTTGTGTAGAGCTTATATCTTCTTCAACTGATGCAATTTGTTCGTTATAACGTTCCTGATCCGCTTTTACGCGTTGGGTTTTATCTTTAAGTTTTTGTAATTCAGGCCTCAGGGCGGTCAGAACATTCTCACAAGATTTTATTTCCTTTGTGATCTCTTCACATTTTGTGCGCGCATAATCATAAAGGGAGCTTGCTTCCTCGAACGAGGCTCTGGCTTTTTCAAGTTGGCTGTAGTTTTGTGTTTTTGTCTTCTCAAGCGCTGCTTTTTTGTTTTTTTGCTCCAGATAAACGCTGTGGCGGTCTGTTGCTTTTTCCTGAATAAAATAGCCATCCCACCGCCAATAAGCGCCATCAGATGAAACCAAAGACTGGCCGGGGCTTAGCTCGCCAGCCAGCGCTGACCCTTGCTCTATCGTGTCAACATAGCCAATAGAAGACAAAGCCAGATGCATTTCTTTTGGCGCCCTGACATGGGAGGACATAGCGATAGCTCCTTTTGGAAGCTTCGGGATATCCTTATGCTTCATATCCGCCCAATAGGCCGGAGCGTCCTTATCAAGCGCAGCCATCAATGAGTCTCCAAGAGCTCTTGACAGGGCTACCTCAAATCCGGGGTCTGTACTTATTTGATCGAGAACAGATTTATAATCATCGCCGTCATCGTTGCTGAAAAACTCTTCAAGAACAGAGATCTCAGCGTTTATTTGTGCGTATCCATGCTCTTCTTTATTAAGAGCTTCGCGGGCATCTTCACGCTTTTGTTCTGATTCTTTGATATCGATATTATAAGTATCGAGCTTTTTCTTCAGCTCGATAAGGGAATTTTCTTTTTCCCCGCACTGTTTTTCGTACTTGGCAATATCACTATGGATGTTGTCTTCGAGTATACAGTTTTTAAGCTCATCCTGAAATTTGGCCAGA
The DNA here is from genome assembly GCA_018399685.1 of Alphaproteobacteria bacterium. Classification (GTDB taxonomy): domain Bacteria; phylum Pseudomonadota; class Alphaproteobacteria; order Micavibrionales; family Micavibrionaceae; genus UBA1672. The sequence goes on along the minus strand of JAGYOK010000007.1, from coordinate 23,529 downwards.
CGCTCCTGCAAATAATTAATGCGGGATTCATGGCGTTGGATTTGTTTTTCCAGAGATTCCTTGCGCGCCATATTTGCCGCAGCATTTTCTTTCAGCGCACTGTAGCGCTCTTCGATTACCAATAGCTCTTTATGGGAAGCCTCTTTTAATTTTGACTTTTGCTTGAACAGAGTTTCATCCCGTTCTTGTTCTTCAAGAAGCTCTTCATATTCTCCCTTAACTTTATTTAGTTGCGTTGATGTCTCCTCCAGCGTTTTTTCTTCGTGCTGATGATCGATAGATATTTGATGGAGTTGTGTTTTGGTTTCCTGCAAATCATTGCGGTAACGCTCGATTTCTTCTTCAAGATTTTGGAAGTCGATTTTTTGTTTTTGAAGAGCTGCCGAGGCTTCGGCTTCTTTTTTGCGCAAGGGGGGGAGGTCGCTAATCTGGGTGTTTTGTGTTTTGGTGAGTTGCGTTACAACAGCCAGATTTTTGGCAACTATTGATTCTGATTCAGCAAAAGTTGTTTTAAGAACGTTTTGTTTTTCCTTTAGGGTTAACCATTCGAGATAAGCTATCTGAACTTCGAATTCTCTTATGGAAGTACTCAAATTCTTATATTTTATTGCCTGACGAGATTGACGTTTCAGAGTGCTTAAACGACTTTCCATGCTGCCTAGAATATCTTCCAGCCGTATCAGATTGCTATCGGCGGCGCGTAGTCTTAATTCGGCTTCATGTCTGCGCGCATACAGGCCAGCTATTCCCGCAGATTCTTCAAGAATTAAGCGCCGATCCTGCGGTTTGGCATTAATCATGCGGGTTACATGCCCCTGTGAAACAAGGGAAGGAGAGTTTGCTCCCGTGATGGTATCAGCAAACAGCATCTGCACATCGCGTGCCCTGGAGTTTTTGCCATTGATTTTGTAACCGGAGCCTCTGTCCTTTTCAATGCGGCGAACGATTTCGACTTCGTCAGAGGCGTTATAAGCCGCAGGAGCAGTGCGTTTTGAATTATCAAGAAGCAGGGAAACCTCGGCAAAATTGCGTGGGCTGCGCTTAGAGGTACCGGCAAAGATGACGTCTTCCATTCCGTCGCCACGCATACGCTTGGCAGAGTTTTCGCCCATTACCCAACGCATGGCTTCTACAAGATTTGATTTACCACAGCCGTTCGGGCCGACAATACCGTTTAGACCCGGACCTATTTCTAGCTCTGTTTTATCGACAAATGATTTAAAACCACTTAGCCGGAGTTTGGTAAACTGGATCATATAAGTCCTGTAGCCTGTTCTTATTACATTGCGTTATATTGCATTTGGCGGCTTTGTGATTTTATTTGTTTGCTTTGATCAATTCAGCCTCAAGAACTCTTTTGAATTGAGAGTAAGGAACGCTACCAACCAGACGTTTGTCATCGTTGATTATGACCGTTGGCGTACTGTTAACACCGAGATTCTCGTATGTATTTTGCCCACGTAAAGCAAGAGCCTCCATTAATTCCTTACTCTTCGCGCATTTATCAATCATGCTTGAGTCTGCTCCCGCCAGCTTTGCATTTTGTTTTACAAAATCGACAGGGTCTTTATTTCTCATCCATGTTTCTTGTGTTTTGAAAACCAGCTCTACAAATTTAAAATAGGCATCCTCCGGGACGCAGCGAGCTATAGCGCCAATAGTCATATCGATGTTATTTCTAGGGAAGTCGTCAAAAACCAGATAGGCTTTTCCGGTGTCGATATACTCTTCTTTTAATTTACTAAAAGAATCCAGATGGAAGCTTGCGCACGCCCCGCATGTATAGGAGCTGTACTCTGATATTTTTAAAGGCGCGTTCGGATTTCCTACTATACGTGGCTCGGCCAGACTTTTAATATCAAGGATATCCTGATCCGCTTCTTCTCCTGCAGAGGATTCTATATTATTGAGAGATTTTGGTTCAGGGATAGCTTGCTCGGATAAATCCACAACTTCGAGAACGAGCTGAGATGTTTCATCATCAGCAGATCCTTGCTCTGTAACCAGCGCGACACTATCGTTTTTGTTGTCTTTGTTTTCTGGAACGGCTTCCACCTTTTTTCCGTACGTTTCTATTTCCTCAACGTCATCTTTCGCCAGCTCTGCTTCGATCGTATCACGAATTTTTTCGTATGGATCAAGCCCCATTAGCAAATGTTTATCATTAATAACAAGAGTCGGTGTCTGTTTAACTTCGTGTTTTTTGAGCGCTTTTCTTGCCTTTTTTACCAGTTTCTCTCTTAGCTTCTCGCTTTTGAAACACTGGTTAATTACATCTATCGACATGCCCGCAGTGACCATTTTTTCCTTAATATCCTGAAGCGGCTTTTCAGCGGCCATCCATGTTTCTTGAGTTTCAAAGACAAGATCAAGGAATGTGAAATAAGCATTATCGGGAAGACATTGTGCAACAGCGCTAATGGAGACATCTTCTACATTACGCGGTATATCATTGAAAACGAGATAGGCTTTTCCGGTATCAATATATTCTTTTTTAATCTTTTCATAAGAGCCTTTATGGAATAGCCCGCAAGCTCCACAAGTGAAACTGCTATATTCGGAAATTTTAACAGGAGCCTCGATATTTCCAATAGTTCTGGGGTTACCGGCCTTTTCCAAATCAAAGGGCTGGTCTTTGGATGTCAGGCCAACTGCTTCCAGAAAATTGAATTCATCATATGGTTTATCTTTACCAGTCTTGTTTTTTTGATAAAACAGCAATGATGCAATAAGTGCAAAGAGGAGCAAAGCAAAGAGCAGGGCACTAACTGGATGTTTTTTTTCTTGTTTGGGTGGGTCAAAATCCGACATTAGCGTTACTCCTACTCAATTAAATACAAATACAGAGTCTAATTGCATACGTATAAGGAGATAAAGTCAAGGAACACAGTGATTGCGGGGCATGCTTTTCCACATTTGAAATGCGTTTTTCGTAAGCTATCTCACAAAATGATGAGTATAAACGCAATTTTTTACTTGGAAACGATAAATAATAGATCTATGCGATCATCTGTTGTGTTATCGGAATCCTGTCCCATCGGGGTGATTTTCAGCCTTGATGGATCAATGTTCTGTTCAAGAAGGAAGCTGCGAACTTCAAGGGCGCGAGCCAAAGAACGGCGCACATCGCTAAATTCCTGGCCACTTTCTGTGCTTGCATAAGCATGTATTTCAAGCCTTAGATCAGGATCAGATTTAAATTGTTTTAAAGCATGGTCGAGTAAAAAAGTTTTTAAATTTGGATCAAGTAATATCTGCTTGGAATCTAATGTAAAACTGACGAGCGCTTTTTCATTACCTTTTTGGGAAGGGGTGGAAATAGGCTGGCGCACAGCCCCTGAGGCAGCGGCTTCGGTATAGTAGTCATTCGGCCCGCTTGCATCAGAATAACGCCCGCCAACTTCAGGTTCAATAAAAGCAAGCTCGACGGATGAAACATGATTGGAAAAGTCCTCTACTCTTTGAACTATAGAGCTGTTTCCATAGGATGGCTTACGTCCCGGAACGGGGACTCCGGCTTCTGATATCTCTGATAAGTAGCCGCTGTCATATTCATGATATTCGTCATCTTCGGATTGGGGCAAATACTTTGGGTCAATGCTATGAATAGCGGCTATTTTTTCTTCGCTGTATTCTAGATCATAGTTTTGGTGACTGTCTTCCAGAGGTAAATCGTCTTCGCTATAGACATCAACGGTGCTGCTTCGCGCCATAAGCTGGCGAATATAGGCGGGAGAAGCGCTCATAACATCTGGTCTTTTGGGAGGTATAGGCACCATTCTGGCAGAAGCATGGGCAAAGGGGGAGCTTACTGCGCTGATTACAAGAAGCATGGCAAAGCTGATAAAGGTGGCAAAAGCGATGAAAAGCAGCCCCAGACGTATTTTCCCCATACCACGGAAACGAAAAGGCCGCGATGCAGTCTGTATATTTTTCACAGCAACATACCCTATTCTTACATGTAACATGGCCAGATAAAGGCCGAAGAATGTCCTAGGATGCTTGCCGCAAAACCCTTCCTATATCGTCAAAAAGAGACTCATTGGCAGCTAGAACGTTACCAGTATGAACAGGATTCTTTCTTATGTCATCAAGTTCCGAGATAAAACCCCCAGATTCTTTTACAATAAGTATGCCTGCAGCGACATCCCATGGGGATAAGTCTCTTTCCCAGAAACCTTCATAGCGTCCGGCAGCTACATAACAAAGATCGAGAGCTGCTGCTCCGAAACGACGCAGGTCAAAGCCTGCATAGTTCATGGCAGAGAATTCTTTTATAAATCTTTCGCGTTTGTCTTTACCAAATCTGGAAGCCCCGCCAATAGCAATCAAGGATTCTTCGGCCTTGTTACGCCCTGAAACGCGTAGCCTGCCTTTATGAGCTATGAAAGCTCCGCCCCCTTTTTCAGCATGAAACATTTCATCCTTAACAGGATCATGGACAAGAGCTGCGACAATCTCGCCTTTATGCTCAAGAGCGATGGAGATGCACCAGTGCGGCATTCCATGCAGGAAGTTCGTCGTTCCATCTAGCGGGTCAATTATCCAGCAATAATCCGGGTTGTTGCCTTTAACCTCGCCGCTTTCTTCCATCATAAAACAATAATCCGGTCTGGCTTTTTTCAACTCGTTGAAGATCAATTCTTCCGAACGTCTGTCTGCGGCTGAAACAAAGTCGCTTGGGCCTTTTCTTGAAACCTGCAAGTGTTCAACTTCGTTAAAGTCACGCAATAAAGAGCGCGCAGCTTTCTCACTTGCACGCATCATAACGTTCATAATCGGCGATTTGGCGGCCATTATAGTCAATTCCTTATAATTTAAATTTTGGGATTTCTATCCCTTATAGCGCTCGACGTAGGTTCCTATGCCATCTTCCAGTTTTACTACGATCTTTATTCCTGATCCAATATGGGGAGGAACCATAACTTTTTCGCCATTTTCCAGAATTGCCGGTTTGTATGAAGTCGTTGCTGTCTGGCCTTTTACAACTGGCTCAGCTTCCACGATTTCCATGACAATACGATCAGGCATTTTGAAGCCGAGAGGCTCGCCTTCAAATGTTTCTACCTCAATGACCATACTATCCTGCAAATAAGCCGCTTGAGGGCCCATTTGTTCTTTGGGCACTGTTATTTGCTCGTATGTTTCGTTGTTCATAAGGACGATATCATCGCCAGCAAAATACAAAAACTGGTATTCTGTCTGTTCCAGACGTACACGCTCAACGGTTTCTTGTGTACGATAGCGTACGTTATCTTTATTACCTGTGCGAATATCGCGCATCTCGACCTGAGCTACAGAATTTCCTTTTCCGGGCTGCACAATTTCGTTCTTTGTAACGACGCAGAGCTTGCCATTATATTCCACAACATGTCCTGCTCTTAATGTAATAGCGTTTACTTTCATTCTTTCCTATCCATTATTATAGATTTTCCAAGGCTTTCAAGCTTCTCTTTTATATCAGGATCTTCGATTTGATCCAGTGTCTCCGACAAATATTTTTTTTCATCTGCCGTTAAGGGAGGCGTATATTTTTTTGGTTCTAAAGGGGTGTCCGCAATTTCAGAAGCCACAAAGCGGATATCTTTAATCCAATTATTGCCAAAAAGCGAGTTAATTCTCTCTAGTATGACGCCTTTCTGGTAATTAAGGAGAGTGGCGTTAGCTGCCGAAGTTGCGATATCCAGTGTCACATAATTGTCTTTTTTGGATTTACCCTTCTTTCGATAGTTCAGCTTTACAGGCTGTGCCAGCCCTGCGAACTGATCTCCCATAATTTCACTCCATTGGCTTACCAAACGCCCAAGCGCTATGTACTTGCGGGAAAAAGTCTTGCTGGCGATGCGTGACGTAGCTTCAAAGAGGGGTCTCATGTTTATCGTTACTGCTTAACTATCAGGTTTGTTTAATTTCTGTATGAATTCTCATAACATAATCCAGCTCAAAAACACAGATAATCCCGAAATTTTTGATCTATGGATGCACGTGAGTTGTAATTGTGATGCACTCAAAAAAATGATAGCCAAAAAGAGTTGCTTGCCGCTTGAAGTTTTATCGCCTTTGCCGATATAATGCAAAGCTCGGCTCATAAGGAGATCTCATGAAGAAGATTACTCTAATTGCTGCGTCAGGTTTACTGTTTATTTTGCTTGTGGTCTCCGGTTTCCCTTTTATTGGTGGGTATGGGGCAGGGGTGGCCATGGCTGTAGATTTTGACAAATTGCTGGAAAATTACACTGACGAATATATCAGAAGTGATGAGGAAAATATGGCAACAAAAGAAACTGCCGCATCCGAAGTGCCCCGAAATTATATATATGAAGAATCTTCTGTTAAAAATCTTTCCCATCTGTTCTGGGCTGTGGGTCTTTATAAGTACGAAGATGAGGAGGCTATAAAGGAGTTTCTTCGTATCAATGAATGTGAAATTTACAAGAATTATTTCAATAATGAGTTGGAATTACAGGAAATTATTGAAGCCACCAGAGGCTTTTTAAGAGACAACAAATATCAGTTTCCCACACGATTTGAATTTATGTTACCGCTGAAGCTGAGCGATTACTCAGCGAAAAGAAAAGCGTTTGAAATACAGGACAGTTACAAAATTGAGTCACTTCGCCGGTTTGAGTTATACGCAACGGACTACAGGTTAGGACCCTGCATGCTCCATCACAAAATTCACCTTGGATATCCTCGTGCTTTAGTTATGGAATTTAGTCGGCCACTAACCCTTGCATACGTTCCAATGTCACAAAAAGTAGCTAATGACTATATGCAAGAAAGAATGGATTTTTTGGAGAGGCGTTGGCCGGGTGGAATCGTAACCCAATACAGAGTTTATGAAAGTCGTGAGGCCTATTTACTTCTTAAGGTTAAAATATTTACTCACGGTAAAATGCTTAGAGTATCAAACAGAGGTATACCCGTGGTACAAATGTTTGGCGCTCTTGAAGGGTTTGAAGTATATAATAATAAGGAAAAGGACGTTTTATTCTATGCAGAAAACTACGTCACATCACAAAATAAAGGTAAACTAAACGAGCAATTAAAAGAACAATATGAGCTTTTGCTAAAAAAACATAAGGGGGAAGGTGTCTTTCAATAGGTTTTAAAATTTAGCGAAACCGCTTTATGCGAACACCTACAGCGGCTGCGTTATCTATTATATCAGGTTTTTCAACCCGTATTTCGGCATCTTGAACTTTATAATTAAACTTCAGGCACATTTGGGCGATATCTTCCGCAAAACGCTCAAGCAAATTATAATGCCGCTTTGATGCTATTTCTTCTATATTTTTTACAATCTCTTCATAGGACACAACCGTGTTTATATCTTCCAAAGCCGCGTTATAGTTTGTATCAACGCCAAGCCTGACATTGACAATCACTGTTTGAGGCTTGCTTTTCTCATGCTCGTATATGCCCGCAGACATCCCGATTTTAAGATCAGTGATTATGACTTCATCCCAGTTTTCAGGCGTGTCCATGTTGCTCTGCTTCTGCGCGAATTTGAGCGCGTAAATGATCTATAGGGAGCTTTTTGTTTCCTGCCTTATAATGCCAGAAAGTCCAGCCGTTACAAGATGGAGCGTCTTGCATTGCTGCTCCAACCTTGTGAATAGAGCCGCGCATTTTATCAACACGGTTTTGAGCAATGATCGAGCCATCGGCGTGAACGGTTGCTTTGTGTCTGCTTTTGGAATCCATAAGTACCGTTCCGGGCTGGATGAGGCCGCGCTCTACTAATGAGCCAAAAGGTATGCGCGTTTGTTCCCGCTTGGATATGGTTTCTATCAGGTTATCCTTTAGAGGATCAATCTCCGCGATACGCTTGCGTGCGTGCTTTGCGTATACTTCGTCTCTTTCAATCCCGATAAAAGAGCGTCCAAGCTTCTTTGCAACGGCGCCCGTTGTTCCTGTTCCAAAGAACGGATCAAGTATCACATCACCCTTGCGTGTAGAAGACATAATCACACGATGAAGCAAGCTCTCAGGCTTTTGCGTCGGGTGAGCTTTTTTGCCTTCGTCATCCTTCAGGCGCTCGGATCCTGTGCATAGGGGGAGGTACCAGTCACTTCGCATCTGGAGATCTTCGTTTAGCGTCTTCATCGCATCATAGTTAAAATAGTATTTTGATTTTTCAGACTTACCGGCCCAGATAAGAGTTTCATGAGCGTTCGTAAAACGTCGTCCGCGGAAATTAGGCATTGGATTGGATTTACGCCAGATCACATCGTTTAATATCCAAAAGCCCAAATCCTGCAATATATATCCAAGACGAAAAATATTGTGATAACTGCCGATAACCCAGATTGCGCCATCGTCTGTTAGTGTCTCGCGCGCAGCCGACAGCCATTCACGGGTGAAGTCGTCGTAAACTTTCAGGCTATCGAACTGATCCCAGTCATTATCGACAGCGTCTACCTTTGTGTTGTTAGGGCGGTGGAGATCTCCGCCAAGCTGGAGGTTGTATGGGGGGTCGGCAAAGATGCAATCCACGGATTTTGCTGGCAGGGCTTTCATTTCCTTGATGCAATCGCCGATAATAATCTGCTCGGTTAAAGATGCTTTTTTGCTTTTAGCACTTGTGGATAGATTCTTTTTTTGACTTGCCATCTTAACCTCTATTGTGTTTGTGATCGGCGAATCATGAGTTATTAGGGACTCAAGGTCAAGAAAAATATTTATTATTTTTTAGATAGAATCTATTTGGAATCAGTGCGTTGCGATATTTTTTTAAGGTAAATTATTGAACTGATTCAAGAATTTTACGCACGGGAGCAAAGCTGCGGCGATGAAAGGGGGTTATACCATGTTTAAGAAGCGCCTCGCGGTGCTCTTTCGTCGGATAGCCGGAATTGCGCTCCCACCCATAATATGGGAATTCGCCCGCAAGCTCTTTCATAATCCGGTCGCGGTATACTTTGGCAATAATAGAAGCAGCCGCGATTGTCTTTGATTTGCCATCACCTTTAACGATTGCGCAGGCGGGTGTAGCAATAATCGGGATTTTGTTTCCATCGACCAAAGCGTGCTCCAGTTTTATGCCTGCACTCAGCACTTTATCGTGAGCTTTGGTCATCGCTAAAAGAGAGGCTTGCAGAATATTGTGTTCATCAATTTCCTGAGGGGACAACAGGCTTATGGCGTGTGGAAAATTCTCTGTAATTGCGTCATAGAGCATCTCGCGCTTTTTGGGGCTGAGCTTTTTGCTATCCTTGATACAGGCAATAAAATCAAGCTTGCGCAGCTTTTTGGGAATGACAACACATGCGGCGATTACGGGGCCGGCGAGGGGGCCTCTTCCTACCTCGTCGATGCCGCAAACCAGCCCATCATATAATTCTTCCAAAGAGAAGTCAGCGTCTTTACTCATTTCTTCCTATTCCCCCAGACTTTTACTGGCGATTTCGTAAATATCCGGAGAAATATTCTCAACAGCCAGAATATCGCGAAGCGCTTGCTTCATCATTTCCTGACGATCCGGTGTGAATTTCTGCCATTCCCGCATAGGGGCAAGCATTCTTGCGCCGATCTGGGGATTAATAGTGTTTAGCTCAATAACGGCATCACGCAAGAATATATACCCCGATCCATCTTTGGCGTGGAAGTTCGCCGGATTATTCATCGCGAATGCGGCATATAACGACCTCACGCGGTTTGGATTTTTAATATCGAAATCCTTATGGCTCCGCAGTTTTTTTACCCGTTCAACTGCGCCGGGCAGGGTTGATGAGGCTTGCAGCGAGAACCATTTATCAATAACAAGAGGGTATTCTTTATAGTTACTATAAAACTCTGCGAATACTTCATCACGCAATTTACTTTTGTTATCGGCGAGCGAGATCAAGGCCGCTACGCGGTCTGTCATATTATCGGCTTCGTCATAGTGCCGCTTGGCCAGTTTTGCACAGCCAGAGCCATGCGTGGCGGTAAGCAGTTGCAATACAGCATTACGCAGCGCCCGGCGCGCCATATCTTCGGAAGAAATTGTAAATTCATCCTGCGGCGCATTTGCTGTATATATTTTTTCCAGTGTACGTCTGTGCGCGGTTTTTAAAGCTGCTAATGCCAGATCCCTGATTTTATGGATATTTTCGGGGTCTGCCTGCTTGCGTTCTTGAACTATTGTTCCTATAGCGGGCAGTGTTATAGCTCTGGCGATGAAAGCCTTATCGGCGCCTTCCAATAATGCGTCTTCCAAAACGCGCCCGAAGCTTTCAATGAATACTGGCGAAAGTTTTGGACTTTTTTTGCCTTCCAGCTCATAGCTGTCAAGCATTGAACATATAGCTCTAATGGCGAGTTCCTGCCCGGCTTCCCAACGGTTAAAGCCGTCGTAATGCTCATTTTGCATGAGGAATACGCGCTCTTCCTCGCCTAGATTTGTTCTAAGCTTTACGGGGGCGGAAAAGCCTCTGAGCACTGAGGGAACGGGGCGCGCGGGGATATTATCAAAGCTGAAGCTTTGTTCTTTTTCATTTAACACAAGGAGCTGCGTACCGATTAAATCTTCACCTTCGGGGCTTATAAGGCCAAGAGCCACAGGGATAACCATTGGTTTTTTATCACTTTGTCCGTTTGTATCCGGTATTTCCTGAGAAAGTTTTACATCATAGCGCTTTGCTTTTTCATCATAAGAGCCGGTGAAAGTGACCTCAGGCGTTCCTGCTTGTGAGTACCAGAGCTTAAATTGCTCCAAGCTTATATCGCTGGCGTCTTCCATGGCTTTTACAAAATCATCGCAAGTCACGGCTTGCCCGTCATGGCGTTCAAAATAAAGGTCTGTGCCTTTGCGGTAGTTCTCTTCTCCTAAAAGCGTACGCATCATGCGTATAACTTCTGCGCCTTTTTCATAGACAGTCATGGTGTAGAAATTATTGATCTCGATATAATTATCGGGGCGCACAGGGTGAGCAAGCGGGGAGGCGTCCTCTGTAAACTGAAAGCGCCGCAAATGTGTTACGTCGTCAATGCGCTGTACGTCTTTTGAATGCATATCAGCGGAAAAGGATTGATCGCGGAAAACTGTCAAACCTTCTTTTAGAGATAGCTGGAACCAGTCACGACAGGTTACGCGGTTGCCGCTCCAGTTGTGAAAATATTCGTGAGCAATTACGCCCTCCACACGGTGGAAGTCCGTATCAGTTGCCGTTTCCTGATGCGCCAGCACAAGGGCTGTATTGAATATGTTCAGGGATTTATTTTCCATCGCCCCCATATTAAAATCGCTAACAGCTACAATGTTGAATATATCTAAATCATATTCGCGGCCATAGACCTCCTCATCCCATTGCATAGAGCGTTTCAGGCTCTCTATAGCATGGATGCAGTGGTCTTCATCGCCCGGACGGACATAGATATATAAATCCACTTCGCGGCCTGAAGCCGTTACGAACTTATCGCTTATATGGCTTAGATCTCCTGCAACCAGAGCGAAGAGATAACAGGGCTTGGGGAAGGGGTCTTCCCAGATAACATAATGACGGCCTTCTCCGACCTCGTCTCCATCTACGCGGTTGCCGTTTGACAAAAGCACAGGGTAATCTTTGGGAGCTTCAATACGTACAGTAAATGTTGTCAAGACATCGGGGCGATCAGGATAGTATGTTATGCGCCGGAATCCCTCGGCTTCACACTGCGTACAGTAAGTCCCGCCAGATTTGTATAGCCCTTCAAGACGCGTATTTTTCTCTGGATATATCTTTGTTACAATTTCAAGGTCAAAGCTGTCCGGCAATGAGTTAATACGCATGGATGTTTCATCTGCTATATACTCTTTATGATCTTTATCATTAACTTTTAGCGAGATGATCTCCAGATCTTCTCCGTATAAAAACAGCTCAACTCCCGCTTCTTTTGCCTTATAGCGACTGGTGGCGGTAACAAGCGTATGGCCATCATGAATATCAAAATCCAGACTCAGGTTTTCTATTGTGTAAGGGAAAGGTTCGTAATCTTTTAGATATATGGTTTTGGGAGTTTCTGTACGCATGTCTTGCCCATGTAGTTTTATGATTCTGTTGGGTGATCATGATGAAACAAAAGCGCGTATATGCATAGAGGAAAAGGCGATATTTTTAACTAATCTTCCAAAACCATGTCATTACGGTGGATCAGCTCTTCGCTGGTGATTTCGCCAAGGATGCTGGCGATATCCTTGCTGTTGCGACGACAAATAAGGTGAGCATCGCGCATGTTATATGCGCTAATCCCCATGCCGATACGTTTACCGGAAGGGTCGATAATCTCTATAACATCGCCGCGGTTAAAGTCTCCGGTAACTTTACAAGCGCCGATAGGGAGCAGGCTTTTGCCGTGATACAAAGCATCACGAGCGCCTTCATCTATAGTGATAGAACCTTTGGGGCGCATATGGGAACCTATCCACATCTTGCGTGCGGCGATCTTACCCCCATTTTGTGCATAAAACAGGCTGTGGCGTTTCGAACTTGTCGAGAATAATTTTTCCAGCGCATGGTCTTCACGGCCATCTGTGATGACTAGATGAATGCCGGTTTTTGTTGCTGATAGCGCCGCATCCATCTTGCTTTTCATTCCGCCTGTGCTTAATCCCGGAACAGCTTCTCCAGCCATTTTTATGTGCTTTTCTTCCAGCTTTTCAATATACGGGATGTGCTGGGCCTGTGGATTATTATCCGGATTATCTGTGTATAAGCCATCTGTCGTAGAGAGCAGGATAACTGCGTCCGCGCCAATCATTTGTGCTACACGTACACTCAGGCGATCATTATCTCCGAAACGAATTTCACCGGTGGAGATTGTATCGTTTTCGTTAATAAGCGGAATAATGCCGTGCTCAAGCAGAGTAGAAAGCGTGTCGCGGGCGTTCAGGTTCATCCGGCGGCTTTCCGTTTCACTCATCGTGATGAGCACCTGCCCGCATTCCAGCCCACATCTGGCAAGGGCTTTATAATAACCGTCGAAAACGTGGTACTGCCCGACAGCAGAAGCGGCTTGTTTTTGTGCTAAAGGAATGTTCTGCGGCGGAGTGTTTTCTTTAATCCCCAGAGCTTTACGCCCAAGAGCGATACCGCCGGAGGAAACAACGACAACTTTTTTGCCGCTGTCCATAAGAGCTTTTACATCCTGCGCAAATGCATCTATCCAGTGATGGTTAACTGTGCCAAGCTCCTTGCCGCGAACAATAACCGAGCCGATTTTAACAACGATCAGCTTTGCATTTTGAATTACGCTTAGTGAAGCCTTGCCATTGCTCATGGTTCAAACTTGCCTTCTTCATCATCGGCAACGCCCAGCTTTTCTTTAAGGACTGTCTTGCCAAGCTTATAGAGGATTTCCTTAACATTTTGGCCTGATACAGCCGACATAAGCATTACTTCTTTGCCGATTGCGTCTGATAATGTTTTTTTCTGATCGAGCGAAAGTTCCTCGCCAAGAGCATCGGCCTTGTTAAGCACAATGATTTCCGGCTTGTCTTCAAGCCCTGCATCGTATTCGGTCAATTCATGACGAATCGTTTTATAGGCCTTAACCAGATCATCTTGTGTGCAATCAATAATATGAAGAAGCACAGAAGTTCTCTCGACATGGCCAAGGAAGCGGTCGCCAAGCCCTTGCCCTTCATGAGCACCTTCGATAAGACCGGGTATGTCAGCAATGACATAATCGTACTCTCCGGCTCTGACAACACCGAGGTTGGGGTGTAATGTTGTGAATGGGTAATCTGCTATCTTTGGTTTGGCGTTGGAGCAAGCCGCCAGAAATGTTGATTTACCTGCATTGGGCAAGCCAACCAAACCGACATCGGCAATCAGCTTTAGGCGCAGCCATACTGCCATTTCCTGCCCCGGCCAGCCCGGAGTGGACTTGCGGGGAGCCTGATTGGTTGCGCTTTTGTAATGAGTGTTACCAAAGCCGCCATCTCCGCCTTTAAGGAATTTTATGCGTTGCTCCGGCTCCAGCAAATCCATCAATACGGTTTCTTTATCTTCATCAATGATCTGGGTTCCGACAGGGACGCGGATAACGCAATCATCTCCGCCAGCGCCCGTCTTGTTGCGCCCCTGGCCGTGTTGACCGTTTTGTGCTTTGAAATGCTGCTGATAGCGAAAATCTATAAGTGTGTTAAGAGTGGGGGCAGCTTCGAAGTATACATCTCCGCCTTTGCCACCGTTTCCACCGTCGGGGCCGCCAAATTCGATATATTTTTCACGGCGGAATGACACGCAACCTGCGCCGCCTTTGCCGCTTTGGATATATATTTTTGCCTGATCTAAGAATTTCATATTTTCACCTTTTAGGGTCATTGCCTGAATCTGCTATCACAAATTCTAGGAATGATAATATAGCTAACAAAAAAGGAGGTTCTTAGGAACCTCCCTTATAATTCATATATGTTCTTTTGAAAGAAGGTTTTATTTAGCCGCTTGCGCGATTTTCTGATCGTTTGCCGGGACAACGTTCACAATAGGCTGATCACCTTTACCTTTGGTGAAAAGAACCTCTCCATCCAGTAAAGAAAAAATCGTGTGATCTTTGCCCAGACCGACATTTTTACCCGGCTTCCACTTTGTGCCGCGCTGACGTACGATGATATTGCCTGCAAGCACTGCTTCGCCACCATAACGTTTGACGCCTAATCTGCGGCCAATCGAGTCGCGGCCGTTTCTGGAACTACCACCTGCTTTTTTATGTGCCATTTATCTATCTCCTGAATTCTTATTATTATACCGCTTAATTATGCCGCTTTGATATCTGTAATCTGGATCATAGTCAAATCCTGACGATGACCTTTTTTACGGCGGTAATTCTGGCGGCGCTTTTTCTTGAAGATAACGATTTTAGGGCCGCGTGTCTGTTCGATAATTTTAGCCTCCACTTTGGCGCCTTTAACCAATGGCTCGCCCAATGTTGCTTTCTTGCCATCCGAAAGCATCAAAACTTCATCAATAGTGACCTTATCACCATCTTTACCTTCAAGTTTTTCAACAAGAAACTTGTCATCTTTTTGAACTTTATACTGTTTTCCACCAGTTTTAATAACCGCAAACATAGCATTTATTTCCATTTATTATTATCGTTTGTCTCAAATAAAGGTGCACATCTTTTTATTATATGGCAAGCCAAACAAACTGATACGCTTTGAGCGATGGAAATAATCATATTATCTCGGGAGTGTCAAGAAATAATCTCATTTCCCAGGCATTATTTAGCACTAAAAACAAAAAATACCCGCCCTGAATTAACAGCGGTACTTAGTAACTGATTTTTTTGTATATATGCGCTGTTTTTCCTTGGTTACAAATTTTTTTTATGATAAAGACCGTGGCGGTATGTAAGGGGGGATCCAAAAAAAGGCCACTAATCGGGCATTTTTAAGGATTCTTTTTTTTAAGGAATGGTTTTACAAGGTAGATATATATTATGACTAAACGTTTTATACCGTTATCTTTAGCCGCTTTCAGCTCCTTCATTATTACAAGTTTTCTTTCTTTACCCGCTTTTGCTTCTGCCGCTGCAGAAGGGGTTACTAAAACAGGAAATCTTGATGTAGGAATGCACTGGGCAGGAATTTTGGCTATTGTTGTTTTTGTTATTGCTTATGCTTTTGTTCTTGCCGAAGAATTTACACATATGCGCAAATCCAAGCCGGTTATTCTAGGCGCCGGTTTTATTTGGCTAATCATTGGTTTTGTTGCTCCTCAGTACGGAGTAGATAAAGAAGGCATACACCACGCGCTTGTTCACAATCTTACGGAATACGCGGCGCTGTTGCTTTTCCTGCTTGCTGCGATGACGTATATCGGTGCGCTTACAGACCGTAATGTGTTTGCTGTTATTCGTATGAAGCTTGTTCTTTCGGGAATGAGCCTGCGCAAGTTATTCTGGGCGACCGGTATTCTTGCTTTCTTCCTGTCTCCAATCGCAGATAACCTTACGACTGCGCTGGTTATGGGTACTGTGATTATGGCTGTCGGACAAAATAACGCGAAATTCATCACAATGGGCTGTATTAACGTTGTTTGTGCGGCTAATGCCGGTGGTGCTTTTTCGCCATTCGGTGACATTACAACATTGATGGTGTGGCAAGCCGGGCAAGTCGAGTTCTTCCAGTTCTTTGCTCTGTTTATCCCCTCATTAGTATGTTTTCTTGTTCCAGCAGCGATCATGACACCGTTTATCCCCAAAGCTAACCCCGAGACAGTTGACGAGGTTGTCCGTATGAAAAAAGGTGCGAAAATTATTATTGCACTTGGTTTTTTGACAATTGCCATGGCTGTAACATTTGAAAATGTTCTGGGCATCCCGCCATTTATTGGCATGATGACTGGTCTTTCGCTTTTGATGCTTACTGCATGGTTTATCCGCCATACAGGTATTAATAAAGACAGAAACTTTGACATCTTCAAGAGTGTTCAATCTGCCGAGTGGGATACTTTGCTGTTCTTCTATGGTGTGATTTTCTGTGTTGGAGGTCTTGGATATCTTGGTTATCTGCACTCTGTATCCGAGTTGCTATACACCGACTGGGGTGCAACCGGAGCCAACATTGCCGTTGGTGTTGCGTCAGCTATTGTTGACAATATACCGGTTATGTTCGCAGTTCTAACCATGCAGCCTGAGATGGATCATTTCCAATGGCTACTGGTTACTCTTACAGCGGGAGTGGGGGGAAGCATGCTTTCCATCGGTTCTGCTGCCGGAGTTGGTCTTATGGGTGTTGCGAGAGGGTATTACACATTCTTCTCACACCTTAAATGGACTCCTGTGATCCTGCTTGGTTATGCGGCTGCGATCGGAACACACTTTTTGGTGAACGCTGCTTATATCGGCCACTAGATAAAAATAAATACACATTCGTTAAAACCCCGCTTTGGCTTTGCCTCGTCGGGGTTTTTGCTTTATAACGCCTTTATTATGGTCGCATTACCCGAAATAAACAGACACAAGACCCACGCCGTGCGCGTGCGAGGCGTCACCGTAGGCGGTGGCGCGCCTGTCGTTGTGCAATCTATGACCAATACAGATACAGGCGATGTAGATGCTACATTTGCGCAAGTAAAGCAGCTTTTTTTGGCTGGCTCGGAAATTGTCCGCGTTACAGTTAATAACAACGAAGCAGCCGTGGGCGTAGCCCGTTTGCGTGAGCGCTTGGACAAAGAGGGACTAGACGTGCCTTTGGTTGGGTGTTTTCATTATAACGGACATACACTCTTAAACGATCATCCAGCATTGGCCGAGACATTGGACAAATACAGGATCAATCCGGGCAATGTTGGTTTTGGCAAGAAGCATGATGCACAATACGAACAGATGATCGAAAAAGCCGTTGAGTATAATAAGCCCGTTCGCATCGGTGTTAACTGGGGCAGTCTTGATCAGGCTATAACATCAAAGCTTATGGACGAGAATGCCGGGCTTCCGGCTGATGAGATTATGCGTGAGGCGCTGGTAGAATCGGCTTTAAGCAGCGCTGCAAAGGCAGAGGAGATTGGCTTACCCGCTGATAAAATTATTCTTTCGGCAAAAGTCAGTCATGTGCAGGACCTTGTGGCTGTGTATCAAGCACTGGCCGAGCGCTCTAACTATGCTTTGCATCTGGGGTTGACTGAAGCAGGGCTGGGTTCAAAGGGAATTGTTGCTACGGCGGTTGGGGAAGGTATTCTCCTACAACAAGGCATCGGCGATACAATCCGCGCCTCTTTAACTCCTGAACCACAGGGAGATCGCACACTGGAAGTTCGCGTTTGCCAAGAGATATTACAATCTTTAGGGCTGCGCTCTTTCATGCCGGAGGTTATAGCCTGCCCGGGGTGCGGGCGCACAACCAGTACAGTTTTTCAAGAGCTGGCGCAGGCAATACAAGGCCACATAAACGCACAAATGCCGACATGGATCAAACAATATCAGGGTGTTGAGACAATGAAAGTGGCTGTAATGGGTTGCATTGTTAACGGGCCGGGCGAAAGCAAGCACGCAGATATAGGCATTAGCCTGCCCGGTTCTGGTGAAAATCCGGCGGCTCCGGTTTTTATTGATGGCAAGAAGGCTTGCACTTTGCGTGGTGATAATATTGCTCAAAAATTCCAACAGCTCGTAGAAGAATATGTACAAAATCGCTATGGGCAGGGATGAAAAGTATTTTTTTGTGTTTTTACTGAATAGTTGCTTGACGAATGAAGGGCAGGGATGATATTTAATCCCATCTTAAATGCGCGGGTGTAGCTCAGTTGGTTAGAGCGCCGCCCTGTCACGGCGGAGGTCGCGAGTTCAAGTCTCGTCACTCGCGCCACTGCTTCGCTAAAGCTTCGCAGTGCTCCGCAGGAGCAAAAGAAGTTTTTTTGAGAAGTAGTGGCTCTGCGAAGTTGGTTTCTTCGAAGCTTTAGCGAAGAAGAATAACGAAGCAGAGCATGGAAGATGGAAAATGTACACGGTTTATTTAATTCAAAGCGAATCAAATCCCGATAAAAAATATATCGGTTATACAGCCAACATTGAAAAACGCTTATCACAGCATAATCAAGGCTTCGTTCCGTTTACAAAAAATAATGCGCCATGGGAAATTCAAGTTCTTGTGAATTTTAAAGAAGAGAGCAAGGCTAAAGAATTCGAACAATACCTTAAGCATGGTTCTGGACATGCCTTTGCGAAGAAACATTTTTGGTAAAACAACAAGGCCTCTTATGAGGTCTTTTTTTTTGATAGCCTAATTTATAAAACTATCTCTCAAAAACATAATTTGCAGAAGTATCATGAGCAGGTCCATCCATCTCCATTGTTTGGGCAATGCGCGATTCGGGAGGTTTAATGTCTTCCGCGGCAGCAGTAAAAGCGTTTTTTATGCCCGCATCATTGTTTTGTGCGTATAGCTGTTCGGGCGCTTTTCCTGCAAGAAATGAACTAACTTTACTTTGATCTTGTTCCTTGATGGCTTCTAACAATACCTCCCTTTGCGCGGGATCTTCCAGCGCTTCATTTATGCGTTGAAATCCATCTGCGCATTGTGGATTGTCCCTGATTTCCTTGTAAAGTTGAGCTACAAAGGTTAAAGACCCAATCATTAACTCTTCGCTGTGCCATGGCATATAACCTGGTTTTGCGTAATGTAGAATTGCATCCATAAACTCCGGATCTTTAGCCATTTTTTCAGTAAGCTCCAGCCCTCCGGGAAGTTCCATCAATGCTTCAATAAAATAATCCATCTCTGGATTATCGACGCCCATATCTTTGAAAATGTCCTGAACACCTTTTATTGGATCATCCTGGGCTAATGCTCCTTTTAAAGCATTTTGTACCATAAAAACAACAACGCCCATGATTTACTATCTCCAACAATAGCCTAAAGATAAAATTCTTATGACAAATTATAATTTAGATATATTAACATTGTGCTAATAAGATTGTCTAATTTCATATTCAAGGCTATTTCCATCCCACAGCTAAGCTGCTAAACATAGAGCTGTAAAAAGCCACTATTATTGATAATGGACTTCTCATGGCATCCTCGGAATTCTTGCTTGCGTATCTGCCTATTATTGTCTTTGCCGCTCTGGCCTTCGTGGTTTCGAGTGCGATGATTATTGGCTCTTTACTGGCCGGGCCAAAGAAACCTGATAAAGACAAGCTTGCCCCTTATGAATGCGGTTTTGATGCTTTTTCAGACGCACGCAGCAAATTCGATGTGCGTTTTTATCTGGTTGCACTGCTATTTGTTATATTTAATCTTGGAATTACTTTTCTTTTCCCGTGGGCTATAACGCTTGGAAAAATTGGAGTATTCGGGTTTTGGTCGATGATTGTCTTTCTTGGCGTTCTGAGTATTGGTTTTATTTATGGATGGAAAAAGGGCGCGCTGGACTGGGAGTAATAATCGCAAATGGAACAAGACAAAAAAAAATTCAGAGCTCCGCCTTACTCCTACGAAAAGGGCATCCTCCTGACCAGTGCGGATAAGCTCTTTGACTGGGCGAGGACAGGATCCATATGGCCAATGACCTTTGGCCTGTCTTGTTGCACAATAGAGATGACCCACGCCTATATGAGCCGCTATGATCTTGATCGCTTCGGGGTTGCCCCAAAGCCATCTCCCCGGCAATCCGATGTTATGATTGTGTCAGGAACGCTAACCAACAAAATGGCTCAGGCTTTGCGTAGGCTTTATGACCAGATGCCAGAGCCAAAATGGGTAATTTCTATGGGGTCGTGTGCGAATGGCGGGGGTTGTTATCATTATTCTTACTCCGTCGTGCGTGGCTGTGACCGCATTGTTCCGGTTGATATTTATATACCGGGCTGCCCGCCGACTGCGGAAGCTCTAATATACGGTATAATGCAGCTTCAGAAAAAGATTCAAAGGGAGGATACGCGCATTGCCCGATGAATCACTCTTAGATTTAGCAGAATACATCTCCGAAAAACTTGAAAAGCATGTTGTTTCACACGAGTTCATTCATAGCGAGTTGATTGTCCATACTATTCCTGAAAGCATTATTCCGGTCTTGCAGTTTTTGCGCGATGCCCGCGAATGCGAATTCACAACGCTTTGTGATATTTGCGGTGTAGATTATTTCGGAAAGCCCATACGTTTTGAAATTGTTTATTCTCTTTTATCACTACGTCAAAACAATCGTATCCGTGTGAAGATATCCGTGAATGAGGGGCAAATAATACCAAGTGTAACCGATCTTTTTAGCTCTGCCTTGTGGTATGAGCGAGAGATATGGGACATGTTTGGAGTATTATTCTCCGGCAACCCTGATTTACGCCGGATTCTTACTGATTACGGATTTGACGGATATCCGTTGCGTAAGGACTTCCCGCTGATGGGGCATGTGGAGCTTCGCTATGACGAGGAGCAAAAACGCGTGGTTTATGAGCCTGTGGAGCTGATGCAGGATTACCGCGATTTTGATTTCCTGAGCCCATGGGAGGGTATGACCACCGTCCAAACCGACCGTAACGGGGAAAGTGAAACAGAAGGGGAGGATGAGCGCCATGCACCGCAAGAAACATCCTGATACCCCTGATATAGTGGTAAGCGAAGAAACGCAGATCAAGCCATATACAATGAACTTTGGGCCGCAGCATCCTGCTTCACACGGGGTTTTGCGTCTGGTTTTAGAGATGAGCGGCGAGATTGTCGAGCGCGCTGATCCGCATATTGGCCTTTTGCACAGGGGCACGGAAAAGCTTATTGAGCATAAAACCTATACGCAGGCTATTCCATATTTTGATCGTCTTGATTATGTCTCCCCGATGAATCAGGAACATGCTTTTGCACTAGCTGTCGAGAAGCTTTTGGGTATCTCGGTTCCTCGGCGCGCGCAATTTATCCGCGTGATGTTCTGTGAGATTGGGCGGATCTTAAACCATATTCTTAGCATTACCACCTATGCTCTTGATGTAGGGGCAATAACTCCTGCTCTTTGGGGGTTCGAAGAACGCGAGAAGGGGATGGGGCTTTACGAGAAGGTAAGCGGCGCGCGGATGCATGCGAATTACTTTCGCCCCGGCGGAGTGGCGCGTGATTTGCCAAAGGGCTTGCTTGATGACGTTCTGGAGTGGTGCGATGGTCTGCCGGAATTTTTGGGTGATATAGAAACTCTATTAACCGATAACCGCATTTTCAAACAACGCACCGTAGATATCGGCATTGTTTCTCCTGAAGAAGCGCAGGACTGGGGTTTTTCCGGCCCTATGCTCCGCGCATCAGGTCTGGCGTGGGATTTGCGCAAGAGCCAGCCTTATGACGTCTATGAAGAAATGGATTTTGATATTCCTATCGGTAAAACCGGCGATTGCTATGCACGCTATCTGGTGCGCATGGCCGAGATGTATGAATCTATCAAGATTATCAGGCAGTGCGTTGAAAAAATGCCGGAAGGGCTGGTGCGAGTGAATGACTATAAGATTACTCCACCACCACGCGCGGAAATGAAAAGCTCGATGGAGGCGATGATCCATCACTTTAAGCTGTTTAGTGAGGGCTATCACGTACCTGCGGGGGAGACATACACCGCCGTTGAGGCTCCTAAAGGGGAGTTCGGGGTGTATCTAGTCTCTGATGGAACAAACAAGCCCTATCGCTGTCACATCCGCGCGCCGGGCTTTGCGCATCTGCAAGCTCTGGATTTTATGAGCAAGGGTCATCAACTGGCCGATATGGTGGCAATCATCGGCTCACTTGATATTGTTTTTGGCGAGATTGACCGGTAGCAGGGGGCAGTGCTTATCCTGCGTAGGGAACTGGTGGCGCGGGCTGCTCGATTTTCCATTCGGGAAAAGTCTCACGTGTTGCTTCTGCGCCTTCCGGCCCTAAAATGCAGTTTGCTGTGACTTGCAGGCATTTCCCGGATTTATCTTCCACAATTACAGTCATTTTATTATTGCTGGTTTTTTGAAAATCTCTGATTGTAGCTTTAACTATTTCTTCTTCAGGCAATGTTGTTTTTACGGAAACTTCCGAGCCAATAAACCTGTATATGCTTTTGGGATCATATACATCGCCAGAAAAAATCTGGGTTTTTTGTCCATTTATACTTTCAACGCCTACGAGAAAACAGCGATCCAAATTGTCCCATAGACGAAGAACTTTTACGGGGGTTGCTTTTCCTTCATCCTTTATTAAAACCGTGTCACCGGCACAATATTTAAACCCGTCAACACCGGTTGCTTTAAATTTAAATGGACGAGCGATAGCAGAAAATAATGATTTAATCATATAAACAAACCCCTTTTACGAAAAACGATGGCAGCACTCTAACCTAATACCAATGTTTTATGCAAACTCTTTATAAGTGTATACTATACTTTATTTAAGTAAATAATATCTCTAGTTATTCTCGAACATATCTGGACTCAAAATTTTGTTTGAGTGAAAGAAATGAAAATTGTTAGCTGGATAATATGGAGGAATGACCTGTGCAGTTGTCTTTGTGGTTTTTGGATCAAATATTTGACTTTGAGAAACAGGCATTTCCGTGCCCTCTCGATCCCTGACAGTAACATCAACTATGTTTATCAAAGGATCCGAGCTAACATCAGCCACTGTAACAGAGACCATTAAATCAGGAGAATCTCCCTGTGTAGTTATTTTTGCTACAACAATATCACCTTTAGAAAAGGTAAAACCATCATGCCCCTCACCTGTTATTTGTGATTTTGTATTTGTATGAAAAGCACCTTTTAAATCATCAGCAACCTTCGTACAAAATTGTTTAAAGTTATTACTTAATCCCATGTTTTACTCCTCAAAAGCTATAAACTTGGAGCAAGTTAGCATAGGATTATGTCAATTACAAATAATTAAAGCTCATAAGGCGTATAAACATCCAGCCAGTCAGAGTCATATCTTTCGGCGTTGCGGGTGAGAAGATTTGCATGGTTTGTGCGGGCGCTGGCATAGATTATGGCATCGGGCATGTTCATTTCATATTCTTCGCGCAGGTAAACGGCCTGTTCTGCAACATCACGATCCAGCCCCACAATAGAAAAGTTTTGCATAGTGAAGCTCCACGGGTCAAGACCCGTGGTATCACCGCTTCG
>JAGYOK010000069.1 GCA_018399685.1 Alphaproteobacteria bacterium | reverse complement strand
TATCATTGCGTTCCTTCCCCCCTCCTCATCTCTCTCCCTTGAGGGCGGTTAGATGGAAGTGGTGGGCAAGTAGCATGATGAAAAAACCCTGACCCTCGCCATCCTCATCTTCGTCATTGCACGCTTCATGCGTGCAATCTACACCCACTTAAAAAATATTCCTTGACATTATGGGAATAGTATCCTATATATGTTCTTGACCGGTTGGTATGAGCAAGTTATCGACCGCTTGACAAAAGGCCTTTTATGTCTTGCTGTACTCATACCTTTTTTTAAGGATTTTTAAGAAAAAATCCTGTGATGAAAGCTTATAAAAAAGTACGTAAACAAACTATGAGCGCCCATTTTTTTAAGAAGAAGAAAAGAAAAAATGTTAAAACAATATATACAAAACAGGGAAAAAGGAGAAAAAGTCCTGATAAGGACGCATAATCACTTGAAAATCAGAATCTTTGTGCTTATGTATTAAACGCTAAATGCGCGCCTGTGGCGGAATGGTAGACGCTGCGGACTTAAAATCCGTTGACCGTAGGTCGTGGGGGTTCAAGTCCCCCCAGGCGCACCATTACCCTTTTACTTTTATCTCGCAAAAATCTTCACTTCAAAAATCTTCACTTTCTGAAAGCTTGCCAACCGCGAAGCCAACACCTGACTTTAAACAAGTTTAGGTGTTAGCTTCTTCTTTAAAGCAAGATGTGTCTAATTGTTGTAGCGATAATTTTCCATATGTAAGGGGCGTTGCAGACTTCTTACATAAGCGCGCTTCCACTCGTAAATGTCGATTGCTATGTCATTCTTGACGTTAACTTCTTTAAAAGACATTTGCAAAAAATCGCGTGGCGAAAGCCCGTCTTGAGCTTTATCAAATCGGGAAAGTCCTGATCTACGGATAAAATCCTCATATGTTACAACTTTTTGTGTGGGTTTCTTTTCTGAAAAATAATCAATAGTGACAGTCTTTGTTTTTACCATAGGAGATAAAAGAACCAAGCTTGGCGTCTCCATTTCAATATTATCAATGAGCAGATTTCCGTCACGATCAAAAATTCTAAAAAGTTTTTCGCCAATTTCATCACGCGTCAGCACCCCATCATTGTTCAGGTCGAAACTGGCCAGATTAACTGTGTTACTGTACGGAAGAGCTTTTGGTTTTACATCAACCCTGACAGTCACTTTCTTTGCGCCAGATTCCGATTTTAATATTTCCTCGGCTTGCTCCTGCAACGCATCGCCCTCAACTTTTTCTTCCTTAAGTTGACCAGCATATGCCGCTTGCCAGGATATAACCGATACCGCAATAACACTTAAAACTGCTAAATAAAAACGCTGCATTGTATAACTCCTTTTCTAAGATTTCCTAAAACTCGCCTTTATAAGGCCGACCCGTACGTAAAGGCTGGTCTTATAATTGATTTATTATGCCGATCGGTTTCTTGTCATTTATCCTTAAAAGCCTCGAACTTTTTGCTTTGGGTAGCGCTTAATTTGAAATAAGGCTTACCCTCTTTATCGCTGAGCAAATCAGGGTCATCAAAATCCATAGCGGCTTTTTCACCGCCTAAACCAAGGATTTGACCAAAACCAACGACAAGCCATTCAGCTCTTCCGTTATTAAAGGATATGTTTTCAATTTCAGCCGTCCTTTGACCTTGCGAATCGAGAAGTCCACTGTCTAGCAATTCACTAACGCTATAGCCATTTTTGGGGACCATTTTGACATTGCTGCCCTCTTCCGAGGTCTGGTAAGAAAAAGGAACAGAATCGTCAATCATCGCCTCGGTCAAGGGGGCGATAATATCACCATCCTTGTTCGTTTTTGTAATGACGCGATAATCAAAAGCGGCAAGTTTTCCAAGTCCTAGCCAATCACCATCGCCAAGAACAACCATCACGGCTTTACCATCACGGTTCAAAATGATGTCTCTCACAACAGCCACACGTTCACCAGACTCATTATAAACCGGCTTACCAAGCATTCCGGAAGCAGTCGTATTCATGTTTATTTTCACAGGGTTCGACATGCCCCTATTGTCATCGCTAAAAGCTTTCTTGATGTCTTGATAGGTTTCCTGAACTGATTCAGAAACATTTTCTGCCGTCTCAGAGACAGCTTCTTTGGTTTCGTTTAATCCCTCTTCGACCTCCTCACTGCTATATTGCGGTACATCATTTTGGTCTGATGTGCGCTGGCTTGTAGCTATAGCCGGTGCAGATATCATTGAGAAACCCAGAACCGAAACTCCTGCCAGTAACATTAAGCCGAAGTACGGTTTTTTCATGTTTTTACATGAACTGAATATATTATAACTAAACATAATCTTGCTCCTTTCTCTGAGCCTTATTCTCCCAATCCAACGCTCAAATTAAAAAATAGTTCCTTACAAAAACATTGAACCTTTTGCTCAAAACAACGTTTGAGAAGATAAAGATATAAGCAGAAATTAAGGAGACCTCTATTTTTTCAGAGTTATCAGTTTTTCTTTTATTGTTTTTCGTAATGCTGACCGGCATCGCTATTTTATGGTCAGGAACCAAAATCGCCTATCTCGCAATAGCCCTTGCTGAAAAAACTGGTTTAGGTCAGGCTATTGTGGGAGCTGTCTTCATAGGGATTTCAACATCCCTGTCCGGCTCGATTTTAAGCATAACCGCTGCGGCAAATAATCACCCTGATCTTGCGATTAGTAATGCTATTGGCGGCATAGCCGTGCAAACACTATTTTTGGCTATTGCAGACATGACATACCGCAAGGCAAATCTGGAGCATGCATCTGCCTCTATCGAAAATATCGCCCAAACATCCCTCTTAATAATTTTACTTATATTGCCCTTATTAGCCGCTCTCGGGCCACCAGTAACGGTTTTACAAACTCATCCCTTTTCCTTATTGCTCCTTTTATCCTATATCGGCGGCATGTATGTAGTTAGCAAAGTAAAGTCCGCCCCCATGTGGAAAGCCGTACAAACAAGCTCAACACAAACAGAAACAGAAGATGCGCACAAAGCTTCCGGTTCCCTAAAAAGCCTGCTGCTCAGATTTTGGATATTAGTTCTGGTTTTAGCGCTATCCGGCTTTACCATGGCGCAAAGTGCAACTGCCTTAGCCGATAAAACAGGACTTTCAGAAACAATAATTGGAGGCTTTTTAACCTCCACTGTCACATCTCTTCCGGAGCTGGTCACAGCCTTGGCCGCCGTACGTCGCGGAGCTCTTAATCTAGCGATCGGTGATATTATCGGAGGAAATATCTTTGACGTTTTATTCCTCTCTTTTTCTGATGTAGCTTACAGACAGGGGTCTGTGTATCACGCCTTTAACGATCGGCATTTTATAATTATTCTCGTATCTATTATGATGGCAAGCGTTCTGATCTTCGGTCTCGTACGAAGAGAACAATTCGGTCCAGCAGGGATTGGGTTTGAAAGCACTCTTATTTTGCTGATTTACTTATGCATGACCGCCAGTTTCTTTTTGTAAAGTTCGCTTCCAGAATCCATTGTTTTCCCAGACCAACATCATTGGCATTGCACCATCAAGCTGTCCGTATTATTGTATCATTGCGCTCGCCGCTTTTTTTGAGCT
>JAGYOK010000068.1 GCA_018399685.1 Alphaproteobacteria bacterium | reverse complement strand
TTGTCATTGCAACAAATCGCTGATGGAGGAGTTCCCCAGATGTCAACTCGCGGGTAGTGCGACTATCCATAACCACCTAAAATTAAATAACAACGCTTAATCTAATTTTAGTACTGGTTAAAAATTATTCAAATAAAGTAGGGATTCCCTGTCGTAACTCCGTGAAAATGTCACATCGTTAACTCATTAGAAGTGTCACATACCGTACTACCCTGTAATTGTTACTTTCCATCAATTACAGGGAGGCTAGTTGTTATGGGAGTGATACTCATGAGTGAAAAAGAGCGCAAGCGTAAGGCCATTTTTGAAATGGTTAGACAAAAACGGATTACACTGAGCAGGGCTGCTGAACAGAGTGAGTTGAGTTACCGACAAACCCTCAGGGTGTATAAACAATATATTGAAGAGGGCGATGCAGGGCTCACACATAAAAGTCGTGGCAGACTATCTAATCGGAGACACCCGCATCAAGAAAAGATTATAGCTCGATATAAAGCCCGTTATGAAGGATTTGGTCCAACATTAGCCTCAGAATACCTTGCTGAAGATGGCTTTGAAATTGATCATGAAACCCTTAGAAGGCTTCTTTTAAAGCATGGATTGTGGCAAAAACAGCGAAAACGCTCTTCTCATAGACGTTATCGTGAGCGTAAAGCGCAGTTTGGTGAACTCCTTCAAATTGATGGCTCCATTCATGACTGGCTCGGTATAGGCGAGCACAGTTGCCTACTGAATGTTATTGATGATGCAACAGGAAAGACATGGAGTAAGCTCAGCGAGGGAGAAACCACCCGGGTTATTTTTGAGGTATTATGGTACTGGATAGAACGTTACGGCATACCCTTAGCGATTTACGTCGATTTAAAAAATGTTTATGTCTCTCCAAAACCAAATGCACTTAGCCATTTTGAACGTGCTTGTAAAAAATTAGGCATTAGGGTTATCAAAGCGCACTCTCCTCAAGCAAAAGGTCGTGTTGAAAGGAACCATGCAGTCTATCAAGACAGATTCGTGAAAGAACTAGCTCTGCGTAAGATAAAAACGATCGCAGAAGCGAATGTGGTGCTAGAAAAAGGGTTCATTGATCGTTTGAATGAGAAGTTTTCAAAGCCCCCAAGAAATCCGCATTCTGCACATCTTATTTTAGAAGAGGTAGACCTCAATCAAGTGTTTTGTTGGGAGTATACGCGCAAACTACAGAATGATTGGACCTTTGCTTTTTCAAATCAGCTTTATCAGGTAAAAAAAGCCTATGGCTTATGCATCAAGCCAAAATCTGAAGTTATAATTCGCCGCCATTTAAATGGCTCAATGAGTGTTTGGCATGGTAGTGAAAAGCTTAGCTTTAAAGCGATATCTGAAAGACCCGTTGTTCACGCAAAGACTACTGTTCGAACTCAAAAGACAAAGCGGGCGTCTTCCGCTTGGACAAAAACAAATGCTTTTCTTTTTCAAAGTACCTCAAACGTACGTTCAGCACTTACAAAAGGCATGTTAAAGAAACGATCTATTTGAAAAAGGGCTTCGCCCCTTAGACCCCAAAGTATTTTTAGACGTGATAAAAAAGGATGCGCATAGCATCCTTTGGTCACGTCACAGTCATCGGCGCTTCCGCCTGTCCTGTAACAACAAGCTTAGTATACTTTTCGTCACTGCGAGTCATAGGCGAAGCAGCCCAGTGTCCCCTCAAAGCCACTAGATTGCCACACCACT
Organism: Alphaproteobacteria bacterium; assembly: GCA_018399685.1. Classification (GTDB taxonomy): domain Bacteria; phylum Pseudomonadota; class Alphaproteobacteria; order Micavibrionales; family Micavibrionaceae; genus UBA1672. Next base: position 2,112 of record JAGYOK010000068.1, on the reverse strand, counting down.
CGCTACGCTCGGGTTCGCAATGACGTTTAATTGAATGTTCTATACTTGAACATATGTGACATTTTCATCGAGTTGTGAAATGTGACACTTCTAATGAGTTTTAACACCATAAAACTATGTTGCTGAGGAGCTTGCAATGGCCCTTTCATTTAAAGACTTTAAAGGTAACACCCCAGGTCATCCCGAGCTTGCGAGGGATCTCCTGCAGAGTGGCACGGAGCGGTTAAAAAAAGCTTGCAAAATTATGCCGTTATGATCAAATAGGCTCATGAAGGATTACGAGCAAATTATATCGGCGCTTCAAGAAAAGATTTCTGCCCTAGAAGCGATCATTACACAACAGGCTGCAAGGATAGCTGAGCTTGAAAAGCGCTTGAATAAAAATAGCCGTAACAGCTCTAAACCACCTTCAAGTGATGGGCTATCCAAACCACCAAGGACGACATCACTTCGCGAAAAAGGTAAACATAAGACGGGTGGTCAACCGGGGCATAAAGGAGAAACACTGAAGCAGGTTGAAACACCAGACGTTATCAAACGACATAGCTTAGCGGTTTGCCCGAACTGTCAGTTGCCACTTACTTCATCTCCCATTATCAAGCTAATTAAACGCCAGGTTTTTGATATTCCACCTCCACAAATTGAGGTAACTGAACATCAAGCCGAAGTAAAACATTGTCAATGCTGTAATAAAGCAGTTACCGCAGGTTTTCCTCGAGGCGTTATTGCACCTGTTCAATATGGTGAGGTAATTCGGAGTTGGAGTGTGTATTATCAGTATCAGCACTTTATTCCTGAAGATAGGCTACAACAGTTATTTTTTGACCTATATGGCCTATATATTGCGACAGCTACACTAGCAAATTTTAATCAAACTGCGTTTGACGCTTTATCGTCATTTGAAGCATCTGTATTGTCATCTATTAAAAAGGCAAGTGTTAAAAATCTCGATGAAACAGGCTTTCGAGTTGCAGGTAAAACGCAGTGGTTGCATGTCGCATCAACCCAAAATGCAACGTATTACCATGTTTCTCCGAAGAGGAAATCCCTGATTGATGGGTTGTTGGGAACAGTCATTCATGACCACTGGAAAAGTTATTACACTTTGCCTGGTGTTGAACATGGCTTATGCAATCAACATCACTTGCGAGAACTCAAAGCAGTTGTTGAACATGACAAGGAAGCGTGGGCAGAAAGGATGAGTCGTTTGTTACGCCTCGCATTAAGATGTCGCCACTTTTATGAAGATAAGGAAATACCAGAGGCTCGCCTCTCACGGCTGATAAACATCTATGACCACATTATTGCCGAGGGACTGCGTTTTCACGAGCACCTGCCACCTCTTCCAGCAAAAGGCAAACAAGGTCGCCAGCCCAAGCGTACTGGTCATAATTTACTGGTACGATTGCATCACTATAAACCAGACGTTTTGAGGTTTCTTTACGACCCGGATGTCCCTTTTACCAATAATGATGCAGAGCGCGATTTACGCATGATGAAGTGCAAACAAAAAATATCTGGTGGGTTTCGTTCTACCCAAGGCGCCAAGCAATTCGCACGTATTAGAGGTTTTATCAGCACCGTACGCAAAAAAAATCTTAGCGTTTTACACAGCATCCAAAGCATATTTTCTGGTAATATACCCATGCCTGTAGGAGATTAACAGGCTACATTGTCCAATCGCAATAAGGAAATAAAATGCAGCGTGATTCGTACGTTTATCTCGTGGCCAATAAATACAACAACGTGCTTTATGTTGGTGTCACGAATGATTTAATTCGTCGTATTTATGAGCACAAACATAAGATCACCAAGGGTTTTACCCAGAAATACAATGTAGATCGGCTTGTGTATTATGAGGTGACCCCTGATATTGTCGTTGCTATTGAAAGGGAAAAGCAAATAAAGGGATGGTCTAGACATAAGAAGAATGCGCTTGTTCAAGCTATGAATCCAGACTGGAATGATCTGTACGATAGTTTGTGTTAAAACCTGCTACTCTGAAGGAGATCCCTCGCAAGCTCGGGATGACGTGGGGAGTTACGTTAAATTTTGAATGAGGTTTTATGTTACACGTTGCATTATATCAACCTGAAATTCCACCGAATACAG
>JAGYOK010000067.1 GCA_018399685.1 Alphaproteobacteria bacterium | reverse complement strand
CTTTTGCTACGGTAGAGGTCGCTCCGCCGGAAATTTCTATCGACGCTGTCGAGATTACAGAATCCGGCAGTAATGCAATAGAGGCTATGGCAGACTTACAAATCAGCCGTTTAAAGCAAAAAGTTTTATCAACGAACTCTCTGGCTGAAATCATTACCCGCCTCAATCTTTATCCTGAGCAAAGAAAGCGTATCCCTATTGCTTATATCGCAGAAGAAATGAGAGAGAATATTAAACTGGAATTGCTAAGCACATCTTTGGCCAATCCGGCATCGGCACAAAAGGCCTCTGCGCTCCAGCTATCGGCGATTGCATTTACATTAAGCTTTAAGTACAGCGACCCTTATCTTGCCCAGCAAACGGTAAATGCTCTTGTATCTCGCTTCTTGGATGAGGATATCAAGGAGCGCAAAAGTATGGCAAGGAAGACTTCTGAATTTTTGCAAAGCCAGATGGATGTTCTCACTAAATCTCTTTCCGAGCAGGAATCAAAAATTGCAGATTTTCGTGCTTCGAACGGTAATATCCGCCCGGATGCTCTGGCGTTTAACCAACAAGCCAGTATAACAACATCAGCTCGCCTGCACGCCATACAAAGCGAGATCATGTCTAATATGGGTTTATTGGGGACATTACGCACTCAGCTTGCCCAGACAGACCCTTATATGAGAATTTCCGAAAACGGGGAGCTTTTGACAACTCCTTCCATGCAGATGAAAATGCTAAAATCGCAATATGCAACTCTAACGGCGAAATATGGTTCTGAGCATCCAGATGTTGTGAAGGTGCTTCGCCAGATAAACGCAATGGAAGAAAGCATAGACCCGTCGAGCCAGACAGCAGGATTAAGAACAGAAATTGCAAATATTCAGACAAATCTTGATAAATTGCGCGATACCTATGGCGAAGACCATCCTGACATTATATCTTTGAAACGTCAGAAGGCCAAGCTGAGCGAGCAATTATCCTCTTTGGAGAAAAAGCAAGCCAGTAAAAAAGGAGGTGAATATTTCGCTCAGGCGCAAAGCGATGCGGATAATCCTGTTTATCTGCAAATCCTCGCCCAGATTGAGGCTGCTGAAAAAAAGCAGGAGGCTCTCAAGACACAAAAGGAAGAAATCCAAAAACAGCAAGAGGAGTATTCCTACGCCATTTCAGAAAATCCTGGGGCTGAAAAGGAGCTCGCAGCTTTGGCGAGGGATTATGATAATTCCATTGCTCTGTATCGTGAGCTAAAAGCAAAAAAGCTGGCATCGGACATCAGTGAAAAGATCGAACAAGGGCGTATTGGCCAAAGACTAACCGTAATAAATGCTCCGGAGCTGCCGCTTGGAACATCGCCTTCGCGCAAGATCTTTATGCTGGCGGGGTTTGTGTTTGCGTGCATTTGTGCAACGGGCAGCGTTATCCTTTTGCAGATACTGGGGGGCAGCGTTATGGGCCCGCACCATCTTGAAAGTCTGGTTGGTGTAGCGCCTCTTGTAACTGTTCCGCACATCTGGACTAAAGAAGAGAAAAAGAAAGCAAAGTATTTGCTCAGGGGCTGGGTGTTTTTGGTGATACTGGCTTTGGCTTTGCTAATAGTGCTGTTTTTCATGTTTGTTATGCCGATAGATGTCTTCACAATTATGATATCGCAGCGTCTGGGACTTTAAACCGGGAATAAACTAAACGTACGAGAAGTAAAAAAAGATGAACGAGAACCTAAAGAAAACAGCGCCAAAATCCATGCAGGCTTCTGCCATTGCAGAAAAAGTTGCTCTGGAAGAATTCAAGAATACGCTGGATAGCCATCACATTATTTCACACAGGCTTCGTAGCAAAGAAGCAGATGTCTTCCGGTTTTTAAGAACCCAGATACTACAGGCTATGAATAATCATGGCTTCAAAACGCTGGCGATCAGCTCTCCCAGATACGGTGATGGCAAATCAACGATAGCCGCCAATCTGTGCGTAAGCATTGCACAAGACCTGAAACAAACGGTTTTGCTGGTAGATGTTGATTTACGCAGCCCGTCGCTTGATAAATATCTTGGCTTGAACCCACAAAAAGGCCTGACCGATTATCTGGTGGGCAAAGCAAAAGTCGAGGAATGCCTGATACGCACGCCGTTTAATCGTTTTTCATTATTTCCCGCGGGAACAGCGATAGAGCAATCCTCCGAAACCCTTGGCTCACCTCAAATGGAAAAACTGGCCTCTGAACTGAAGGACAGGTACAGTGACCGTTTAATCGTATATGATCTCCCGCCACTGCTAGAACAGGACGACCCTCTTGTTTTTCTTCCTCATGTTGATTGTTTCCTTATGGTGGTAAAAGAAGGGGTGACAACGACCGATGAAATAAAACGCAGTCTGGATATTTTGGAGCAAGCTCAGGTTATTGGCGTAGCGCTTAACTCGGTTAACTGATGGATGAACCCTTGTATAGTAAAGGGATTATGCTTTATCCAAAGCGCTCTATAATCTCTTTTGACAGCTTTTCAAAAGCTTCTATATTGATATGGGAAGCGGGAATGGTATAGCGCCGCTTTTCATTTTTATATTCCCTTTGACTGGATTTATTATACAAAGGGTCGTAATGAACCTCTAAAAGATCCTTAACCAAAGCATCCCATTTTTCCTCATCAATCATGGAAAACCAGCGTTCAATGGTTTTCTTGCCTCTGATTTCTTTAAGTATTGAAAGCCTGCTTTTAAGCTTTTCAGGGTGTTTTTTAAACCACACATACTCGCAAGAAAGATGGGAAATTCGTTCTGAAATCGGCAGATCCGGTATGACGAGAGCGCCGCGCTTCATCTCCTCGTATAACGCTTTGGGAAGTTGAACAATCCCTATTTTCCGGCTTTCAGCCTCGATAAACACAGGGCGCGCCGGATCAAAGCCTAAAAACTTTGAGACCAGCATTGTGTCGAATGCTTTTTGGCTTTGTGAGGGATGCTCCGGATCAAATCCAAGCACAGAGCCTTTATGTCCGGCAAGGCCTTCCAGATCAAGAGTCTGAGCTCCCTGCTTTTCAAGGATATCCAGTAACATGGTTTTGCCGCTGCCCGTAGGCCCGCCGATTACTACATATTTAAAACGTCGTGGCAGGTCTTCAAGCTGCGACATAATATGCGAACGATAGGCCTTATACCCGCCTTTTAGAAGAACAGCGTCCCAACCAACCGCCCTTAATACTGTTTGCATAGAGCCGGAACGCTGCCCTCCGCGCCAGCAATAGATAAGCGGCTTCCAGTTTTTTTCTTTATCGCTGAACCTTTCTTCAATATGGGTGGCGATGTTACGCGAGGCAATCGCCGCGCCTTTCTTGCGGGCAACGAAAGGTGATACCTGCTTATACAGCGTCCCGACTTCCGCATGTTGCTCATCATCAAGAACGGGGCAGTTAATCGCTCCGGGAATGTGGTCTTCTTCAAATTCTAAAGGCGAGCGCACATCAATAATATCATCGAACAGTCTTTCTAAAACTGCTTCGATCTCAATGATATGCCGGTTGTCAGCCATAAAATATCTCCCTTTCTTGTGCCCTCACGAGAGAGCTCAGCGCGTGGCGCGATAAGACTTGGCTTTATATTGGCTTTATATTAGGGCTTTTAAAAGAATAAAAGCGCCTTATGGCGCCTAAACTTAAATCATTTGTCCGACTTGAGAGATAGGTAACAGTAATGTGTGATTTTTGTTAGCGTTGTTTACATCTTTTTGAAAGGATGTAGGCATGAATATGCACAAAAGAATCCGTTTAACACCGCTTGATCGTCAAGAGATCTGGTGGCGGCATGTAACGGGAAACTGGACTGTCGTGGCGCTTGCGCGGGAATTCAGGGTATCAAGACCAACTATTTACAAGGTCATCCACCGTGCCAGAAAACAGGAATTTGCGCCCCGAAAGTCAACCAATAAGCGCTT
>JAGYOK010000066.1 GCA_018399685.1 Alphaproteobacteria bacterium | reverse complement strand
ATTTGGGAGGGTTATGCAGAGGTCTCATGCTATCAATCTTATCATTAAAAAAATTGAAATCATCGAACTCCTGCTCCCCGACCTCCGCCAAAAGCAATTCCGCCGTTTCAAAAATGTGACGTAATTTTTGCCAATATTTATCATCCAAGAGCTTTGTTTTTGCCTTGGCATTAAGGTTGTTTTCATTGTCCTCACACCACGACAAAACATCTTTCCTGATCGATTTTAGGAACCCCTTTTCATAAACCTTGTCTCCATGCTCAACAAAAAGGTGCTCCATAACTTCCCGCAAAGATTTATCAAAGCGCAGTGGCTTTATTGCATCTTTAGTAAACCTAGCTTTACGCCTATCCGGCCTTTCAATATTAACCTTGTAATAGCCAAAATCTTTATTATTGAAAACCTGACTGGCAATCCCAACAGGATCGTTATTCTTATCCAGTTTGCGCTCAATTGAAGCAAAATTGAGATATGTTTTTGCAATCTCGTTGATGTGTTTTTGGGAAAACTCACAATTTTTATCGCCCAGATTTTTACGGAGTTTCCGATACAGCAAATTTGCGTCGATAAGCTGTACTTTGCCTTTGCGGTTTTCAGGCTTATTGTTATTCAGCAGCCATATATAGGTTGTGATACCTGTGTTATAGAAGAAATTGTTTGGAAGCTGCACAATAGCCTCCAGCATATCATTTTCAATGATATAGCGCCGGATGTTGCTTTCTCCGCCTCCTGCGTCCCCTGTAAACAAGCTTGACCCGTTGTGAACCGAGGCAATACGGCTTCCTTGCGGGCTCACCGAAGGAGACTTCATTTTGCTTACCATTTCCATTAAAAACAGGAGCTGGCCATCGCTTGAGCGTGGAGCTGCATCTACATGCTCCACATTTCCCCAATAATCGGTAAGCTTGACCTTAAAACGCGGATCAATAATATCTTTACCGTCTTTGATGTTCCTGACCTCTGATGCCCAACTTTTGCCGTAAGGTGGATTAGAAAGCATAAAATCAAAGCGATCTGATGAAAATTCATCGGTGGAAAGGGTTGAGCCGACCCTGATATTTGCAGGGTTGTTTCCCTTAATCATCATATCAGACTTACAAATTGCGTATGTCTCGTCGTTGATTTCTTTACCATAAAGGTAAATGTCTCGAATAGCGCCAATACTGGGATACTTTTCTTCAATAAACTTTTGGGCTTCAGTAAGCATCCCTCCACTGCCGCAAGCCGGATCATATACAGTTATAGTCAGCGGCAGTTTGTCTTTTATCGGATCAAATATGAGGTGAGTCATCAACTCAATAACCTCACGCGGAGTGAAGTGTTCTCCCGCCTCCTCATTATTTTCTTCGTTGAATTTACGGATCAGTTCCTCAAAAACATATCCCATGCCCAAATTACTTAGGGATGGCAATTTATTGCCATCAGGGTCTTCTTTTTGATTTGGGGTCAGATTGATATATGGAGAAACAAATTTCTCTAATACCTCCAAAAGGACATCTTTTCCTGCCATATGGCGTATTTGAACTTTCAAATTGAAGCGGTAAACAATTTCTTTAACATTTTCACTGAAGCCGTTGAGATAATCTTCAAAATTTGCCAGTAATATCTGCCGATTGTTTGTTGCAGTGTTATATAGGCTTTTTAATGTCCATTTAGAGGTATTAAAAAATACGTACCCAGAAGCAGCTTTGAGTGGTTCATCATCCAACTCAACAGCGTTCATTTCCTCTTTTTGGAACTTAACCTCCTCAAGGACAGCATCCTTGGTCGTTTCAAGGAGGGTATCTAAACGGCGTAAAACCACCATTGGCAGTATTACATCTCTATATTTTCCCCGCACATAAACATCACGCAAACAATCATCAGCAATATTCCAGATAAACGAAACCAGCTTATTATGTACAGAATGATCCATTTATTACCTTTTATTCATTGTTATTTTGGGTCTCGCACTCAATGATCATTATTCTGAAGAATGGCTTACATCTCCTTTGAAAGAATGATGTTTTGATGTCCGAAACATTATTATTTATCAATCACTAACAACTCATAGCACTTAAAGAACTAAATCTAAAGACAGATAAATAAAAATCCCAAAAAAACAACCATAAAGACCTTCAAACCTCCACAAGGTGGCACAAAACGCATCCAGGGCGTTCCCTGGTCGTCATCCACTGGCGAAACAGTGGTTGTGGTTGGGCGGCAAAACGCTCACGGCATCCAATCGGCGGACGTTTGGTGCATGGTTCAGTCCAGATGGAGAGGCACTTCTCCAAGTTCTGGTCGATGGGGATACAAGGGTATAATCGAAATATCACCCTTGTCCATGGGGGTCTTGGGGGCAGCTCGGAGGCTCCCTTAAGTGGTGATCAAACGGCCAGTCGTTTGTGGTGCATTGATGGCCTTTACCGCCTCAATGTGCCAAACGCGCACTTAGTCTTCAGGGGGAATGTTTTTATCCTCCTGAAACTTAGAGCGCTTCAAGAGGGATGCAACGGGAGAGCGAAGCCATCTCCCTTGCCAAGATGGTGCATGTGGGGAAAAATCTCTGATTTTGTACTACATGCACACATCTTGCGGTCATCGCAAACGCAGTGTCACCAATAGCGGGACTATTGCTGCCCCTGCTAAATCACATCTTTCAGATATGCTTTTTCCGATGACGGATGCTGCGCAACTATGCCTCATTCACAGAATTTCGGCAAGAAAAATCACCTGCCCTGTTAAAGGGGCAGGCTCCAGTCTTAACCCGTATCAGGAAACCTTGCTATTTTACAAAATAACTGCCGCTGACACAGATCTACCGCCTGCCCACTCAAAGTATGCCAAAGCCATCAGGCAGGCGGTATGGCCGAAGCTGGAAGCTAAGGCCATTCGGGCGGGTTCGTGGCCGGTTGGTTTTCCGATGTGACACCGGAACATAGGTTGAAAATCAACCGGGGGCATTAAGATTTTCTTAACAACCTTAATGTACCATATAACATAGAGAGCTCGCTTTCAGCGAGATCAATCTATGCCTTGGCTTTTGAAACTTCCGCTCTTGTAATTCAAAAGCCTTGGTTATTTATCAATATGGGCGCATATGAGCAAATCAATTTGCAAAGCATGGCTTTGTAAAAGGAGTGCCCATGGAAGATTTTTTAGCTGGAAAAAGCATTAAAGAAGATTTTGAGGCTCAGGTTACTGCTGCCCTTATGATCCAGAGCAACGCCCTCATCCCCATCACTCTTGCTGTAAGGCTATGCGGTATCTCTCGCCAAGAAATAAACCGCCGCATTGCGCGTGGAACTTTTCCAAAACCTCATAGGCTATCAAACAGGAAAAACGCTACTCGTAAGGCGTTTTTCCTGTTTGATCTGCATGAGTGGATTAAAAATCCCAATATCTACTTACAAAAAAGCTTCAGGCCAGAAAACGGAGATGAGTGATGTTACCGAATTCATGTAAATCACAAACACCGCCACCGCGTTTAACTGAGCAAGAAGTGCTTGATCTGTCAGGTTTATCTAAAAGTACATTAAACTCTTGGAAAACAAAAAAACGTTTTCCAAAACCACTATTTTATACACGTAGATACGGCAATATTTACCAAGGAAAAGCAGTGTATCAAGCTCTTGGATTCATTGATGATATTGACAAGGAAAAAGACCCCTTCTATGATTCAATATATGGCTGATTTGAAAACAAAATTGCCTCCTCATTGTCAGGTGAAGAAGCGTAAGAATTATTGTGATGTATATTTTATGCCTCACCCGAAAGACAGGCCTGAAAAATGGTCAGCCACAATCCACCTTGGACGTACCGATAAAACCCCCATCATAGATATTATTATACGAGCCGATGAAGTATATGATGATTACGTGTCGTTCAGATATCGTCATGAGACTGGAATAGACACAAGGATTAAGGAAGGAAGCTTCCCTGATATCATTAAAAGATACAAGCAAAGCGTATTCTGGACATCCTTGAGTGACAGAACAAAAAGTGATTACAACATTTTCCTGAATAAAATTAACGAGTGGTCTTTTAAGGCAGGGCATCCACATATATCGAAATTAACGACAAAATCTTTATATGCTTGGATTACAAATAATTGGAAAGAAGCATACAGAAGACAAAAGTATGCAAGAACAGTCTTGGTGATCCTCTATCAAGTGGCTATTCGCGAGGGATTTGTTGAGAGAAACCTTGCTGAAAATATAAAACTTAAGGCCGTTAAACGTTCAGAAAAAA
>JAGYOK010000065.1 GCA_018399685.1 Alphaproteobacteria bacterium | reverse complement strand
CCTCCATTGTCATGCCCGACAGAAGCAAAGCGTAGCTTTGTTCTGCTTTACAAAAAACGAACAACGCGGTGCGTTGCTTCGTGTGCGGGCATCCGGATCCCCGCTCGCGCTGCGCTTGGCGGGGATGACGGTTTGAGGTCAGCGCCGTCAGGCGCTGTAATTGACAGATTGCTTATGCGATCTGTCGGCGTAGCCATAGAACCACGGGTTTACCCGTGGATATCTATGAAACCTCAAAAACCAGCTCTTTGTTTTTCACGCCGACCTTGACCGTGGATTCAACTCCCAACTCCCCGGAAAGCAGCATTTCCGCCAGTCTATTTTGCAGATAGGTTTGAATAACGCGTTTAAGTGGCCGCGCCCCGTAAACCGGATCATATCCCTTATCGGCAATCCAGCCCCGCGCTTCATCCGTAAGCTCAAGCTTAACATGCTGGGCTTCCAGCAACCCATCCAGATAGCCAAGCTGGATATCGACAATGCCCTTGATCTCATCACGCCCCAAGCGGCTAAAGAGCAGGACTTCATCAATGCGGTTTAAAAACTCCGGCCTGAACGCAGAACGCACCACGTTCATAACGTCATCACGCACAGCTTCAACATTATCGCCTTCTTTTTGTGCGCTCAGGAACTCACTCCCCAGATTGGATGTCATAATCAAAACCGTATTGGAAAAATCAACAGTGCGCCCCTGTCCGTCGGTCAAACGCCCATCATCCAGAACCTGAAGCAACACGTTAAACACATCGGGGTGCGCTTTTTCCACCTCATCAAACAGCACCACCTGATAAGGTCTGCGCCGCACAGCCTCGGATAAAGCTCCGCCCTCTTCATAGCCAACATAGCCAGGAGGAGCACCAATCATCCGCGCCACAGAGTGCTTTTCCATATATTCAGACATATCAAGCCGCACCATGGCATTTTCATCATCAAACATAAACTCGGCCAAAGCCTTGGTCAGCTCGGTCTTGCCAACTCCAGTTGGCCCTAAAAACAGGAACGAGCCAATCGGCCTGCGCGAATCCTGCAAGCCCGCCCGCGAGCGACGAATAGCATTAGCCACAGACTTAACGGCCTCATCTTGCCCGACAACACGCTGGCGGATTTTATTTTCCATGGAAAGCAATTTATCGCGCTCTCCCTCCAGCATCTTATCAACCGGAATGCCCGTCCATTTGCTCACAATATAGGCAATATCATCGGATGTAACTTCCTCGTTTATAAGACTGCTCGCCGAAACATCCTGTCCGGACACCTCGGCAATTTTGGCCTCAAGATCAGGGATAACCGAATATTTAATCTCGCTGGCCTTGGCCCAGTCATTCTCCCGCTCGGCGCGCTCCAAAGCTATCCGCGCCTTGTCCAGAGCTTCCGTATATCGCTGCCCGGCATTCAGCTTTTCTTTCTCGGCTCTCCATTGAGAAGTCAAATCCGCGGATTTTGATTCCAGATTATCAAGTTCTTCCTCAAGGGCTTTAAGCCGCTCTTTAGAGCCTTTATCTTTTTCCTTCTTCAGCGCCTCCCGCTCGATCTTGAGCTGGATAATCCGCCGGTCAAGCTCGTCAATATCTTCGGGCTTGGAATCCACCTGCATCCGTAAACGCGATGAAGCCTCGTCAATCAGATCAATCGCCTTATCCGGCAAAAATCGATCAGTGATATAGCGGTTCGATAGCATCGCCGCCGAAACAATCGCCGCATCGGTAATCCGCACGCCGTGGTGCAGCTCATACTTTTCCTTCAATCCACGCAGGATAGAAATCGTATCTTCCACAGTAGGCTCGGAAACAAATACAGGCTGATAGCGCCGCGCCAGCGCCGCGTCCTTCTCGATATGCTTACGGTATTCATCTTGCGTCGTCGCCCCTATCATGTGAAGCTCGCCACGCGCCAAAGCAGGCTTGAGCATATTAGAAGCATCCATAGCTCCATCGGCCTTGCCCGCCCCTACAAGAGTGTGCAGCTCATCCAGAAACAACACAATTTCCCCTTGCGCAGCCGATATCTCGTCAATCACAGCCTTGAGGCGCTCTTCAAACTCGCCGCGATATTTAGCTCCGGCCAGCAAAGCCCCCAAATCCAGCGACATAAGTTTCTTATCGCGTAGAGCCTCCGGCACATCGCCGCTAACTATGCGCTGCGCCAGCCCTTCAATAATCGCGGTTTTGCCCACACCCGGATCACCGATCAAAACGGGGTTGTTCTTCGTGCGCCGCGCAAGCACCTGTACAGTGCGGCGGATCTCTTCATCCCGCCCGATAATCGGGTCAAGCTTGCCGTTACGCGCATCCTCGGTCAGGTCACGCGCATATTTGGCCAGAGCATCAAACTGGTCTTCCGCCCCCGCACAATCCGCAGTTCGCCCCTTGCGGATATCATTAATCGCCATATTAAGGTTAGCATCGCTCACATGCGCGTCTTGCATAAATCCTGAAATATCCGACCGTTTTGCTAAAATCATTGCCTGCAAAATGCGCTCGGTAGTAACGAACCGATCTCCCGCTTTTTCGGCCACTTTCTCCGCCTGAGCAAAAATCTTCGCCAGATCATTGGATAAACGAAGCCCGCCCGCTCCCGAACCTTCAACCACCGGAAACTTGGAGATTGCCCCCTCAATCGAGGCTTTAAGCAGCGGCACATCACCACCGGCAGCACGAATAATTTTCGAAGCCAGAGCGTCTTTATCATCAAGCATAACCTTGAGCAAATGCTCCGGCTCCAAAGATTGATGGGAATAGCGCGTAGCAAGCGTTTGCGCCTGCTGCAACATGCTTTTTGTCTTTTCGGTAAGTTTATCAAAATCCATAGAAATTCACCTGATAATAATCTTTTGCTTTATCCGTATCCTGCAATTTTACCTGTCATGCACAAGCAAATCAACCAAACAAAAAGGCGGAAATTTCCGCCCTAAAGTTAAAACCCGATTATTCAAGGAATAAAAATACCGCAACCCCTTTAAGGTCGCACCCTATGCCACAGCTTCGGACTTCTTGACATTTGAATCCCTGGAGACATTTTTTCTTGGCTCCCCGATTATGCTTCCGGGTAATGACAAATCGTCGTCTCTGTCATTGGAATTTTGTGCATTTATGTTGCGATTACCGGAATTTTCCTGCGCATGCATTTTGCCCAGAACCTTTGATGAATCAAAGCTTCCGTTATTCTCGTTAATAATGCGAATATAGTGCTCCGCATGTTGAAAATAATTCTCTGCAACAATTATATCACCTGCGGAATTTGCATCTTTTGCAAGAGCTAAATACTTCTCTGCAACCTGATGGGCAGTACCGCGAATGCGCACATCTGGCCCATTGCTGTCATATATTTGTGATCTTTGCTGGTTATTGCGGTGTCCACCACTATTGCGGCTTCTCTGCCTTCTACTTGATGTTCCGTGTCTCATTTTTTAAAAGTCCGATACATTTACAGTTTTCTTACAACCAACACTCCACACCATACATTAAAAATGCATGCCAAAACAGCAGGGCACCCTAGTTTTAGTATAGTTAAACACAATATATTGCAGTTGTCCTGTTTGTGGTTTCATTGAACAAAAACCTCATATTGTGTACGTGTTGCCTTGAACAAACTCAAAGTACAGCCAAGGACATTTTCCAATCAAGACGTATCGATAGATATTTTTTATTTATCCCCACAAGAGATTTCCACAACCCGCGGATTCCCTGCTAGATCGTTATGGACGGTGCGTAGCGCAAATCCAGATTCTTCGCTGAGTCGCATTGCATCATTTTCCTGATCATAACCAATTTCAAGAAGGGCGATTCCTTGCATAGAAAGATGTTTTTTTAATTCGGAAAAAATTATTTTATAGGCATCAAGACCGTCTGCGCCTCCATCTAGACTTGGAATCGGGTCATGATTCTTCACTTCACAGGACAGTTTCGGGATTATATGATTCGCGATATAGGGCGGATTACTGACAATAAGGTCATATTTTTGCTGCACCTTGTGTGCGTCTTTATGTGCACCATGTGCTGCACCACCTGACGCGATGTGACCCGTATCAAGTGCCCCCCACCATGAGCCACACAAAAAAGCAGAGCGGCTTGACACGCCGTTTTGCTGCGCATTATACCGCGCCATTTCAAGCGCTCCTTCGGATATATCTATACCGACTCCATAAGCATCGGGAAATTCTGACAACAGGGAAATCAGGATACACCCCGACCCCGTTCCCAGATCCAGAATATTTTCGGGCGCTTTACGCCCTTCAAAACGTGTCAATGCAAGCTCGATAATCAGCTCTGTTTCGGGGCGCGGATCAAGAGTTTCGGGGGATAACGCAAAATCCAGCCCCCAAAACTCTCTCTTA
>JAGYOK010000064.1 GCA_018399685.1 Alphaproteobacteria bacterium | reverse complement strand
TCTGTAAAAGCAGGTGCAAACTTCTGAGTTTCCCTGCTGCCCCGCTTTTGACCTCAATCGTCTCCGGGAAGAACTTTAAGGGTGTATGTTTTGCTCATATTTACTTTCTTTCATTATATGGTGGTTAGACCCACGGTTTATTTTCATTTATTTTATTTTCAAAAGTGGCGATAGAGGCTTCTTTTTGTAGCGTTAAGCCGACATCGTCGAGGCCGTTTAGTAAACAGTGTTTGCGGAATGGCTCTATATCAAAGCTGTAAGAATGTGTGTTTCCGCGCGTTATGGTTTGCTTTTCCAGATCAATCTCGATCAGGTTTTTAGGGTTTGTTTTTGCCTCTTCCATCAGGGATGTGACCTGATCTTCGGGCAGGGTAATCGGAAGGATGCCGTTTTTAAAGCAGTTATTATAAAAGATATCGGCAAAGCCGGGGGCAATAATGCAGCGTATGCCCATGTCTAAAATAGCCCATGGGGCATGCTCACGGCTGGAGCCGGAGCCGAAATTTTCGCCGGTAATCAGGATTTGCGCGCTTTTATATTCGGGCTTGTTTAATACGAAGTCGGGGCGTTCGTTGCCGTTATCGTCATAGCGTATGTCGTAAAATGCGCTTATGCCCAGCCCTGTACGCTTGACGGTCTTCAGGAATTGCTTTGGGATAATCACGTCGGTGTTGACGTTAATCATATCTAATGGCGCTGCGGTTGCGCTTAGTTTGGTAAAGGGTTGCATTGTGTTTTCTCGGTTAAGTTTTCTTCTGGGGGGGTAATTTTACTTCTGCAAAAGTTTCGAAAAGCTCCATATCGAAAAAGGTTCCGCCTTTTTCTACGCGCATGCGGTTGAGGACTCCTGGAACTGAGATATCCCGCTTTCCGTAATGGGGTCTGAATATGCGCCAGCCGTCAAAAGCATCAATAATGGCGGCAAGACGTACGGGCAGGGATAACGCTGTATCTCCATCCATTTGCTCATGGTGGTGGAGCATAATCTCAACCATCAGGGTTTTGAAAGGGTGGTGCAGGTCTTTAAAATACTCTTCTGTAAGCAGCGCTCCCAAAATTGTGTGGGTGCGCCGCAGGGCTTTTAGCTTTCCATCCGGCTTGCTTTTAACGTCCCATATATTCAGCGGAAGTTCTTTTTTGCCGATATCGTGGGGCAGAATAGCCCAGTACAGGTTATTGGCAACTTTGTCGCTTAACCTCATATAAAGGCAGGTGTTTTTTATATCATCGGCCACGCGCCTTGAGTGTTCATGGAAAATATATGTGATATCTGACGGGCGCTGTGCATCGAAAGCCTTTAGCTTTTCAAGCTGTTCTTCTATAAAAGGTTTGAATAAGGTTTGGCAGGTTTCGTCGGTTTCAAAGTCGAAACTATCCGGCCAGCTCTTTTCATAATCCGTACGTGTGTGGAGGTTTTCAAAACTCTCTAACATCGGTCAATTTTCCTGTAATTGCAGCGGCGGCGGCCATGGAAGGGGAGCATAAATGCGTGCGCCCTCCACGGCCTTGGCGGCCTTCGAAATTGCGGTTGGAGGTGGAGGCGCAGCGCTCTCCCGGTTTTAATTGATCCGGGTTCATTCCCAAGCACATGGAGCAGCCAGCTTCGCGCCACTCAAAGCCCGCTTTTATTAAAATGTCGGCTATGCCTTCTTGTTCAGCCAGAGCTTTGACAAGCCCCGATCCCGGCACGACCATGGCTTCGACGCCATTTGCCACTTTTTTGCCAGCAGCGATTTTTGCAACAGCGCGTAAATCTTCGATGCGCCCGTTAGTGCAAGAGCCGATAAAGACTTTATCAATCTTTATGTCCCGAATTTTTGTGCCTGGCTCAAGCCCCATATATTCAAGCATACGCCGGACTTCGGCCTGTTTGCCGGGATTGTCGAAATCTTCGGGAGATGGCACTTTTCCTGTAATGGAAACGACGTCTTCAGGCGTGGTTCCCCAAGTGACGGTTGGAGGAATGTCTTCGGCATTGATTGATATCTCACGGTCAAAAGCCGCGCCCTCATCCGTGTAAAGCGTTTTCCAGTATTCGATCGCTTTATCCAGATTTTCACCTTTGGGAGCTTTGGGGCGGCCTTTGATATAAGTGAAAGTTGTCTGGTCGGGGGCGATCATCCCGGCGCGCGCGCCTGCTTCAATGGACATGTTACATATTGTCATGCGCCCTTCCATGGAAAGGCTTTGGATGGTGTCTCCTGCATATTCTATGACATAGCCAGTACCGCCCGCTGTGCCGATTGTTCCGATGATGTGCAGGATGATATCTTTGGCGGTTACGCCCGTCCCAAGCTTGCCATTCACGTTGATGCGCATGTTTTTGCCTGGTTTTTGGATCAGTGTCTGGGTCGCAAGAACATGCTCGATCTCGCTTGTGCCAATACCAAATGCCAGAGCACCAAATGCGCCATGAGTGGAGGTGTGGCTGTCACCACAGACAATCGTCATGCCGGGAAGGGTGAAGCCTTGCTCCGGCCCGATAATGTGAACAACTCCCTGCCGTTTGTCGGTTAAATCAAAAAGCTCTACGCCAAACTCTTTGCAGTTATTACGCAGGGTTTCGATCTGGATGCGGCTGTCTTTTTCCTCTATAGGCAAGGAACGATCCGTAGTCGGGACGTTGTGATCCATAACCGCTAGCGTTCTTTCAAGGCACCGCACTTTGCGCTTTTGCATGCGCAGGCCTTCGAAAGCCTGAGGGGAGGTGACTTCGTGGACGAGGTGGCGGTCGATGTAGATCAGGCAAGTTCCATCATCTGTGGAATTGTCTATTATGTGGTCGTGCCAGATTTTCTGGTACAGGGTGCGCGGTTGTGCTCGCATAGATGGTATTTTCTTCCAAAATTAATAACTTTTTAGGGTTTAATCTATAAGGTGAAATGGATAATTTGTCTATAAAAGTGGAGCTTTTATTTGCATTTTGGCTTTAACATTGTGTATCATATTGAATGTGTTTTATGGTAATAAAAATGCCTCTGTTATACAAATACGGGTGATAGAATGAGTGATGTAATTCCTGAACAAGATGAATTTCCTGTTGTAAAAGAACCGATAGCTTCTGTGCTTCCTCCTTTCGATGTAAGCAAGGTTCTTGTGGTTTTGGCAGAAACGCCTAATCATGTAGTAATCAGCCAGCCGGACAGCTTTTTGTACAAGCCAGGTGAAAATCCGGGAGCTTTGAAAGAGTTTTTCAGGGGGATAGCTCAAGGAACGGATACGGGATACCGAATTCAGACATACGACAGGGCTGATTTTCAGGACATTTGTCAGAGCAGGAATGCTGATACAGCTTCTTTGGGTGATTATATTGTATCATTGGAAAATTATGATGCCAGTGTGAAAGCCTATGCGAGGGCTAAGCAGGATGGCGTTCCGGATGATATTTTGCCCGAAAAACCAGTTAGGCCGGAAGCGATAGAGAAGCTGGGCGTAGTCAGTATGCAAATGTACGAGGATTACCACAGATTGATTGATGGGAGCACCAGATGGTCAACAGGGATGCCTGTTGCTGCCGCCGAAGTAGAGATGGAACGCCGTATGCAGGTTATTGAGGATCAAAAAGCTGAAATCGGCAGTCAATGGAAAGAGCTAGGCTTCCAAAAGGAACTTATGGGGCGTCTGCCGTATGAGTTTGGCAAGGCTCTGGAGTATGATTATTCTCTGGAAGGCGCTCAAGGTAATGCCATTAATTATAGTTTTGTAAGTGCTCCGGTTTTGCTGGCAGAAAATGAAAATGGTGGTCTTGTACACCAGCCCCTTAAAGACGGGGGAACCGGTGAGGTAAAAGGCGACGGGATTGTGTTTTATGGTAAAGAGGGTATTGCCGCCATGAAATCTACGGGAGGTCTTATCGATTACGATCAGTATAGGCAGGATATCCAATACGCTAAAGCTAATCCTGATAAGGCCGGAGAGGACAATAATTTTGGACATTCGCGCCTTAACGAAATGGAAGTTGATGCCGTAGCTTATGGCGCAAGAGTTGATATGCAGCGGGAGGAGCTTTTTGTAGCGGCTAAAGAGTTTGGTTTTGCTAAAGAATCTCAGGACCCTTCAGTTGATAATGAAATTTTTATGAAAATGAATTAGATTAATGGGTGTTGACTCATAACAAAAATTAAGAGCCTCTGAAATTCAGGGGCTCTTTTTCTTTGTGCTCATAATATTATAGAGCGCTTATTATTTTTTGGCGGCCTTTTTAACCGGACGTGCTTCTATGTCGTGGCCGGTTGTGCGCTCAGCGATACGGGCGGACTTACCGCGGCGGTCGCGAAGATAATAAAGTTTTGCACGACGTACAGAACCGCGGCGAACAAGCTCGATTGAGTCGATGCGGTTGCTCCATAAAGGGAATACACGCTCTACGCCTTCGCCATAGCTGATTTTGCGAACTGTGAAGCTTTCATTAA
>JAGYOK010000063.1 GCA_018399685.1 Alphaproteobacteria bacterium | reverse complement strand
ATCCTGACCCTATCTAAATGCATGGCCTTCATATAGCACAATTCCTTGCAACTATGCATTAAAATGTGTAACTTTATGAAAATAGACGGAGCAAGGATTACCCTCTCGCCCCCTATTAACATCAGGAAAAGAAAGCTTAAACAATGACCGAACGCTACGCACGCCAATTAAGCCTCCCTGAAATGAGCCCTGAAAAACAGGACAAGCTCGCTAACAGCTCAATCCTGATGGTTGGTGCTGGCGGCCTGGGGAGCGCGGCGCTCCCCTATCTAGCAGGAGCAGGCATTGGCAATATCATCGTCATTGATTGTGACCACGTAGATATCTCCAATCTCCACCGCCAAACCATGTACCGCACTGATCAGGAAGGGCGCAACAAGGCCTTGCTCGCCGGAGCGTTTTTACAAAATCTCAACCCGGATATCAACATTTACACAATCGATCAGCAAATAACCGAACAAAACGCAGCAAAAATCATCTCCACGCATAACCCCGACCTTATCCTTGATGGAAGCGATAACTTCACGAGCAAATCTCTGCTCAATGATGCCAGTATAGAGCTACACATCCCCCTCATCGTCGCCAGTATAACAGCGTTTGAAGGGCAAATAGGATCGTTCGAAGGCTATAAGCCAGACCGCCCATGCTATCGCTGTATATTTCCCGATCTTCCCGAAGTCTCGAATAGCCCTGTAGTTGGCCCATTAGGCACAAGCGCCGCAATTATAGGCACGATACAAGCCCACATTACTCTGTGCCGCTTACTAGACATTGACCTTAGCCATAATGAAGAGCACCCCTTCACGCGCGTAGACCTTAGGACATTTAATATCTCGCACTATGCTCTCAGAAAAGATCCAAACTGCCCTTACTGCAGCAAAAAGCATTAACCACACGCCTGCTTAGACGCGTTATTAATACCTTCAATAATTAATTCTTTCGCCCGTTCCGAGCCTTCCCAGCCCTGAATTTTCGCCCATTTACCTTTCTCAAGGTCTTTATAATGCGTGAAAAAGTGCTCAATCTCATCAAGCAAAATCTGCGGTAAATCGCTATATTCTTTAATGCCGGAAAACATCGGGTGAGTTTTATCATCGGGCACTGCCAGTATTTTCTCATCCTGCCCGCCATCATCTTCCATGACCAAAACACCAACCGGACGCGCAGCAATTACCGCCCCAGACAAAATAGCGTGCTGGGAATAAACTAGCACATCGACCGGATCACCGTCTCCACCCAAAGTTTGCGGAATAAAACCGTAATTAGCTGGATAAACCATCGACGTGTGCACAAAACGATCAACAAACAAAGCGCCGGACTCTTTGTCCATTTCATACTTCACCGGCGCGCCTCCGGCTGTGTTTTCAATGATTACATTGACATTATCGGGCACATCTTTACCCGCAGAAATCTTGGAAATATCCATTATCTCATTCTCGCTTTATAATAATTTTCTATAATAATTTCCGATAAAAACAGATATAGCCCGCCACCGCCATGCCATGTCATGTCATGAACACTGGCAATAGCAGCCTACCATGCTACTCACGGATGGGATATTTCGTTTATCGCCCGGTTTGCGCTTCGTTATCGTTAGAACGTCTTATCATCAGCATAGGCAAGATCTTCTCGCCTTTCTGAGGAACGAACATAACGCCCTCAGCCCCGAGCGCGCACGCTCCAATCATGGCACTCTCCACATACTTTTTATTCGCTGTTACAAGGGAGTATAGCGCTTTTTTGTGCGTTTCTCAATATTTTTTGTGCGTGTCTTTTTCAAAACTCGTACAAAAGACAATTTTTACCCCACAATCCTGCCAGACAAAGTGCAGCATTATTTTTCATAATAGCAGTTATTACCTATTACTTTTCAATTACTTAAATCCCCTGTGAGTAAAAATGCAGCATAAAGTATTTATTTTCCTGAAATCTGCTAAACTACGACGGGGATATTTTCTCCCCCATCCCAAAAGGCATGTATAAATGACATCAGATACAAGCATATTAGAGCGTAGTGCTATCCAAAAAGGAAAGGTTTTCATTCGCGCCGGCGATGAAATTTCGCGCGCCTACGTTATACAAAACGGAGAAGTCATTGCCTTCACCATGCAAGGGGATCGCAAAATTGAAGTCGGAACCTATGGCCCCGGCACTATTATCGGGGAAATGGGGCTTGTCACGGACGAAGTCTCCCCGCTTAATTACGAAGCCGCAACGTTGTGCACAGTGGTTACCGTAACCCGTCAGGAATTCCAAAAACGCCTGTCCAGAGCCGACAAAAACATCGCCACCATTATGGAGCACGCCGTCAACAAGATTAAATATTATGAGAACATTGAGACAAAAAAAGCGCTCAAGGCTGCTAAAATAGATGAAACAGCCTACCTTCTTATGAACAACCTTATCAAGAATGTTCCTTACGACAGAAAGCTGGAATATGAGGATGCCATCCTCCCTCCTCTTAACGATCTCATAAAATCAATAAAGGCCCTGAAGAAAAAGCAAACTCCTGCTGACAAAATGGTTTTTGATGCAGAAGGTAACATCATAAATAGCGATGATGACGAAGGCGAGAGCATCCCGTCTGAGGAAACTTCGGGCGAGGCTGATCTATAGGCCAAACCAAGACTGCCCTACTCGCCCCGATTATCATTATGATTTTGCATGAATAGCTCTATAGCTTCGCCATGCTTCTTCATACGCATGACATGCGATAAGCATTTTTGCACTTCTTTTTTGATCTTTGCCCGGCGGACAGCCTCATCCAAAGAATCGTGAGATTCATAAGATGACCATCCTCTAAGAGCGATAAGCCGCCCTTTCAAATATTGCAAATCAACCTCCGCGCTTTTTAATAAAGCATCCCGTTGTTTTTTATATTCTCTGTTTTTTTGAGAGCGGGAAAGCTCCTTGTCCCACTGCTCCAAATTCCGGGCAGCAGTGCAAAAAGAATCCATCGATGTCTGAACATCCACCAGATAATAAACCTTCTGTGCCGAGCTATAAACATCCTTTAAAAGGCTGTTTTTAATATTACCGCAATCCGGAGCGCTTCTGGCATTCACACAATTCGCGTAAAAAATAAAAGCCGCGGCGACTAAAAAGCTCCCAAAAAAATGTCTGATTTTTGCAGAAAACCGCATCACCAAACCCTCCAAATTAATACAGCTATATCCTACACCGTAACACATAATATAATTAACAGGTACTGACCCTAAAGCTCCAGAGCCTCATTTTTGCCCTCTTCCGGCTGCTGCTCAAGAGATTTGTTGCGCCCTTTTTCTACAAATTTATGCTTACCCGGCGCAGCATCACTAAAAGGAATCCCTAAACGTTTGGCCATTCCTCTGACCTGATCGCGCGTGATATCACCTTTGTTACGCCAGCCCTTGTTTCTGATTTTCCCGATGCCTTTTCTATGTTTCATAGCTGCTCTGCCGCTCCGCTTGTTATCGGTAAACATTCTACCAAACAACAAACACTCCACACAAATATAAAAAAAACCGCCCATCGTACGCCCTCAAATAACATCATAGTAAATTAGGTTTGTCCCCGAAGGGGGCAAACTCTTTTCCCAAGAGTTAGGGTCAGGACCTATTAATTAGAAATTTTATGGATGTTTATTCGTTAGATAATTCTGATGGTTCAGAAGAAGTATTATCCACTTCCGGCTTTTCTTCTGCATCATTTTTTCGCGCAAATTTTTCGGCTGCCTCACGAACCGTTAACGCAAGAGCAACATAACCAGCAGTAACAAAAATAGCGCCAAGCCCCGCCACTTCGGCAGCTTCCTTATTACTCCCGCCACAAGCTAAAGTAAGTTTACCAACAGCACCCCCAAAAGCCAAAGAAGACACAAATGCTAATCCATCAGATACTTTGAAATTCAACAGGCTTCTCCTTTGTTATCCTTTTGCAAAAAAGCCAACCTAACATAAGCTTTATATTATGTCAAATTCACTTCAAACAACAAAAAACCGCCCAAAAAGGGCGGCTTTAAGAATTCTAAGCACGTAATATAGGTTCGAAATATAAGCTTTGAGCTTGAAAGATCTGGCAGCGAACTACTCTCCCGCGCCTTAAGACGAAGTACCATTGTCGCTAAGAGGTTTCACCATTGAGTTCGGGATGGGATCATGTGTTTCACTCTTGCTATAACCACCAGATCATTCAAACTCAAAACTTATTCCAAATATGTTGCAGGTTTTGTCTAGCAAAAATCTAAATCAACGAGTGCAGCAAACTTATCACTGCGCGTAGGCATAAGTCCTTTTGTAAGTACCTATGCATAATTTAAATTCAAGCCAATCGAGCAATTAGTACTGGTTAGCTTCGAGTGTTACCACTCTTCCACATCCAGCCTATCAACGTGGTGGTCTTCCACGGCTCTGATAGGGAGTCCTAGTATCGAAGGGGGCTTCCCGCTTAGATGCTTTCAGCGGTTATCCTGTCCGAACATAGCTACTC